>CAIVCR010000072.1 GCA_903904515.1 uncultured Bacteroidia bacterium
ACTTTAAAGATACAAATTCCCGCGGTTTTAACCTAATAAATAATGAGTTATTTTACTGTAAATCAGATAAATAACTAAGTTTTGAACGAACTATTGTATATTGATTATTAATTTTAATAAAAAATTAAGGAAAATTAATAAAAATGTAAAAAACCTTTGTTTTTCATCATTTTCGCTTATATTTGTCATGATTAAAAATTATTAAAATGCAATCAGGTAAAGTAAAATTTTTCAATGAATCCAAAGGTTTTGGGTTTATCAAGGACAATGACTCTGACAAAGAGTATTTCGTACATGTAACTGGTCTTATCGACAAAGTTAGAGAAAATGATGATGTAACATTCGATGTTACTGAAGGAAGAAAAGGATTGAATGCGGTAAATGTAAAACTAGCATAGTTTTTACAAACTAAATCAAGCAATTAAAAAAGAGGGCCTTACAATTAATGTGAGGCTCTTTTTTTGTGATGATGGATTAAAAAATCGGGACCCTTCGGATCGGCAACAAAAAAACTACTATTTTTGACCGCGTTCAATCTATCCAAGTATTAAAACGAAAATGCATTTTCTGAAAGCAATGAAATTTAGCGTATCCAAACGAATTCTCCTGTTTGAAGCTGCATTAGTCTGGACTTTTGCCGGAGGAATGTTACTTTTCCGGGGGAGTTATATGCTAGAAGCTACTACCGGTTTTTCCTGGCTAAAAGTAACATCATGTTGTTGTGCAGGCCTGCTGTTCTTTATTTTGGTCTTTTCAAAGATTTCCAAAAAGCATGTTAACAGAATCTCTAATCTTTTTGGAGACCGGCATCATTTCTATGAATTTTTCAATTTCAGAAGTTATATGATGATGGTTGGTATGATAAGTATGGGTATCTTCCTCAGAAAAACATTGATAGTTCCTCTCTCGTCCTTATCGCTTGCCTATATCACCATGGGTATTCCTCTTTTGTTTTCTTCATTCCGGTTTTATCAGCACTGGTTTAATTATCAGACAGTGGTTAACCATTCGAAGCACTGATAATTTCCATCCCATTTATGCTTACCAAGGAAGAAAGCAAAGCGCAGAAACAATTATTCTGGTTAAAATTTGACCAGTATTGTGACACTATTCCTGCATTGGCTTACCGTAAAAAAAAATGGATACTGCACGACACGAAAATTAGCCACGTAGACCTTAAATTTGATGTTTGCAATAACTCTGCAATAGTGGCACTTGAATTAAATCACCGTTCAGAATACCGCCGATTTCAGGCTTTCGAAGTGGTTGAAAAATATAAGATTTTGCTAAGCGAAGGGTTTACGGGGGGATTAATCTGGGATTTCTGCTACTTAAATGAAAATCACCAGGAGGTCTGTCGGATTTACACCGAAAAAATTAATCTTAATATTTATAAGACTTCAGACTGGACCAGTTTTTACGAATTTTTTTGCGATAACATGCTTCAACTGCAGGATAATTTCCTGGAAATTCAGGAGGCTTTGCAGGATGAATTAACCCTGTTGTTGCGCGAACTATAAAATAATGTAAAGACGCTGCATGCAACGTCTCTACATTAACAAAACCAACGTCCCTGTTTTATTTTACATGATATCAATCCGTTTTGCAGGCTTTGGTTTAACCTCTTCCTTTTTTGGAAGGGTAACCCATAAAATTCCATCGGCATATTTAGCGGCGATTTTTTCGCCATCTACCGTACCTTCTGGAATTGTAAAGCTGCGCTGAAAACTCTGGTAACTAAATTCACGTCTTGAATAATTTGTTTCATGCTCCTCCTTCTCTTCCTTCATTTCCGAAGCGATTAACAGGCGGTCACCATCCAGATTTACCGTGAAATTCTCTTTGGCCATTCCGGGTGCTGCCATCTCAATGACAAAAGATTCGTCGGTTTCCTTGATGTTTACCGCCGGAATTGTACTATTTGTCGCAGAAAAATTCGAATTGTTCCAATCCATCAAATCACGTGAAAAAAAATTGTCAATAAAAGATGGAAACGTTGGAAACAACCTGTCTGATACTTTTGCCAGTTTCATAACTTAGTCCTCCATTCATTAATTGTTAAACTTTTTGCTAAAATATTTCGCCCTAATCAGGGCTTCAGTCTTAAATTTACAATAAAAATGCCAAATTTACCCCTTTCTTCAAAAAATAATACAATCGTTTGACTAGTTGATAGTTATAAAATATTTTACAAATTCAGAGGACTGATATTTTAATAAAATCAAGAATTATGACACTGTCAATATTTCGTGATCTCCTCATTACTATGACATTATGACACAATTTAATAAATTGCTAAAGATTCCCAAAATAACACGATGTTTACTAAAATATTGTATTTTTGATAAGGCAACAGAAGTTGCAACATCATCTAAATCTCAAATAAAATAACATGCTACCTAAATTTCTTTTAGCGGACAATTCGCAGGTTTTACCCGACAAGATCTTTGTCGTCCATAACGAGCAACCCCGGTTTATCGTTGGTTGCGATGTTGAAGGGTTCTCTATCGATCAGGAGATATTCTGGATTGACGAACAACCAGCAAGTGAAGAACTGGTAAAGGAATTGCTTGAACAGGCCGAAGAATTCATGGATCTTGAACTTGAGTACGAAGAGGAACTCTATTTACTTGAAAACGATGAGGATTCCGAGGATAATAAAGTAAACCTAAAATAGAGTGATATGGAACTTAATTCTCCCAAGCGGCTAACCCGGAGCCGGAATGACCGAATGCTGGCAGGGATATGTGGCGGATTAGCCAATTATCTGGATGTAGACCCAACTATCGTGAGGCTGATATTTGCGTTGGCTACCTTCTTTACTGTTGTTTTTCCCGGCATTGTGATCTATTTAATCATGTGGATTGTTGTTCCAAAAGAGCCTTATAGATTTCCCTGAACTCTTTTTTTGAAAATATTTCAAAGGGTCATTCCGATTGTCAATGTCGGATGACCCTTCACTGTATATATTCAACTTAAACGATACAAACTATATCTTAAAAAATGGTGATGAACAGAAGAAATTTCATTCAAAATACTGCAGCTGTAGCAGCCATGGCAGGGTTCTCAAACAGCGCTTTTGGTGCTAATCAGACGGAGGTTGTCAAACCTTCAAATTCGGCAAAATTCAAACTCAAATATGCTCCCGGCTTTGGGAGTTTTCCTGAACTGGCAGGAAAAGATCCTGTTGATGTTATAAAATTCTGCTCTGACCAGGGCTTCAGAGCGATGTTTGATAATGGATTATCCGGGCATTCTGTCGATCAGCAGGAAAAGATCATGGCAGAACTTGCCCGTCAGAATATGGATATGGGCCCTTTTGTGTTGTATGCTGACTTCAGTAAAGAATCGATGGTGATAAAGGATTCTGATGTCAGAGAGATGCTTATTAAAAAGGTCAACGACGGGGTTGAGATTTATAAACGGACAGGTGTAAAATGGGCATTGATGGTTCCGGGCCGTTACAATGAACATATGGCCTGGGAATATCAGACAGCCAATGTGATTGACATGATGCGGGAACTGAGTGATATCGCCGAAAAAGGTGGATTAACAATTGTCCTTGAACCGTTAAATAAACGTGATCATCCTGGTCTGTTCCTCACAGGTATTCCTCAAACTTATGCCATATGCCGCGCAGTCAATAGTCCTGCCTGCAAAATAGTTGATGATATGTACCATCAACAGATTACTGAAGGTAACATAATCCCCAATATTGATGCAGCATGGTCTGAGATTGCAGCATTCCATCTGGGTGATAATCCGGGACGCAGAGAACCTGGCAGCGGAGAGATGAACTACCGGAACATATTCAAACATATTCATGGCAAAGAGTATAACGGGGTATTATGTATGGAACACGGGAGAACTCTCGATGGTAAAGAGGGTGAACTGGCTCTGATTGAAGCTTATCGTATTGCTGATAACTTTTAAGAAAACAGATTATGAAATATCGGATTGTTTTACTCCTGATATTGCTGGGTTTTGGCTCTTTCCCTGTAAATTCACAGGAGACCTATAAACCTGCACCTGAAAATCTGGCAGCGCGCCAATCGATACAATTGTGGTGATGGAATTTTAATTCCTTGAGGATAGAAAAATTATTTAAGGAAGAGGATTCGGTGTTTTTCGAATCCTCTTCCTTATTTTATTACTTTTTAAGAAGCATTTCCTGGATCATTTTCTCGAACTGCTCTTTTGTTGCCTCTGGTGTTCTGGCAATTCCTGACGACATAGTCGGGCCACCATGAGCAGGAACCCACAAAAATGCAGGAATTGTACTGATCTTAAAAACGGTTCCTAACTCACGCTCCTGATCAGTATTAACCTTGTAAACCACTATTTTCCCTTTATACTTTCGTGCCAGCTCCTCCAAAATAGGTGAAGCAGTTCTGCATGGGCCACACCAGTCGGCATAAAAATCAACAATTACCGGCAATTTTCCCTGAAATTTCCAGGTCGTAGGATTTTTCTCATAATCCATAATCAGTGTTTTAAACTGATTTTTGTCAATTTTGAGGATCTCCCCTTCTGCACCGAATGAAGTATTGGGATGAGTAAAACATAAAAAAGCGAATATTATTCCTGTTAACAGTATGGGATTTTTCATTATTATAAAAATTTGATGAGTATAATCAAAACCGGGTCAAACCTAAATACTTTTTTACAAATATCTGGTGGAAATTTTATTTTTTTTATCCCCTAATCGTCTTTTTGCTTAAAAAAGAATTTATTAAGGAGATTTACAGATTTGTTATAAATTTCTGTAAATTTATAATTATTCTTGCAGGCAATATTATCCTGTAATTGTTAAAAAGTTCGCAAAATATGCAAAAAATCAGACTTAAAACTATTGATCTTCACAAATTTATTTCTAGGACTGCCCAGAAGGGAAGCGTTCCAGGAACTATCGAATACATTGGCAAACCACGTTTGGAAGAGATTAAAATAGACCTGTTGGAATATGATGAATCAACAATTGCAGAAATGCATTCCATTAGCTTAGTGAAGGAATTGGATAGTTATTTGATTCGACCAACAATCAAATGGATCCAGGTTACGGGGGTGCATAATTCTGAAATAATAAATGAGATAGGAAATAAATTTGGGATTATTTCCCTTGATCTGGAAGACATTGCCAACACTACTCAACGGCCTCGGATAGAGGAACGTGACGATTATATTTTTTTAGTATTCAAAAATTTGCAATTAATACCAGAAAGTCGTGAGGTAAATATAGAACAGGTCAGTATCGTGTTAGGACCCAATTATGTGATCTCTTTTCATGAAACAATGCCAAGAGAATTTGAAACATTAAGGAACAGAATCCTTACCAGTAAAGGCCGGGTTAGACGAATGAAAAGCGATTATCTCGTTTTTGCAATAATAGATATCATTGTAGATCATTACTTTACAATAATTGAAGAGATCGGTGATAGTATCGAAGAGATTGAAGAAGGACTGATCGCACCGCCAGGGCAAGCGAGCCAGGAGGCGATATACAAAATAAAAAGACGGTTGGGTTATGTAAAAAAGACAATTTGGCCTGCTCGCGAAGTCCTTAACCAACTTCACCGATCTGATCATCCGTTTATTCATGATGAGACACGCATCTATTTCCGCAATAATTATGATCATACCATACAGATTATTGAGACAATCGAAAGTTTGCGCGATCTCACCTCCGGAATGATGGATCTCTATCTTTCAACAGTGAGTTATAAAATGAATGAAGTGATGAAAGTACTTACGATCTTTTCGACCATTTTTATCCCGCTCTCATTTTTTGCAGGAGTATATGGAATGAACTTCAAAAACATACCAGAACTGGAATTTCAAAATGGATATGCTATTTTCTGGGGAATTATGATTTTCATGACTACATTAATGCTGATTTACTTCAGACGCAAAAAATGGCTTTAATCAATCCACTTGATTACCTCAAACAAGAACAAACACCTATCTTTGAATCTTCATTAAATAATCGACCATGAGCAAACCAATTGTAACCGCCATTGCATCGTTTGGAATGTCAGGGGTTGTCTTTCAGGGACCATCCTTAAAAGTCTTTCCTCAATTCTTTAAAATTCACAAGATTTTAGAGCGATCTAAAAATATCTCAGCCCAAAGGTATCCCGAGGCAACAATTGTCCGCAACTATGAAGAGATCCTTAATGACCCTGAAGTGGAACTTGTCCTGGTCAATACCCCGGATTATCTTCATTTTGAGATGGCAAAACAAGCGCTCATTGCAGGGAAACATGTTGTGGTTGAGAAACCGTTTACAAAAACCAGCGAGGAAGCAAGAGAGCTGATTTCTTTAGCTCATCAAAACGGGGTAATTCTCACCGTTTATCAGAGCAAACGGTTAGACAACGGATTTCAGACACTCCAGAAAATACTTAATGATAAACTTCTCGGCCGGGTAGTGGAATATGAGGCGCATTACGACCGTTACCGCAATTTCATCCAGGAGGGGTCATGGAAAGAGGATGGAGACGAACGGACCGGTGTCCTGTTTAATCTGGGCTCACACATTGTCGATCAGACACTTGTATTATTCGGTTTGCCCAAAGCCGTAACTGCCCATTTGAATGTCCTGCGTACCGGCGGCCGCACCACCGACAATTTCGATATCCGGCTTCATTACGGGACATTTAATGCAATCCTGCGATGCTCCTACCTTGTCAGGGAAATAGGTCCCCAATATATTGTCCATGGTACCGAAGGCTCTTTCATCAAGATGGGAACTGATCCACAGGAGGAGCTCATGAAGCGGCACCATCTCCCGAACGAACCACAATGGGGTGAAGATCATCCAAACGATTGGGGATTACTGAATACGAACATTAACGGACTTCATTTTCACGGAAAGGTAGAGACCCTTCCGGGTAACCTGGCTGGTTTCTTCTCAAAGTTATATGGAACCATCCGCGAAGGGAAAGAGCTTTTTGTTAAGCCTGAGGAGGCACTGACTGTCATCCGGATACTGGAGGCATGCCTGGAAAGTAACCGGACGAAGAGGACAGTGGAGTTTCGGGCGGAGTAGAGATTGAGAGGGAGAGACGGGGAGAGGGAGAGAGGGTGATAATTAAGGAGAAAAATTCGACAATTTGTCAATGATTCGCAATTCGCAAATTTCTTATTTATCTTTGTAAAAAGGAATTCAAAATGACAACGATAGTAATAAAACCAAAGAATAAGGCTGAGAAAGATTTTCTTACTACACTCTTAAAGAAGATGAATATAGAGACACATCTTATTGAAGAACCTATTCCCAATTATGAAACCCGGAAGGCGATAAATGATGTTGAATCACATAAAGGGACAATGGTTAAAGATTCAAATGAGTTGTTTTCAAAATTAGGTATGTAGCAATAATTAAAATGTTCAAACTTGTCTTTACTAACAATTTCAAAAAAGACATCAGACGTCTTCAGAAAAGAGGATGCAATTTTGAGGTGATTAAGCAAGCAATAATAATCCTTGAAGAAAAAGGATATCTTCCATCTTCCTATTTACCTCATAAATTATCAGGAAATTATATTGGTTTCTGGGAGGCTCATTTGAAACCAGATTGGTTGATTATTTGGAAAATCTTAACAATTGAGAATGAAATATGGTTAACCCGAACCGGTAGTCATTCTGATCTATTTTAATTGATAACCTTACTTACTACCAATAAAAAATCCGGGTAAACTGCCCGGATTTATTATTATCTATATGAAAACTAAAGGTTTAAATTATTCCCCCAGTTTCTTATACCTGATCCTGTGAGGGGTATTATCCCCAAGCCGTTTTTTCTTGTTCTCTTCGTATTCAGAGTAACTTCCCTCAAAGTAGTATACCTGTGAGTTACCCTCGAATGCCAGGATATGGGTTGCCACCCGGTCTAAAAACCACCTGTCGTGGGAGATAACCACGGCACATCCCGCAAAACTGTCGAGACCCTCTTCCAAAGCACGAAGTGTGTTCACGTCAATATCATTGGTTGGCTCATCGAGAAGCAGAACATTAGCCTCAGATTTCAATGTCAGTGCAAGGTGAAGCCTGTTACGCTCCCCTCCTGAAAGAACCCCGCATTTCTTCTCCTGGTCAGCGCCACTGAAGTTAAACCTTGAAACATAAGCTCTTGCATTGAGCATTCTGCCTCCGACCATCACCTCGTCGGTGCCGCCTGAAAGAACCTGATAGACAGTCTTGTCATTTACAATTGCTTCGTGTCCCTGGTCGGCATATCCGATCTTCACGGTCTCCCCGACAGAGAAACTTCCCGAATCAATTTTTTCGAGACCCAGGATCATCCTGAATAAGGTCGTTTTTCCTGCACCATTGGGCCCGATTACACCGACAATCCCATTAGGAGGCAAAACAAAATCAAGACCTTCGAACAACAACCTGTCACCGTAAGCTTTGGAAACGCCATGCGCTTCAATAACCTTATCACCCAGACGTGGTCCGTTGGGGATAAACAACTCAAGTTTGTCCTCTTTCTGCTTAACATCTTCATTAAGCAGTTTTTCGTAAGCACCCAACCTGGCTTTCGATTTGGCCTGACGCGCCTTTGGGCTCATCTTTACCCATTCCAGCTCGCGTTCGAGGGTCTTGCGACGTTTTGAAACCCCCTTCTCCTCCATCTCTAACCGCTTTGACTTCTGCTCGAGCCAGCTGGAGTAGTTCCCCTTCCATGGAATCCCTTCTCCACGATCGAGTTCAAGAATCCATCCGGCCACGTTATCAAGAAAATATCGGTCGTGGGTAATACAGATTACAGTCCCTTTATATTGTTGCAAATGGACTTCAAGCCATTCTACCGATTCGGCATCAAGGTGGTTGGTAGGCTCATCAAGGAGTAAAATATCGGGCTGTTTCAGCAAAAGCCGGCAAAGCGCTACACGACGCCGTTCACCACCAGACAATATTTTTACCGAAGTATCACCATCGGGACAACGGAGGGCATCCATCGCCCGTTCAAGCTTATTATTGAGGTTCCAGGCATCTGTTGCGTCAATTTTTTCCTGAAGCACCGCCTGCCGGTCCATGAGTTTATCCATTACATCGGGATTCTCATAAACCTCAGGCAGACCAAACCGCAGATTAATATCCTCATACTCCTCGAGGATATCGACAATCTCCTGGGCACCTTCCTGTACGATTCCCATCACCGTTTTTGTTTCGTCGAGAATCGGTTCCTGCGACAAATGTCCTACGGTATATCCCGGAGAAAAGGCCAATTCTCCATTAAAGTCCTTTTCAAGACCGGCAATAATCTTTAAAAGTGTTGACTTCCCCGATCCGTTAAGACCGATAATACCAATCTTGGCTCCCAGATAAAACGAGAGGGATATATCCTTTATTACTTGTTTCTGAGGCGGGTAAGTCTTACTTACCTTGTACATTGAAAAAATTATTTGCCGATCTTCAGCCATTGCTTTTTTATTTGATTCAATTGGCAAAATTCGTATTTTTAATCAGATTTGGCAATAGATTTTCATTTAATAAAGATTTCTGTTTAAATTAATTAGTATTCAATAAATTAGTCTGGAAATCCCGTTGCTTCGAATGAAAAAAATCCTGAAATTAGTTTAAGTTTGTTCACCGATGTTTAATTCAAGATCAACATGAAAAAATTTGCTTTTATTTCAACCCTGACAATCATTGTAGTTCTAAGCCTGATTATTTACTGGAAATATTCCTTTACCTACAGCGAAGGGTATCGTGCCGGTTTGCTCCAAAAGATCTCTTATAAAGGGAATATATTTAAAACCTATGAGGGTGAGATGATCCTGAGCAGCATCCAAAGCAATACCAATGTGGCCATTGCATCCGAAAAATTTTTCTTCTCGGTAACCGATAAATCGGTTGCACTCCAACTTGAGAAGGTGCAAGGTGAAAGTGTCGTCGTCCATTATGTCGAAAAAAACGGTACCCTTCCCTGGAAAGGGGAAAGTACCTATTTCGTGGATAGCCTGAAAGTCAACACTGCACCTGCGGCAGGGCATGGGTTTCGCTAATGGCTGGCGGCTGGCGGCTAGCAGCTGGCTATTGGCGGATGGCAACTGGCTGCTGGCGGCTGGCGTCGGGCAATTCCTTATGATAAATAGTTTTTTCAAAATCATTAAATCTTTATTATCAATAATTTGCAGATTGTCTTGACGAAAGGAACATTATTTTTTTTGCTTCCCAAGCTGAGTAGATGGTTTAATTCCGACATAAATCCTTATTTTCCTAACTGACTGATTTCTTAAAGATCCAAAATAAAAAGATGTCGCATTAAAGTTGTCGTATTGATTATTTGCAGCAACTAAGGAAATCAGACCTGTAGGAAAGATTGCTTCGTCGTTCAGGATGTCAATCATTTCATATAAAATTTTTGCAGCGCTCCCCGGTTTTACTGTCATTGAGAGGAACGTTATTGGTCAAGTTGTTCTGCAGGAACCGGGTGTATTTGTTGTGACGAAGCAATCTCTACGTGCGAAAAAGTTCAATGATGAAGTTCTTTTCCTAAAAAATTGCTCCTCACTCAGGGATTGCTTCGTCGCCTTCAGATCTTGCTGGTCAAATGGATTTTAGTTTTTGCACGGCTCCTCGCAATGACAGTGAGCACGGAGTAATGCTCCTCCTTTTCATGTGTATTGTCATTGCAAGGAACGTTATTGGTCCTGTTGTTCCGCAGGAACCGGGTGTATTTGTTGTGACGAAGTGGTACACTGAGCCTGTCAAAGTGCAATCTTATGATTGAAGCAGACACTTATTTGTACCTCTTTACAACATTAAATTATTCTAAATAATTTGTATCCTACCTGTTATAACTAAGCGTATACTTTCCACTTCCAAGGGTTACCAGCGATGGATTCTTTTGTAGTTCCAATTTTATAGGGATTCCATTTAACCCGTACTCTTTGGTACTACCTGGTAAGACAACCTTTGCTGTGCAGCCAACCGGCACCTCAATGGTCATTTTAAGTTGATTATTTTCCAAAACCCAGTTGTTGATAATGGTACCATAGGGGGTCTCTTTTGAGGTTTTTGCCCAGGTAACTCCCTGAGGAATCTGAGGATCAATGAATACCTGCCGATAGCCTGGAAAATTGTCATCGGGACGAATTCCCCCTACCGCCTGGTAAAACCACGAACCAATGCCATTGTAACAATTATGTATTCGGCTTCTGTCGCCTGACCAATGTTCCCAGGTTGTAGTTGCACCATTATCGACCATGTATAAATACCCTGGATAATCCCGCTTTTTGAGCATAGTATAGAACAGATCCGTAGCGTGGTTTTTAACTGCCCACTCGGTAAAAATGGGAATTCCAACTAACCCGGTGGCAATATGTCCTTTGCGATTGATTGCGATTTCATTTTGAAGTGATCTGGTTATTGTCCCAATTAATGAGTCAGGAACAACCTGCATCAACAAAGGGTAGGTCAAATCAATCTGTGAACCGGTTGCATAACTATGATTCGTTGCATTAAAATACGTTTGATGAATCTGTTTTTTGAGTTTCTCATTTTGTTGGGCATACCCAGTGGCGTCGCTATCTTTACCCAATATCCGGGCAATTTTTTCCATCTTCTCAAGGCATTGGCTTACGAGACAGTTACTAACCAAATTAACAGATCCCATATTTTTCTGATCGACACCTTCGGGTACGGCCCAGTCACCCAAATACCAACCTCTGTAATCGGTTTCTGGCCAAGGGTGTAACATACCATCGGGTGAGTATTTAGCCACATAACCCAGCCAATGCTGCATCACCGGATAGTACTTTTCGAGCAGACGAACATCGCCGTAATTAAGGTATGTTTTATACGTAGCAGTAATAATAAACCCGCACCAGTAGGGGCCCCCACCGGCAGGATAAGGGCATGGCGCCGTATGAGGCATTCCTCCGTCCTCACGGATGCAGTCACTCCAGGCCTGCAGCCAGTTCGAGAAAAGTGGACCAAGGTCGAACATGGTTTGGGCTGTAAGTGTTGAGGCGTTTCCATCTCCTCCATAACCCAGACGCTCCAATGTTGGACAATCGACGAAATATCCACCGATACTCAGACACCTCAGCGTGTAAAACAACATGTCATGAATCGTATTCAGATCACTGTCGGAACATTGAAAAGTTGCCGCCTGCCTGTAACCGGTATGAACCAGGTAAGCCTTAATGCTTCCGGCTTTAGGTTGGTCATTCAGGTTACTGATTTTGATATATCGAAAGCCATGGTAGTTGAATTTACTGCTAAAAGGCTCCTCCCCTGCTCCTCTGGCAATATAACGGTCTTCCTGGTGCTGGTCGGCAAACTTACCTTCTTTATCCAAATGATCGCTATACTCCATAACGACCTCCTGGCCCGGTTTTAATCCCGAGAACTGGATTTTCGCTATCCCGGTAAGTGTTTTGCCCATATCCACCAACCAGGTCCGGACACCAAGCGGTTTCGCTGTAAAAACAGTGATTGAATCCTGTACCCTATTTAATTCAACAGTCTGGGGAGAAACTTCATGTTGAGGAATGTTTGCGGTATAAACTGCATTCCAGTTCACCTTACTGAGCGTCTTGGGAGTCAGATCGGGAAGGACATTTGCCCCGTCCACCCTTTCCCCTCCAAAGTGATCACCTTTCCCGTTTCCAATGCAGGTGTAGCCACTTTCTCTTCCTCTCCAGGTGGAATCTGTAGCGATCAGGGTATTCCATTTCCCGTTGACCAGTTCTTCTGCCACGGCCTGTACCAGCGGCCCTTTATAAGTCACTCCCGGAAGATCTGCAGCATACCAGCCGCGCCCCAGCCAGATTACAAGATCATTTTCCCCCTCAGTCAAATAAGATGAAATGTCATACGTCAGACTCAGCGATCGTTTGTTAAACTGAGATACTGCAGGCGCAAGTAGCGCATCGCCCACTTTTTTCCCGTTGATAAAAAGTTCGTGATAACCCAAAGAATTAATATAAATCAGTCGTTTATCCGCTTTGCCTGATATCTTAAACTGCTTTCTTAATAACGGACTTTCAGGATTTCCAACCAAGGGTGGTAAACCAATATAGCTTGCTTGCCAATCCTCACCAGGTAAAAGTCCAATGCTAAAACCTTCAACAGAACTCCAGTTTGAAACCATGTCGTTTTCATCCCAAATTTTTACTTTCCAATAGACAACAGACCTTGAATTTAACTTCTTTCCATTCCATGAAACCAGATTAGAAACATCGGAATTTATCTTGCCGGAATTCCACAAGTCAGCATCGTGTTCATTTAACAACATGGTGTCGCTCGCTGCAAGGAGCTGAAAAGCTTGCTGTCGGGTTCCGTTTTTATCGGATTTACATTTCCAGCTCAACCCTGGGGTTGTAGTGCCAATCCCCAGTGGATTTGTAAGATTCTCACAACGAAGGCCTGTAATCTTCAGATCAGCTTTCCTGGTTGCACAACCGGAAAAAAGAAATAAAATAATGACCGGTAAATAGAATAATAATCTCAGCATGTTAGTAGGGTCTTAATTTTTAGTTATCAAATTTAATATTTTAAAACAATTACCTGTATTTGCATGTTACAACATTGAATTAAAATTAATAATAAAAAATTTATGTCGACATCCGATTTATTCTCAAAATACACTTTAGGTGATATTGAATTAAAAAACAGAATAGTAATGGCTCCAATGACGCGCTGCAGGGCTATTGGAAATATCCCTAACGATTTGATTGCCAAATATTACGAACAGCGTGCGAGTGCAGGTCTGATTATTACCGAGGGCACCTCTCCATCACCCCACGGACTTGGGTACTGTCGTATTCCGGGTCTTTTCAACGAGGCACAAGTTGAAGGATGGAAAAAGACCACAACTGCAGTTCATAAAGCTGGAGGAAAGATTTTCGTTCAATTAATGCACGCCGGCAGGATCAGCCATTCACTGAACTTACCTGAGGGTGCGATCGCACTTGCTCCGTCTGCTGTTCAGGCTTCCGGACAGATGTGGACCGACCAGGAGGGAATGAAGGATTTTGATGTTCCCAAAGCCATGGATGCAGAAGAGCTTCAACTGTCAATAAATGAATATGCTCAATCAGCCACACTTGCAGTGAAAGCGGGTTTTGACGGTGTAGAACTGCATGCTGCCAATGGTTATTTATTGGAGCAATTCCTTTCACCTGTCAGCAATCAGCGCACAGATGAGTATGGTGGAAGCATCGAAAATCGTTGCCGTTTCGTTCTTGAAGTTGTCGATCTTACAATCAAGGCAATTGGAGCGAACAAAACCAGCATCAGACTCTCTCCATTTGGTGTAGCCAGCGATATGCCACATTATCCTGAGATTGAAGCGACCTACACCTACCTTGCAGAACAATTAAACGAGCGGGGAATTGTATATATTCACCTTGTAGATCACAGTGCGATGGGTGCTCCTGAAGTTCCGTTCAGTATCAAAAATACGATTCATCAGAAATTTAAAAACACACTGATTCTCACCGGAGGATATAACCTCGAAACAGCTACCGCAGATCTTACCAGCGGTTATACCGATTTGGTTGGATTTGGAAGACAATTTATCAACAATCCGGATTTGGTAACCCGATTGGAGAATAACTGGCCATTATCTGAGACATTGGATTTCAATACGTTCTATTCTGCAGACGAAGTAGGATTTACCGATTATCCTGCATATACAGAATAATCTGATTCAGAGCCTGCTGCTCTTTAAAACTCTGTGAATTCCCGGGTGTAACTCTGTCCTGTACTTTACGTGCAACAGAGATACACGGGGGATCACAGAGTTTTTTACATTAATCCATTTGATGAGCTTACTTCCCTCTTTCAAATTAAAAGGTTAAATTTGACCTCAAAATATAGCTTATGATCAAATCGATGACAGGATACGGGAAATCTGAATGTGAACTCGCCCTGAAAAAAATCACCGTTGAAGTAAGATCTCTCAACAGTAAGGTACTTGATGTTAACACCAGGATTCCGGGTGTTTACCGTGAAAAGGAGATCGAAATCCGGCGCGAGCTTTCCGACCGGCTGATCCGTGGCAAGGTCGACTTTAACATCTTCGCCGAATCGCTGGGTGTTGAAAGCAACAGCGCCATCAACAGTTCGATGGTGAAAAGCTATTTCAATCAGCTCTCCGAAATCAGCAAAGAGCTTAAACTCCCGGTTAGTGAGCTTACTCTTCAGATAATCATGCAACTGCCGGAAGTAGTAAAAACCACCCGCGATGAATTGGACGAAAATGAGTGGAAAATTATTGTTGGAGCCATTCGCGAAGCGCTGGATGCAATGGATAATTTCCGGATTCAGGAAGGAGTATCGCTATATAATGATATAATCTTCAATATCAACACAATAAAAACATTGCTTGAACAGATAGCCCCCTATGAACTTGAGCGGGTGGCCAAAGTAAAAGAGCGGATTCTTGATGGGTTAAAAGAGCTTTCCACACCAGATGGAGTTGATCATAACCGGTTGGAGCAGGAGATGATATTCTATCTTGAAAAATTGGATGTGAATGAGGAAAAAGTCAGGTTAGGAAATCATTGTTCCTATTTTCTTGAAACGCTGGAGTTGGATGAGCCTGTCGGAAAAAAGCTGGGATTTATTGCCCAGGAGATCGGTCGTGAGATCAACACCCTCGGCTCAAAGGCAAACCATACGGAGATGCAAAAGCTGGTTATTGGGATGAAAGATGCCCTTGAGCGGATTAAGGAACAGCTTCTGAATGCACTCTGATTTTGCCGGGTTTAATCTTAATTTCTAATTTCAATTTGTTTAATCCATGAGCGAAGGCAAACTGGTCATTTTTTCTGCCCCGTCGGGAGCCGGTAAAACTACAATAGTATCACATTTACTGACCCTTGGGCTCAACTTCGGATTCTCGATCTCTGCCACTACCCGCAAGCCAAGGGGAACCGAACAAAATGGCAAAGAGTACTACTTTCTATCTGTGGAAGAATTTAAAAACAAGATAGATCAGGGTGAATTTCTCGAGTGGGAAGAGGTTTATCCGGGATGTTTTTACGGAACCCTGAAAAGTGAGGTGGAACGAATCTCCAAAAATGGACAGAATATCCTTTTTGACATTGATGTAGTTGGCGGAAGTAATATTAAGAAATATTACGGAGATAAGGCGCTTGCAGTTTTTGTCCAGGCTCCGTCGATTGAAGAACTCAAAAACAGATTAATAATTCGTTCAACAGATCATCTTGAGGTAATTCAGCAGCGCATCGCCAAGGCTGAACATGAGATGAGTTTTGTCAATCTATTTGACATTGTTATTGTGAATGACAAGCTAGAGGATGCACTTTTGGAAGCAGAACAGAAAGTGATTCAGTTTCTTGAGAAGAACTCAGATTAAAAGTATTAACTTAGAATCGTTATTCAATCCCGAATGAAAATCGCCATCTTTTCAGGATCATTCAACCCGATTCACAACGGCCATCTGGCTATTGCCCGCGAGGTGCTGATACAGGGGGTGGCAGATGAACTTTGGTTTCTTGTCTCTCCCCAGAACCCGTTAAAAGAGAATGCCGACCTGATGGAGGAGGATAAGCGGTTAAAGATGGTTGAACTTGCAATTGAAAATGAACATGGAATGAAAGCAAGTGATTTTGAGTTTCATCTCCTCCGCCCCTCTTACTCTATCCGTACGCTTGAGAATCTCAGAATCCAATATCCCCAGCATCAGTTTTTACTCCTTATTGGCGGAGATAACCTGGCAATCATCACACAATGGGTTGAATACCTACGGATTATAGATGAATTTGGATTGATCGTTTATCCAAGGCCCGGATTTGTCTGTAATGAAGATTCGCTTTTCCCAAATACAACTTTTATTAGAGCGCCATTAATCGATATTTCGGCTACAGAAATAAGGGAGAAATTAAAAAAGGGAGAATCAATATCGGGTATGGTTCCGGAAAAGGTGGATATATTTTTAAAAGGAACGAAGGGGCGTCGGGGCGATGGGGCGTTGGGGCAATGGGGCGAATAGGCGATGAGGCGAGGCGATTTGAATCGAACAGGCGAATAGGGATGGGGCAGGATTCAACATTTTGCGTCGATATTTCGTATCTTTAAGAAAAAGAAGATATGAACCTTATCAGAACACATAAAGAACTGGAAATTTATAAACTAGCTTTTGGTGCAGCTCTGGAAATTTATCTTATTTCCAAAGCATTTCCAGTTGAAGAAAAGTATTCATTAACGGATCAAGTCAGACGTAGTTCAAGATCAGTATGTGCAAATATTGCAGAATCATTCAGAAAAAGAAGGTATCCAAAATCTTTTGTATCCAAACTTTCTGATTCTGAAGGGGAGGCGGCAGAGACGCAAGTCTGGCTTGATTTTGCCGTGGAATTTGAATATATTGATAAAATAAAGTACGATTTGTTATACGACAAATATGATCATATATTGTCCCAACTTATCATTATGATTAACTCACCAGAAAAATGGTGTCATTGATAACTTTCCATCGTTCAACCCTATTTCAGGACTAGACACACCCAATCGCCTATTCGCCCCTTCGCCTATTCGCCCTCCTCAATCAATACCATTTAAAAATCTTCAATCCGATTACAAACGAAGCGACGCCGGTGGTGGTAAGCACGAGCGCTTCGCGCCAGACATCCATGAAGCCTGCACCTTCATTGAAAATACTTCTGAAAGTATCAGTAATCATCGTAAGGGGAAGATACTGAATTGCAGGAATTGCCCAGTCGGGGAAGTTATGATAACTGAAAAACACGCCGGAAACCACCATCATTGGTGTTACAATGGCGTTGATCATTCCGTTCCCCACTTCGGTATTTGCTGTGCGCGACGAGATGAGTATGGCGATTCCAGAAAAGGCAATGTTTGCAGCGATAAACAGAACAATCAATGCAGGCAGGCTCCCCTGAATTTTGACGCCAAAATAGATCCAGGAAAAGAGGAAAAGCAAGATTGCTTCGGCCAGGTTCATCGTAAACCGGGCAGTGATCAGGGCAAACAGGAGGTTTGATTTCTTCATGGGGGTTGCGACCATTCTGCGCAACAGCTTTTTTGAGCGGCGATCGATGATCGTATAACTGATTCCCCAGCTGCAGGCCATCATGATGCCCATGGCCAATAGCCCGGGAATCAGAAAATCGACATATCGCGTACCTGAGAGTGTCAGCGGTTCGATTTGCGATTGGTTTTCGGTGTAGAATTGCGGCCCATGAGCCTCAAGGTCTGCAGCAAGATGATAGGCCGCCTTTGCCTCCGCATTTGCCGGATCAAACCTGTATTCGGAACCGTTGATCTGATCTTCTATGATTACGGAAACCTTCCCTTTTTTAAGAAGGGTAAAGGCATTTGACGAGGAGGTTTCAACAAAACTCAGCGTAGCATCTCCGAGTTTTTCATTTTTAAGGGTTATCGTATAGACACTGTCTTTCTTTTGGGTATTGGCGGATAACCAGGTAATTAATTTTGTCTCCCGGTTTGGGTTTGTTGAATCTGTCTTTCTGACAACGGCAAGTTTGGCCTGGACTCCCCCTTTCTGGGTAAATGCAATTCCCAGCCCCCAGGCCATCAGAATCGGGAATACGACACCCCAGAAGATCACCGATGGTTCGCGGATTATCTCGGCAAAGTGAGCGACAATTAACCGATAAAGCTGATGATTTGTTATCCTATTCATACAAATGGCGTCCGGTTAGTGAAATAAACAATTCGTCGAGTGAGCGGTGACCACCTCCCAGGGCCAGAATCTCCTGAAGAGTCCCTTCACCAAGAATATTTCCCTGGTCCATAATTATAATGCGGTCACACAGATATTCAGCCTCTTCCATATAATGGGAGGTAAGAATCAATGATGTATTGTGGGTTTTCTTCAGATCAAGCAGGATATTCCAGATCTCGCGCCGGGCATTGGGATCGAGACCTGTGGTGGGTTCATCGAGTAACAGAATTTTTGGTTTATTGAGCAGAGCAACCCCCAGGGCCAGGCGCTGCCGTTGACCTCCTGATAAATTATCGACATAAGCTTTTTTCTTCTCATCAAGTCCAATCAACTTAAAGACTTCATCCACACGGTGGCTATTTAGCTTATAAAAACTTGCAAAAAGACGCATCGTCTCGTAAGCCGTCAGCTTATCCATAAACCGGGTCTCCTGCAACGATAGACCAATCATCTGATGAAGTTCGTGCTGGTGGTGTTTCCACTGTTTGCCGGCAATAAAGATCTCCCCCTCGTCGGGGTGCTGAATCCCCTCGATCATTTCGACCAGCGTTGTTTTTCCGGCCCCGTTAGGTCCTAGAAGAGCCACAAACTCGCCTGGCTTAATCTTCAGGTTTACTCCTTTAACAGCCTGAACATCTTTAAATGATTTCTTTACTTGTCGTACCTCAACGATAAATTCTGAATCTGACATGTGGATCTTCGTCTTTAACTTTCTGAATGGTAAAATTATCCAATTAAATCATTTATCCAAAGTCAGGGTGCGACTTGTTTAAGTCAGAGTGGGACTTTAAGTCCCGCCCTGACTTATCTCTCTAAAGTTGTTGAAACCGGGGAATTTCTTATTTTTGTATTCCACTTCCCGCTGCATTAAAACAGGAGAGATGCCAGAGTGGTCGAATGGGACGGTCTCGAAAACCGTTGTACTGGTAACGGTACCGTGGGTTCGAATCCCACTCTCTCCGCAATTAATTTAATATCAATTAGTTAAAAAATTCACGCACGTATAAACTTAAAACAATTGAATGATGAAACCTATTTATTTATCCCTTATCCTGTTCTCTTCAGTTTTGATTAGTTCACCCTGTTTTGCGCAGGTTCCGATCCTAAATACCTACGACAGTCCGCTTCCCAAGGTTGTGGCGCCAGGAATGGCATCGCCGGAGAATGGTGTTGCAGCCCCATCAGATGCAGTTGCTTTGTTTGATGGAAAGGATTTGTCAGAGTGGACTGGGAAGAACGGAGAACCTCAATGGGCGGTTCATGACGGGATGTTCACGGTAACCAAAGAGGGCGGTGACATTAAAACTAAAAAAGAATTTGGTGATTTTCAGCTGCATATCGAATTTATGCACCCATCCGACATAACCGGTGAAGGGCAGATGCGTGGTAACAGTGGTATCTTCTTACAAGGATTGTATGAAGTACAGGTTCTGGAAACCTATAATAATGAGAATAAAACCTATGTCAATGGACAGGCCGGATCTATTTACAGGCAGCACCCACCCCTTGTAAATCCACTTAAAAAACCGGGTAATTGGAATGCTTATGATATTATTTTCACTGCCCCTACTTTTAATGCAGATAACACTTACCGGACGAATCCCCGGGCTACAATCCTGCTTAACGGTATTCTGGTTCAGAACAATGCCGTGATTTATGGCTGTACAAGTGATGAAAAAATTTATAATCAGCTCAAAGGGGGAATCAGATTACAGGACCATGGTTGCGTTGTCAGCTATCGGAATATCTGGGTCAGGGAACTTTAGAAGCCCCGGGTGTATCACTCATTCACAGTGCAGAAATAGCTCAGCAAAAAATTTTACCTGGTGAAATAAAATCCCCTGGAACCTTTTGATTCCAGGGGATTTTTAATTTTTATAGAAATCTAATTAAAATATTTGTGAATTAACAGGTTCAGTTCATTACTGTTAATCGGCTTTGCTATATGATCATTACATCCCGCGGCCAAGGCATCTTTGATATCAGATTCCGATGCCAGAGCCGTTTGTGCGATGATAATAACCTCCTTGTTAAATTCACGAATTCGGCGGGAAGCTTCATAACCATCAACCTGAGGCATAGAAATATCCATAAGTACCAGATCAATATCAGCATTTGCAAGACAAACCTCAACAACTTCTGACCCCGTGCGAACAATCAGAACTTCTTTACAGAACCGTTTAATCATCGTCAAAATTAGTTTGCCCGAAATAATATCTTCTTCAGCAATAATGAATTTAAGGTTGTTTAATGTACTCTCTTTGACTTCTGTCTTTAAAAAACTATTAGGTACTTCAATCTCTCCATAATTCACGCTGCAAGGAATTGAAAAACTAAAGACCGACCCTCTTCCTACCTCGCTCTCAACATCTATTTTACTTCCGTGTTTTTGAACAAACTCTTTGCAAAGCAGCAAGCCCAATCCCGTACTATGTTCTCCATTTGTGCCGGGGCGGGTTGTCTCAGCATCTGCTTTAAAAAGTTTTTCAATCATCTCATCAGGCATACCGATTCCGCTATCTTTCACTGCGATAACCAGTGAATTATCCTTACACGGGGTGCTCGAGATGGTTACTTTCCCCCCTGAGGGGTAAACTTTATTGCATTCGACAACAGGTTCCGGATAACGGTTTGCAACATATTGAGATCCCCAAAAATTACAGATTCATTGAAAACTTCAACTTTCAGTTCGACACCCTTTACTCTGGCCGGTTCAGACACAATTTTCAAACAATCGGCCAAAATATCACTCAGAACAAGATTTTGAGGTTTAAAATGGATGAGTTTGTTTTCTATTCGTGACCATTCCAGCAATTGCTCAAGCAGGGTAAAGGTATTCCTGGCTGAACGGCTTACCAATGAAGCCAGCTCTTTTCTTTCCTGTTTAGGGATTTGTAAAGTCTCATCAGCCATCATTTCGGTCATCCCCATGATTGCACCCATTGGCCCGCGCAGGTCGTGGGCAATAATGGAGTAAAACTTATCCTTTTCCGCGTTAACTTTTTGAAGTTCCTGGTTTTTATGCTTAATTTCATTTTCAGACTCTTTCTGCCTGTCGATATCCGATTGTAGCCCGATAGCCCGGATCGGTTTACCTGCATGGTTTTTTTCGATTATCTTCCCTTTGTCAAGGAATCCGTTGAATCAGATCGTTCAGTTTTTCCTGCTGATAATTCTTTGCATTTTTGGGAATAATAATTGTAATGCTCAGCATCCCGGTTTTAAAGTATTAGTTGTTGCCTCAGCAGATCACGATCCGATGATCAAACAATCCAAGGCTTTTCTCGAAAAGATTGGAGCGGAAAATAACTTCGAAGTTGATTTTATCACTGAGAGAAACAAATGTGTTCTTAAGAATTCACCGTAGGGGTGTTTTTACGTCTGGTTTTCGGCTCTGATGGCTTCGCTTCACTTTGTTCAGCGGGTAATTGCTCCACCTCGTCTAATAAATCGCTTAGAGTTACAGGGATTGCTGGCAATTGACTATCTCTTAACTGACGATACTCCTTATAAAAGAGGGGATTTTTAGTCTCAAATAACAATGAAAACCGATCAATCTTATTCGTCAGCAGTTTTTTTGTTTGTTTAAAAAGCTTCTTCATTTCGCGGGAAGCAACCTCTTTTTGCTTTACCTCTTCGCGCCAGAAAAGCATAGATTCAATAAACTTAATGCTGGCATCTTCAATATTTTTGATCATTTCAGGAATCAATCCATATTTTTTTTCAAACTTGATATTTACCTTAGTGTGATCCGGATTTAGGGCTAATTTAATTTTATTGATAAATGTTGTGGCATAACCTCCATGTTTATTCGCAGTCAGCCATATCTTCTTTGAAATTTTCACCAATTCCATGTCTGAACTATCCTGAAGATATTCAGAAGTGAGGTGCTCCAACTTAATTTGCAACTTCTTTTTCTTCCTGTCGTTAGCAAAAACCTGCATAACACGGATAACCACAAGTGTTTTATCCAGCAAATCATTTCTTAGGTCATTCTTTACAATCTCGCTGGATGATATATCCTTATTAACCAAGACATTCAGATCCATTAATTTTTTCTGAAGATCGTTGAGCCGTTCGAAATGATCCTTAAATCGGGATACTTTGTTTAGAATATCCGA
This sequence comes from uncultured Bacteroidia bacterium, assembly GCA_903904515.1. Lineage (GTDB taxonomy): Bacteria > Bacteroidota > Bacteroidia > Bacteroidales > Prolixibacteraceae > JAAFHB01. The sequence continues at coordinate 22,816 of CAIVCR010000072.1, forward strand.
ATTTCTGGATAGTACATCAATTAACTGTGCATTTTCATCCACTTTTGAATCAAAATTCTTAAGATTTGCCATAATACTGATTTTATTTAAAAGTTATAAATTTAGTTCAGTAATTGCCAAAATATCCGTAAGATTGAAAATATTTATTCTTAATCAAAATAATAGCTGGAAATTGAATCCGATTCCTCTTTCCTCTTAAATTATAGCCAATTCACTGGGATTTAAGCCATATTTATTTTCACCTTGGGTTCCTTTGGAAAATAAGAGAATCAATAACCAAACAATTCCAACGACCGATAATAGCAGGCTAACTGAAAACCACCCGCTTTTTCCAACATCATGAAGCCTTCTGATTGCAACCGCAAAACTGGGTAAAGTAATTGCCGTGACATAGATCAAATTGAAAATCCCATAGGGAAGACCAATTGCGGTGGTTCCCAAAATATTGTCAATGGCAATCGCTGTAAGGACAAAAACGGTATTGTAAAAAATAAACCGGTTAAATTCCTTCCTGCTTGCTCTTCCACAGAACACATCGTACTTATTAAGTGCCAGTAAATAGTGTTTCATCTCTCATGGTTTATTAATAGCATAATTTTAAGCTCTTTAATCTCTAAAAAACACGTACAGCCCTGACATGGTAGGTGCCATTCTTTTCATATTTAAATTGTACTCCATTGCTGAAAAACTGCAGCCATGCGGAATTTTCATCGCACTCACTTGAGCTCCAGTAAAAGGAACTTTGAAAACCCCCAATTAGTGTTCTGTTAAGGTAGAGCAGGTTTAATTCATCCTTGCTCGGCAAATACCAGTCGGAATAACCTCCTCCCCTGTAAGAACGGGCTATGCCGGCAGCATAAGTAACTGAGCGACTTCCTGAGCTGTTATAAACTTTATTTGTATTTGTATGTCCTGCACCAATTGCCTCATTGCTTGCGCCTAGAAATTGATTTACATATTTAATCCATACAATTCCTGCACTCTGATCTGCCTTAGCCGCAATTAGGCCATGCAAACCAGTTTGGTCAATAAATGCAATTCTGCCCCCCTTACACTTATCGCCGATAGCTAATTTTCTGAATTTAAACAGGTTTAAAATATTCATTCGTATTATTTATCTCTTATTTATTATATAACTATTCTGACTTAATTTGTCATTAATTCATTTAAAAGACCCCGATCCAAAGGAATTTGGAAAATTGGATTTCCATTTAGAACCGCAGTTGACAATGTGTTTTCCCAAACTTCAATTGCAGGCGGGTCATAAGTCAACAAGGAAAGATCCTGGTTATATACAGAACCATTCTTTCGAAAACCTAACTTATTCAGGATATGGATCATCGGAGGTTTTCGTGTCGTAGCATAAATTGGGAGGGACCTCATTTGATAAAAAATTGTAGTCAACAGCTGCTGGCAATGCCCTTGATTTTCAAATTCAGGATGTGTCACAATATAACCAAGTTCCTTGTGGTAATTATTGGAGAGTTTTACTTCGGCAAGATTAAAAACCTTCTCCTTATATTCAACATAGGGATTTTTCAAGGTCGCTGTACAAATTACGATATCATCAAGCGTCATAAACCCTACCAAATCTGAAAACGCAATTAAAATCCGGATAGTCTGACGATCACCTTTTACTTGTCCACCCCTGACTATCAGATCAACAATCTGACTCATATATCGTTCATCAATATCATGTGGCTTGCTTATTCTGATTTCCATATCTCTTCCAATTTTGATTCGAAAATAGAATATCACAATTACAGTACTATTCCAAAAAGGATACAAAACGATTAAATCTGAATTATTAAATTCATAGTATATCTGAAATATTTTAAGGATTGCTCAATCACTTCTCACTTTTTAACAAGAATGTAATATATTCGCAACCGAAGTTTAACAACATAAAAGCAAGTTTGCGTTTTTAACACTAAAATCGACAATCATCTGAACCTCTTTTTATGGAAAAAATAAGGTTGGCAATTTTTGATCTCTCCGGGACTACAGTTAGCGACGATAATGCCGTTGCAAAGTGCTTGTTTGAAGGGGCCATACATTTTGGACTTCAGGCAACGATCGGGGATTTTGAAAAAACGATAGGAACCAACAAAATTCATTTATACGAATTTATGTTAGCCAGGGATTTTGGAGAGCAGGTTCACATTGAAAACCTTGAACACTATCGTTTCCCGCAGTATCACGATAAAGCAGTTGAGATCTTTAAGTACTATTCGGTCTTAATGATTGACTATTACAGGAAAGGTGTTAAAGCAATTCCGGGAGCCGAAGAGACCTTTAAATGGTGTCATAAGAATGGGATTAAAGTAGTGACAGATACCGGATTTCATAAGGATGTAAATACAGCCATAATGGAGGGACTTCAATGGAAGGAGCGCGGACTTGTAGATTTTATGCTGGATGTTGAAGACACCGATGGAATTGGGAGGCCCGCGCCATATATGATTTTCAAGGCAATGGCTCTTACCGGCATTCAAAGTGTTCATGAAGTTATTAAAATTGGCGATACCCCTGCCGATCTGCTTTCTGGTTACAATGCTGGATGCAAAGGTAATATCGGCGTACTAAGCGGCGCAAACGGCCTGGAAACATTACAAATTTATCCCCATACTCATATTATTAACAGTGTTGCCGACCTTCCGGCGCTGATCACCAAAGAATTTAGTGGTTCACCAATAAAATTGCAAATCGTATGACCTCACAAACGACCGCCTCCCTCCCCAAAATAAAGGCACAGGAAATCCGTTTCGTTATTTTCGCGGCTCTGGCAGCCTTTATTACCTATCTGAGCATGTATGCTTTCAGAAAACCTTTCTCTGCGGGCACCTTCGATGGTCTTGCAATCTGGGGTATTGATTACAAGATTCTCCTGATCATTTCCCAACTTATTGGATATACCTTATCAAAATACTTAGGGATAAAGATAATCTCGGAACTAAATCACAACAGCCGGACGAAAACACTGCTTGTTTTGATGGGAACCGCATGGATCATGCTTTTGCTCTTCGCAATTATTCCCTTTCCCTACAATTTCCCGTTTATGTTTCTGAACGGGTTGCCACTGGGAATGATCTGGGGAGTCGTGTTCAGTTATATTGAAGGGCGTCGTTACACCGAATTACTCGGCGCAGTAATGGCCTCAAGTTTTATCCTATCATCCGGAATTGTCAAGGGTGTGGGCCGGTTTATGATTGACAATTTTCACGTAAGCGAGATGTGGATGCCTTTTCTTGTCGGCCTTGCTTTTGTCCCTTTGCTTTTGCTCGGCATCTATATGCTGAGCCAGCTTCCTCCGCCGGATGAAACAGATATCGCTTTGCGCACTGAACGAATCCCCATGAACAGCCATCAACGAATCGCCTTCTTCTTAAGGTTTGCACCAGGATTTATCCTTTCCATACTTATTTATATTGCACTGACCATATTCCGCGATTTGCGTGATAACTTTGCGGTAGAGTTCTGGAAAGGATTAGGCTTCTCAAATACCCCAAAAATGCTGGTAATGACTGAAGTGCCGATAGCCATGTTTGTGCTTGTGATCATTTCGCTGATGATCATGATACGCAACAACCGGCTCGCCTTTTACTCGACTTTTGCGATCATTTTTTTTAGCGGATTATTACTTATGGCCTCCACTTTACTCTTTATATCCGGCGTTTTAGATCCAGTTATTTGGATGGTGGTTGCAGGTTTTGCAATGTATCTCTCTTACCTGATCTTTAATACGGTATTTTTCGAACGATGGATCGCCCACTACAGGGTTAAAAGCAACATTGGATTTCTGATCTATGTTTCGGATGCCATTGGTTATCTCGGAAGCACTGCTGTCCTACTATTTAAAAATTTCAGTCATACCAAAATCAGCTGGGTTGAATTTTTAAAGATTTGCGCACTCTCAACAGGGGTCATTATGGTTTTCCTTTCATTTCTTGCATTTTTATACTTTAAAAATCTGGAGAAAAAGGACATATCTATTGAACCTGTTCCGGCTGGTGTTTAGGGTTAAATTTTAAAATATAGTTGATAAGTAATCAGTATCCGAACCGGTTTGATCGTTCCAGAATTTTTAGAAAACAATCCGGAAATCAAAATTGAATACGATGGATAAAAGTAGTTTGTTTACCGAAGGGGATATCAATATCTCGGAAGAGCGAAGAAAATGGGAGCTTCAGATTACAGATCCTGCTACGGTTGAGATTCTCAGGGATGATGCCCGCTACTTTCTGCATCAATCGATGTCGACTCCCTGTCTCGATGTATTGGAAAGTTGCAAAGGGAGTGGAATGAATACCCTCTCGGGAAAACACCTACTCGATTTCCACGGTAATAATGTCCATCAGCTGGGTTACGGAAATGACTTTGTGCTCGGTAAGATCAAAGCTCAAATGGACCGGTTATCGTTCTCGCCTCGCCGGTACACCAATGAGCCGGCTGTTGAATTAGCCAAAAAACTGGCCACCCTGCTTCCGGGTGATCTGAACCGGTCGCTTTTTGCGCCGGGTGGCACCTCTGTTATCGGTATTGCATTGAAACTGGCAAGGGTTGTCACAGGTAAACACAAGATTGTTTCACTTTGGGACTCCTTTCACGGCGCTTCAATGGATGCAATTTCAGCCGGAGGGGAGGCCGTTTTTAAAAAACATCTGGGTCCGATGATGCCCGGGGTAATTGGGATTCCTCCACCTACACACTATCGTGGTATTTTTGGATCTACCGATGCCGATCAACTGAAATATGCGGATTATCTTGAATATATCATTGAAAAAGAGGGAGATATTGGTGCCTTTCTTGCTGAAACAATCCGCAATACCGATGTCCAGATACCAACAACAGCTTATTGGAAAAGAGTTCGCGAAATCTGCGATAAGCATGGGGTACTCCTTATTCTGGACGAGATCCCTATTGCCCTGGGGCGTACCGGGAAAATGTTCGCCTTTGAGAATTTCGGAATCGAGCCCGATATCCTCTGTCTTGGTAAAGGATTGGGAGGCGGGATAATCCCTTTTGCGGCTATGATCGCCCGCGACAGGTTTAATGTGGCTTCAGATGTATCGCTAGGACATTACACGCATGAAAAGAATCCGCTTGGCAGTGTGGCCGCATCGGCCACAATAACCTATATTGAAGAGAAAAATATATTGCAAAAAGTGGCCTCCGATGGAGAATGGATGCGAAGCCGGTTAAACCAGTTCAAAGAAAAATTCCAATTAATCGGTGATGTTCGTGGAATCGGACTTCTGTGGGGCATTGAACTGGTCAAAGATCACACTACGAAGGAGAAAGCCAATAACGAAGCGGAGAAAATCATGTATCATTGTATGCGCGAAGGATTGAGCTTTAAGGTTTCGCAGGGAAATGTTTTGCAGCTCTCCCCTGCTCTAACAATTAGCAGGAATGAATTAGAGTCGGCTTTGTCCATATTATCCTCCGCATTTGAAAAGCTGCACTAAAAAAATCCGAATTGCCTCTGGTATTTGAATATTAAACATTAAGAATTTTAAAATTAGCATCATGAACAAACTGGAAAATATTAAAGCCGTTATTTTTGACTGGGCAGGAACAATAATTGATTACGGTTGTATCGCTCCCACACAGGTGTTTATTGAGGTCTTCGAACGAAGGGGGATCAAAGTAACGGTTGATGAGGCGCGCGGCCCCATGGGGCTTGCGAAAAAAGACCATGTCCGTACACTAATTCATCTTGAATCAGTTGAAAAACAATGGAATGAAAAATTCGGAAAATCACCTATAGAATCTGATGTAGATGCTATTTATGCCGAACTCAATCCCGGTCTTGCCACGATTGTTAAAAATTTTAGCGAACCAATCCCCGGAGCAATCGAATTGATCAATGAGCTCAAACGTCAAGGGATTAAAGTTGGGACTACCACCGGATATGTTATAGAAATGATGGATAATATTCTGCCTTTGGCTACTGCAGCCGGATTGATCCCCGACTCGGTGGTCAATTCATCTGAGGTTCCCTTTGGTCGTCCTGCTCCCTGGATGATTTACAAAAATTGCGAAAAGATGGACGTTTATCCCTTGTCATCGATGGTGAAAATCGGCGATACCGTAGCCGATGTTGAGGAGGGGATAAACGCCGGGTTATGGACTATCGGATTAACAAAATCGGGTAATGAAGTGGGTCTCTCCCTGGCAGAGGCAGGAAATGCTGATCCGGCATGGTTAAGCGATCGGATTGCCTTCGCAGGAAATAAATTGCTTGACGCGGGTGCTGACTTTGTGGCTGAAGGTGTCTGGGATTGCTGGCCAATCCTTGAAGAGATAGACCGGAGAATAACACACAAAGCAGGTAAGCTTTAATTAAGATACTAATTTAATTTTTAAAAATGGACAATAAATTATTCACTCCCGGCCCGTTAAATACAAAACTTTCAGTTAAGGAAGCTATGCTTCATGATATGGGTTCGCGCGATAAAGAGTTTATCAGCGTTGTTAAAGAGATCAGGGAAGAGCTGCTTCTACTGGCAGGGGTAACTAAGGACGAGGGTTACGATACAGTGCTGATGCAGGGTTCCGGAACTTTCGGAGTTGAATCAGTAATCTCAACGGCGATCCCTGCTGATGGTCATTTATTACTGATCACCAATGGTGCCTACGGTGACAGGATTGGAGAGATGACAAAAGTATATGGGATAAAAACGACCACCCTTAGCTTCAAGGAAAATATCGTCCCTCCGGCTCAGGATGTTGAAGAGGTTCTGAAAACAGACATCTCTATCACCCATGTGGCGATTATCCATTGTGAAACCACAACCGGAATATTTAATGATATCGAAAGTATTGGCCACCTAACCCGCAAATACAATAAAATCTACATCGTCGACGCGATGAGCAGCTTTGGGGCCGTTCCGATCGATTTTAAAGGGTTTGATATTGACTTTCTAATCTCTTCATCAAATAAATGCATCGAAGGGGTTCCCGGATTTTCATTTGTTATTTTCAGAGTCAGTTCGCTGGAAGGGTGCAAAGGGAGTGCCAGAACTGTATCACTTGATCTTTATGGCCAATGGGCCTATATGAAAAACAGCAACTCATTCCGTTATACACCACCTATTCAGACTATTCTGGCATTTCATAAGGCCCTCGAATCACTGAAAGAGGAGGGTGGAATTCCCGTTCGGTCAGAAAGGTATCAGCAAAACTATCACCGGCTGATCGAAGGAACCGAGGCGCTTGGGTTAAGAACCTACCTTGACAAAAGAGACCAGGGATATATCATTACCTCTTTCCTTTTCCCGGATCATCACAATTTCGATTTTACCCAATTCTATGAAAAGCTGCATGAACGCGGTCAGGTCATTTACCAGGGTAAGTTATCGGATACTAACTGTTTCCGGATTGGAAACATCGGTCAGCTCTATTTGGAGGATATCGAGAATCTATTACTTGCCATTAAGGAGGTTTTAAATGAAATGGGGGTAACTTTTTAGCTGCTTAGAATTAGTTTTATAAAAAACAGGGCCCGGTTTATTCATTTAAACCGGGCCCTGTTTTTTATGTTTGCTCACTGGTTGGTATCAGTAATAAATCTTCAGCCTAAGTAATAAGAACGGATAAAACACAAGAATCCTGCAATCAAAATGTAACAAAAATATACGATAATTAACATTTTTGTAATTTCAATGTAACATCAGAGAGAGATCTTTACACCGAAAATTAGAAAAAATATTAAAATCAGAATCAATACAATAAAAGATTCCAATAATTTCATTAATCCGTTAATAATCAAAATGTTAATAAAGATATTCCTATTTTTAATTTTAATCACTCTTTTAGGTGAACAGCTTTCAGCTCAGGATGGATTAGCTGTTACAAATTCTTCTTCACTCAATGGATCTGGATCTATAGGTTCAGGGATAACCATTTTTGAATTCCAGACCTATGTAACAGATAATGATTTAATTTCAATTTCTCAGGATCTGCTTCAAGACCATGTATTTGGCCCTCTGGTTGCCCGTAAATTGTACCTTCTGGAATCGAAATATACCTTTCAGGTTCCTGTGATTCCGGGGAATCCGCAAACCAAAACAGTAATCAGAAAGGCTGTTATTTATGAAGCCGTTCAAAGGATAGAACACTATCTTAAGAAGTCAGTTCGAAAAGGGGTATTCTCGAATGATGAAGCGACAAAGGAATTCAACAGTGTATTAGATGTTGCCTTGAATGCTTTTGCAGCAAACTCGAATAATTTTGAAAAAATGATCAGTAAAACTGATGATCCTGCATCATTATTAGTCCTTTTTACCAAAAGGGTTCGATTAATTTCTTAGCGGCTTAAATCTCCTTAAATTCAACTACATAGAAAATTTATTGCAGGGTAAAACTCTGCATTATGCCCGAATTATGTCTAAAAAATCACATAATTTTTTACTTCTAAAATCATTATTAATTCTAAAATCCTTAAAATGCAGAAATTTATTTTTTTAGTAATAACCCTCCTTTTTCTGGGGAACCTTACGTTTGCCCAAAAGGTAAATATTGAGGGTCTGGTAAAAAGCAGCACAGGAGAGCCACTTTCCGGCGCTACTGTGTTGGTGAAAGGGACTACGAATGGTACCCTTTCGGATGAGAAAGGCCATTTTACGATCAAGGCTAATGCCGCTGAGATTCTTGTTGGCTCGTTCATTGGTTTTGTTCCTTCTGAAATTGTAGTAGGTAACCAAAAAACGGTTACAATTACCTTATCAGAATTAAAAGAACAGCTTTCTGAGGTTGTCGTAACGGCTTTGGGAATCGAGAAACAAAAAAGCACAATCGGCTTTGCTGTTGAAGACATCAAGGGGAGCGAACTGGTTAAGGCAAGAGAACCAAATCCAATTAATGCTCTTACAGGAAAAATCGCCGGTTTAACGGTAGGTTCATCAACTGAAATGCTTGGAGCACCAACTGTCTTACTTCGTGGTTATACCCCGCTATATGTTGTTGATGGTGTACCGGTTCAGACTGACACCTGGGATATAAATCCTGACGATATTGAAACTTACACCGTACTCAAAGGTCCTGCGGCGGCGGCTCTTTACGGATCAAGGGGCCAGTTTGGGGCTATCCAGATCACCAGTAAACGTGGTTCTAAAGACAAACGCGGCTTCAATGCTGAATTTAATTCAAGTACGATGTTTGATGGCGGTTTTATTGCTCTGCCTCATACACAGGATTTATATGGTCCCGGTGATCATGGAGTCTATGCTTTTGGAGATGGCAAAGGTGGTAACGGCGGATTAAATGATGCCGACTACGATATCTGGGGACCTGCTTTAAACGGTCAGCTTATTCCACAATATGACAGTCCTGTAGTTAATGGTGTTAGAACTGCTACCCCATGGACCGCACGTGGTAAAAACAATCTAAAAAGGTTTTTACAAACCGGATCGTTATCAACCAATAGCTTCTCATTTGGTGCAACCAACGGCAAAGGTGATATTAGAATGTCTGCCTCACACAGCTATCAAAAAGGGATGGTGCCGAATACCGAATTGAACATGACCAATTTTAACCTGTCAGGAGGTTACAATATTACTCCGAAACTTAGAATAGATGCCAATCTTGCTTATGGTAGACAATACACCCCGAATACTCCGGATGTATCTTATGGGCCAAACAGTATAATCTACAACATCACCGTCTGGGGTGGAGCTGACTGGAATATTGATGATATGCGCAAATACTGGCAGCCTGGGAAAGAAGGGGTTCAATCGAATTATGAGGAGTATACCCGTTATCACAACCCTTACTTTATGTCGTACGAATGGCTCAGAGGTCATTACAAGAATGACATGAAAGGTTATGCTTCGTTGAGTTACAAATTCAATAATTACCTTAATGTACAGGCGCGTACAGCTGTTACAACCTATGATCTTTTCAGGTCTGAAAAGATGCCTTTCTCTGCTCACCCTTATGGCCGTGAACAGGCACTCGGAGATTATCGCGAAGACAAACGTAATCTGTTTGAGAACAATACCGATCTTCTTATCTCCTACGACAAGTATGTACTTCCAAAATTAAGTGTGCATGCAACTGCCGGGGGAAATATCCGTACTTATGAATTCAGAAGCAGTTTTGCAACAACCGATTACCTGAACGTTCCGGGCTGGTATAACCTGAGCAACTCAAAGAACCCGGTAAAATCATACAATTTTGACGCTCCAATGCAGGTATTAAGTGCTTATGCCACTGCAGATATTACGTATAACGATTTTGCAACATTATCGTTAACAGGCCGTAACGATAAAAATTCAACATTACCCTCCGCCAATAATTCGTATTTCTATCCTTCGGCCTCAGCAAGTATCGAAATGTCGAAACTTGTAAAAATCCCAACGGTAAAAGCATGGAAAATCAGAGGATCGTATGCAAACGTAGGTAGTGCACTTACCTCAAGACAAATTGGAACAACCGATGTAACTCTTGGGTTAGGTGTCCTGGGGTATGGATCAACTTATTATTCTCCATATGACGGTCCAACTTACCAGAATTCATCATCCTATAGTATAAACCTGATTCAGGGACAGGCTGCTGCTGCCTATACAGGAACTATTTCGAATCCAAAATTAAAACCAAGCTCAAGCTCTGCATGGGAAGCAGGTACAGATGTTGGGATGTTTGATAATAAATTGAGATTTGACTTTACCTATTTCTCAAGTATCGACGGCCCTCAGATTTTCAACCTTCCTATCTCCGGAGCAACCGGGTTTAACAGTGCATTGGTAAACGGAATCAAGGTTCAACGTAAAGGCTATGAGTTTACAATTTCCGGAACACCGGTTCGGAATAAAGACGGTTTCAGCTGGGATATTTCAGCAAACTATTCGACTTATCAACAATATTTGAAAGAGATCTACCCGGGAGTAGAAAATCTGAATCGTTATCTGAAGGTTGGTGATCGTTTGGATAAGCTTTATTCTTCAGCTTTTGTAAGAACCCAGGACGGAAAGATCATAAATGATGGAAGCGGCAGACCGATAAGAAATTCAGTCGCCCAATACATGGGGAACGCAAATTACGACTTCACAGCTGCAATTAACAACACACTGACTTATAAAAATATAAGCCTTAAGTTCCAATTTGATGGTCGTTTTGGAGGTAAAATTCAGGATTATGTAGAGAAAAAAACTTTCCAGGGCGGACGTAATATTGCGACAGTACAAGGTGCCATGGGGATTGCAAGACTCAATGACACAAAAGGGATTAAATCGTATATTGGCGATGGCGTTCAGGTAAGTAATGGCCAGGCTATCTCCTATGACTCTGACGGTAAAGTCACAAATTACGATCAGCTTCAATTTACCCCTAATACAACGGCAACCTATCTGCAGGATTACCTGAGTCGCTGGTCGGGAACCGACGAGGCGACAATTATCAGCAGAACCTTTGTCAAACTGCGCGAAGTAGTACTTACCTATTCTTTGCCAAAACGTTATCTGCAAGGAACGTTTATCAATCAGGCCAATATCTCGTTTGTAGGACGTAACCTGCTCTATTTTGCAGCAAAATCAGATATTGATATCGAACAATATGCCGGATCCGACTTTGGTTCAGGCCTGCAAACGCCGACTCAACGGCGTATTGGATTTAACCTGAATTTTACTTTCTAATAAACGTTATTTTAATTATTTGATTCATAGAAACATGAAAAATATTTATTTACTTTTAATCGTGCTCCTGATTTCGGTGACCTCCTGCCAGAAATTCTCAGCATTGGAAAAAGATCCGAACCGTCCGGGTCAGGTACCGCCCTCTCTAATTTTCACCAACGTTCTGTATAGCAGTTATTACTCTCCTTGGAGCGACGTCTCCAGATGGAATCAGTTCTGGTGCAGCAATTATGCCTATTACAATGATCAGACATATGACTGGACCAATACCACCTTTAATTATGCGCAACTTCAGAATGTAAAGCAGATGACTTCTGAGGCAACGCGCGTCGGACTGCCGGTTAACAACCCCTATGCTGCCCTGGGTAAATTCTTCAATGCTTATTTCTATGTGGATATGTCACTTAAATTAGGCGACGTACCTTTGACAGATGCATTAAAGGGACTTGAGAATACTCAGCCAAAATACGACACACAAAAAGAGATTTTCAAACAATCTCTGGCATGGTTGGAAGAGGCAAACAGTGATTTGCAGCTGCTGATCAACAGCGGTGACAATTCGTTGGTCGGGGATTTTATGCTTGGAAATGATTTAGTAAAATGGCAAAAAGTTGTAAACAGCTACAAATTAAGGTTGCTGATAACTTTAAGCAAAAAATCATCCGACAGCGATTTGAATATTGCATCAACTTTCAGTGCAGTTGTCTCAAATCCTTCAAAATATCCGGTGATGACCTCTTTGGATGACAACCTGAAATTTACATTTAACGCCTCCACCGATAAATATCCGCTTAATCCCGATGAATACGGTAAGACTGCAACACGTAATAATATGTCGGCTACTTATCTGAATACTTTGGTTGCGTTGAAAGATCCAAGAACATTCATCGTTGCTGATCCTGCAGAGGCAAAAATCAAGAGCGGCTTGCACGCAACCGATTTTGAAGCTTATGTTGGCGCAAGCTCAGGTGAGAGTCTTGATGACATGTCGGTAAAAATGCTAAACGGGGAATACTCTCCAATCAGCAGAAATCATTACTATGGAAGCTACCTTGGTGAGCCTTGTATTCAGATTGGCTATTCTGAATTATGCTTTAACATTGCAGAAGCTATTAACAGAGGATGGGTAAGTGGCAATGCAGAAGCTTACTATACAAAGGGAATTCAGGCATCCTGGACATTCCACGGAGCAAACGTAGATGCAAATTGGAATGCTTATTATGCACAATCAGCGGTTAAATACAACAGCGACAATGCTGTAGCTTTAACCCAGATCCTGACTCAAAAGTACCTGGCATTCTTCAATAACTCAGGATGGGAAGCATACCATAACGCGCGCAGAACAGGAGTACCAACATTCTTAACAGGGGTGGGTACCGGAAACAGTGGACGTATTGCTAAAAGGTTTCAGTATCCAAGTTCTGAAAGAACAACAAACGCTGCCAACTACAATGCTGCTTTGACAAGCCAGTTTGGAGCAACTACCGATGATATCAACAGTGAAATGTGGATTTTCAAATGATTAAAAAATTAAGTACTGCTAATTGAAAAATAGAAAACCCTGTCAGAGTTAGAAACCTGACAGGGTTTTCCTCTGTTAAATTCCAAATGATATTTCTGTAATTTGTGAAGTATCAAAAGAACTTAAAATTAAACTTTAGTAATTTTCATCAGAATGTAACATTTATGTACCCAAAATGAAACAATATCATTTGATTTTTACCCAGCAAACATATAAAGAAATACAAATTCATCAATTCATAGATTGAAATTACAATAAATTTGAATATCAGACTATTACATAAAATAAGATTAACTAAATTTAAACTAAAGTAACTATGAAAGTTGTACAATCAGATGAATCATTAGTTAAAATAGCCTTTGCTGGAAAACTAGACAGCAATTACGTTTCGACCATTGACGTGAAATTATTTGCGCTACTGAATGGGATTGAGGGGCCAGTTGTATTTGATTTTTCAGAAGTAAGTTTCATCTCATCGCTGGGAATCCGAATGGTCCTCATGGCTTTTAAAGACATAAAAAGACAGGGATTTACCCTTAAAATTGAGAACTCCAATGAGGACGTTGAAAACGTCTTCCTGATGACTGGACTGGAAGATTTGTTAAATTAAGTGACCAATAATCGCAGGAAAAGGGACTACTGACACTACGAATAATTCGAAAAATCATACCAAATGGACTTTAATCGAATTTCCATCCGGATACTTTTTATTTCTCTTTTAATTGTAGTATTCAGCAAGGTTGAAGTCTTTGCAGTAAGTCCGGAAGATTCCGGACTCACCGTCAAACGGACAGAACTTAAAATCCTTACCTGGAATATTTATATGCTTCCCCTCTGCTCGAGGCTTCACAAAAATTGCAAAAGGGCTGAAGCAATCTCCAGAGAAATATCACAGTATAATTATGACATTATTGTATTTGAAGAGGCATTTGATTACCGTGCCAGACGAATCCTCAGAGGCCAGTTAAAGGAGGATTACCCCTTTATATACGGTCCTGCCAATGATTCAAACTTCTCATTCAGAACAAACAGCGGCCTTTGGATTTTAAGTAAGATTCCACTCCGTCAATTAGAGCAGATAGAATTTAAGAATCGGATTGGTATTGATGCGATTGCACGTAAAGGGGCCGTTTTATTCGAGGGTGAATGGCAGGGTCAGCCCTTTCAATTGCTGGGAACCCATCTTCAAAATGACAGTCCGGATGCTGTCCGGCATGGACAATGTCATGAGATTTCGGATAAACTTCTAAGAAAATATGCAAAAGAGGAGGTTCCTCAAATCGTGTGCGGAGATTTTAATATTGAATTTGAGGATAAGGAAAACTATGGATTTATGCTCAGAACCCTTGATGTCCAAAACGGAAGTTTACATGGTGATTTACAGAGCTCTTTTGACGAGGTTGACAACAACCTGGCTTTCAAAAAAAATGGCAAAAAACAATTAATCGATTATGTACTGGTTCGCAACAATAAGTCAATCTGTGCTATAGACCGAAAGGTTTCAGTATTCAAAAACCATGTTAAAGATCTTGTTTCTGACCTTTCGGATCATTATGGAATTGAGGCTACAATTCATTTCAACAATCATCGGGCAGAAGCTTTGACACTGCTACACTGAATTCAAAAACGATTTGAACCACAAACCTGAATCCTTAATAACGCTCTTAAGTATTTTAATATCAACACGATACTAAACACCGATGAAGTCAGATTCGAAAACCAGGCGTTTCTCATCCTCAGGCTAATAACAATTTCTATACATTCGATTTCAATCTTTATAATTTCAGAAACGTATTTAAAATTTGAGAATCCAGAAAATCTTAGTTGTTTTGCGACAATTTAAAGCAGAACAAATACGCTTTGAAAATTAAAATAGATTCTTTGTCACGGTTGAAAAAAAAAATTGTGTGACAAGGCTGATTCATGAAATATAGCGGCAAATCCTGCTTCGAAAGTGAGTAGATTTGCCGGTATATTTATTTGATCCATGAATCCTATTCCTGAACAATTTGCCGATGTTATCCTGCCACTTCCTCTTGCGGGGTATTTCACCTATAATGTTCCTGAAGAACTGATCAATCAGATAGTTCCGGGAGCAAGGGTCATTGTTCAGTTCGGAATAAAGAAATTCTATTCGGCGCTTGTTCATGAAATCCATGAGCGTAAACCTGTTGGATATAATACGAAACCAATTGAATATGTTATTGATGCCAATCCAATACTTCCGGTAACGAGTTTTGCACTTTGGGAATGGATCGCCGGATATTATCATTGTACCCTTGGAGAGGTATTGAAAGCTGCCCTCCCTTCAGGGCTGAAGCTGGAGAGCGAAACACGGATTAATTTCAACAATGACTATATCGAGCAGCGGGATAGCATGCTCACGCCCAGGGAGCAACTTTTATTTGATGTAATCCGCGAAAAACATAGTCTTTCAATTGCAGAACTCAACAATTCAGTGCTTAAAAAAAACTCTATTGCCGTAGTAAAAGAGCTGCTTATAAAGGGAGCGATTTCTGTTGAGGAGGAGATGAAAGAGAGTTTTCGGCATAAGACCGCCACCTACGTTGAATTACCGGAACGACTTAATAATGACCGATCAATCAATCTGGCTCTTGATTCGTTAAGGAAAATACCCCTTCAACAGAAACTGGTTATGGGGTATCTGGAACTTCGGGAGAAACTTAATTCTGCAACAGGGACAGGAATAACCAAAAAAGAGTTACTTCTTTCCACCGGACTAACCCTCTCTGTGTTTAATGGATTGGTTAAAAAAAATATTCTGTTGGTCGTCGAAAAAAAAATCGACCGGCTAGGCTCCTATTCCGGGGAGATCAAAGAGATTTCCGTTTTAAGTCCGGCACAGGAAGCGGCTCTGATCCAAATCAAACAATCCTTTTCCGAAAAAGCGGTAACGCTGCTACATGGAGTGACATCAAGCGGTAAGACGGAGATTTACATCAAATTAATTCAGGAATGTTTGACTAACGGGAAACAGGTGCTCTATCTGCTCCCGGAAATCGGGTTAACCACTCAAATTATAGGTCGTTTAACCCGTGTATTTGGCGATAAGGCAGGAATTTATCACTCAAAATTCAGTGATTCCGAGCGGGTTGAGATCTGGAATAAGGTTCTGAACTTTGGAAAGCCCGATAGCTCGGGAGACCCTGAGTCAGATTATCAATTAATTGTTGGCACCCGATCGGCACTGTTTCTCCCATTTAAAGATCTTGGGCTGATTATTGTGGATGAGGAGCATGAAAACAGTTTCAAACAATACGATCCTGCACCCAGGTATCATGCAAGGGATGCAGCGGTAATCCTGGGACATCTGCAGGAAGCTCCGGTTTTACTGGGAACTGCAACACCTGCCGTCGAAACCTATTACAACGCGACCTCCGGAAAATTCGGATTGGTGACTTTAAGTGAGCGTCATCAACAAATTGAGATGCCGGAGATTCTCACTGCCGATTTTAAGGACGCCTATAAGCGGCGCCAGATGAATTCACACCTCACTCCCCTGCTTTATACCGAAATACAAGGGGCTCTTGAACGAAAAGAACAGGTCATACTTTTCCAAAACCGGAGGGGATTTTCGCCATTTATTGAGTGTAAAATGTGTGCATGGATTCCCAAATGCACGCAGTGCGATGTAAGTCTGACCTACCACAAACATAACAATTCCCTGGTTTGTCATTATTGTGGCTACTCTACCAATCATCCCGGGACCTGCAGGAGTTGCGGAAGTAAAGATTTAAACAATAAGGGATTCGGGACTGAAAAGGTTGAAGAGGATCTTCAGTTTATATTTCCTGAGGCCAGAATCGACCGGATGGATCTTGATACGACCCGTTCAAAGCAGGGTTTCGAAAAGATTATTGGCCGGTTTGAACAAGGGGAGATCGATATTTTGATCGGGACACAAATGGTTACCAAAGGGCTCGATTTTGAAAATGTAAGTATCGTGGGGATTCTTAATGCAGATAATCTGCTGAACCAACCCGATTTCAGGGCCTACGAACGAAGCTATCAGCTCATGGCCCAGGTTGGCGGACGTTCGGGTCGCAAAAACAAACGGGGAAAAGTAATTATACAAACATCGGAACCAACCCATCCCATTATTCTGAATGTGATGGATAATAATTATGAAGCGATGTACAGGGGTCAGATCGCCGAACGGAAACATTTTAAATACCCCCCATTTTACCGGATGATTGGGATAACCCTTAAACACCGCGAAAAGAAAGACCTCGACCGTATTTCAGATGAACTATCAGCCAATTTGCGTGAACGATTCGGAAGGAGAATTCTTGGTCCCGAATACCCCCTGATAAGCAGAATCAAAACACTTTACATCAAACAAATGTGGATTAAAATTGAACGGGAGGTATCGGTTGTGAATGCCAAAAGGCAGATGCAGGAAATCATCGATCGGGTGCGGATGCGCGAAGGGAATAAAACAATACTGATCTCAATAGATGTAGATCCGATTTAATGGTTTCCAACGAAAAATTATCAACGGAGGTATTCTACAATTAAAGATATATCTATCTGAATTACTGATAAATAAAAAATATATTTTTTATTTATTGTTGATAATTTCGCTTTATTAACATCCTGTATAAGCCATTTCTCAAGGAATGTCAGCAAATTCAGCTTAAAATGTTAATTTTGAGCCAGTCTTTTAAAATCGAAAAAATGGGAAAGGTAATAGCGATAGCAAACCAAAAAGGGGGTGTTGGTAAAACAACAACAGCGATTAATCTTGCTGCAAGTCTTGCTGTTTTAGAACATCGGGTTTTATTAATCGATGCTGATCCTCAAGCCAATGCGACATCCGGAGTTGGATTTGATGTGAGAAATGTAAAAACCAGTATATATGAGTGTGTGGTTGATGGTGTCGATCCAAAAACCATCATTCTCAATACCAAAACGCCAAATTTTGATCTCCTGCCATCTCACATCGATCTTGTAGGTGCAGAAATTGAAATGCTGAACCTCCCTAATCGGGAAAGGGTACTGAAGCAAGTTATTGATCAGGTAGCCGATGATTATGATTTTATTCTGATTGATTGTTCTCCTTCCCTTGGGCTTATCACAGTCAACGCTTTAACTGCCGCCGATTCAGTGATCATTCCTGTTCAATGCGAGTATTTTGCACTGGAAGGATTGGGGAAATTGTTGAATACGATCAAGATTATACAAAGCAGGCTCAACCCTGAACTTCAGATTGAGGGGTTTCTCCTGACAATGTTCGATGCAAGGCTGAATTTATCAAACCAGGTTTATGAAGAGGTAAAGCGTCATTTCCAGGAGATGGTGTTCGAAACAGTAATTACCAGGAACATACGGCTTTCAGAGGCACCAAGCTATGGGCTTCCGGCTATTGAATATGATGTGAGTTCCAAAGGGGCACAATCGTACCTCTCCTTTGCACGTGAGTTATTGCAGAATAACAACATGACTAAAATTGACCACAAAGAGATTGCAGAACAATAATTTAAATAAAATATCACCGAAACATGATTAAACGTAGCGCGCTTGGCAGAGGACTGGGAGCATTAATTGAAGGAAGTGACATGCTTGCAGGAGCAGGTGCACCTGTTTCTAACGAAATATCAATTTCAGAAATTGAGGCAAATCCATTTCAACCACGCATCCACTTTGATGAAGAGGCGCTCACTGATTTGGCTAATTCGATTAGGGAACTTGGTATTATTCAGCCAATAACACTTCGCAAACTCGAAAATGGCAAGTACCAGATTATTGCAGGAGAGCGTAGGTTCAGGGCGTCAAAGATAGCAGGGCTGGCCACCATTCCCTCGTTTGTACGGGAAGCGGGTGATGAGACAATGCTTGAGATGGCTCTCGTGGAAAATATTCAACGCGAAGACCTTGATGCCATTGAAATTGCCTTAAGTTACCAGCGACTGATTGATGAATGTAATCTTACCCAGGAGACATTGAGCGAAAAAGTCGGGAAAAAACGATCAACCATCTCTAATTATCTCCGGTTGCTCCGACTCCCGGCTGCAATACAGAAAGCGATCCGCGAACAGGAGATCACAATGGGCCATGCCCGGGCATTGGTCAACATTGCAGAACCTGAAACTCAGATCATGATTTACCGGCAGGTGGTTAAATACGATTTCTCTGTTCGGAAGACTGAAGATATTGTTCGTAAAATTAGTTCTGATGACGGAGAAGGGACTCCTGCGCCAAAAAAAACGACCCCATTCCCGGATGAGTATCGTGATCTGAAAAACCATCTGACCAAATATTTCGATACCAGTGTCGTTTTTAAAATCAACGAACTCGGAAAGGGGAAAATAGAAATTCCATTTGGCGATTCCAAAGATCTGGAACGGATTATTGGAATATTTGACAAATTAAATTCCTGAGAATCAGCTTAAATTGGCATGTTAAAAACCATTATAGCAGGACTTTCGATTTTTTTTATTATAATTACCGGAAATCTGGAGGTAAAAGCCCAGCAGATTACGATTTCGAATGACAGTTTAAGGGTAACTGCGCCTGTTCAAAAGGTGCAACGCTCCCCTAAAAAAGCTTCGATTTATGCTGCGCTTTTCCCGGGTTTAGGTCAAATATACAATAAGAAGTACTGGAAACTTCCTATTGTTTATGGCGGTTATGCCGGGCTAATCTATGTTCTTGGATGGAATAACAATAATTACAAAGATTACTTTCAAGGTTACCGGATTATTGCCCAGTATTCAAGTGCAGCGAGTCTGAAAACTGAGGAGAGACTATTTTTAGATAATTTAATTAAAAATCCCTCAATCAGACTGGACAACCCGTCAACATTTACCTATGTTTCGACTCAATTAAAAAGCGGTAAAGATTTTTACCGACGAAACAGGGACTTGACAATTATTAGTATTGCTGTACTGCATGTTTTAAGTATTATCGATGCCAGTGTTGATGCCAACCTTTTTGACTTCGACATCAGTGATGACATCAGTATGCGGATTGAGCCAATGCCCGTAAATTTGGGAAACCAAAATTTGGGAATGGGTCTTAATCTTGCAATTCATTTTTAAACAAAAAAGACATGAAGCTTATCAATTTAATAATGGTGGTTCTGACGTTGTTGATTTCAACAACCTATGCCTCTGCCCTTACTAACAGCAATAAATTATTAAATTCAATTGTTCCTTCCACTGTATTAAACCACGATACATTAAAAGCAACCGTTACCGACTCGTTAAAAACTATTCCTGCAGACTCCAGTTCCATTGATAACTTAGACAATATCTTATCTGATAAATTAGATTCGATGACTCACACCTGGTATGTACAGAATGCATTTCCGGTTGATAGTCTTGAAAAAGCAATGGCTGCAGATACCTTGCAAAGAGTATTGCCCGATTCTATCTATATCAGTCGTCTCCAGAATTTAGACTCCTATATCCCTCTTCCATATAATGATGCGGTTAAAAAATTCATCAATTTTTACTTCAACCGGCGCCGTGGAATGGTTTCCATAATGATGGGTCTGACCAATTACTATTTTCCCCTTTTCGAGGAAGCATTAGCCAAATACGGCCTTCCGGCAGAATTAAAATATCTCCCGATCATTGAATCGGCTTTGAATCCTAAAATAGTTTCAAGAGCCGGTGCATCCGGACTTTGGCAATTCATGCATGGCACCGCTAAAATGTATGGTCTGGAGATCAATTCATACATCGATGAACGGAATGACCCAATCAAATCGACCGATGCCGCTGCCCGTTACCTTAAGGATCTTTATGCTATCTATGGTGATTGGCACGTAGTTATTGCAGCCTATAATTGTGGACCTGGAAACATCAATAAAGCAGTACGTCGCTCGGGCGGGAAACAAACTTACTGGGAAATCTATTCGAAACTTCCCCGCGAGACCCGAGGTTATATCCCCATCTTTATTGCAGCAAACTACGTGATGAATTATGCGAAGGAACATAACCTTAATCCCGTCCAGCCTTCATTTAAAATATTAACTGATACACTTGTTCTTAACTCCTATCTGAACTTCGAGCAAATCGCTGCGGTACTGAATATTCCAATTATGGAGATCAGGCAGTTGAATCCTCAATATAAGCACGACATTATACCGGCAAGAAAAGATAAAAACTTCGTCCTTAAATTGCCTATTGATAAAATCTCTCCGTTTATAGATAGTCAAGCCCAGATTTTCGCTTTCGAACGTGAAAAATATTTCCCTAATAATCAAATTGTTCCGATAAAAAATGATCGCGATTCCCGTTTCTATGATACTTCGGGAATGAAAAAGATTTACTACACTGTAAAATCTGGTGATAATGCCCGCACAGTGGCAAATAAGTATAAAGTGAGCACGATTCTCCTCTCTGAGTGGAACCATTTGAGACGTAACCGGGTAAAAGTAGGACAGAAACTGGCAATTTACGTAGAAGACAATAAATCTTTGGCTTCAAAAACCGCTGCGAAAAAAACAAAGGCAGACGCTGCCAAAGCTAATACCAGGGAGACAAAGGTTGTTACCCTTAAACCTAACGAATCAATTACCGGGCCCAGTACAATCAACGAAGAATACACTTATTATACTGTAAGACAAGGTGATAGCCTTTACACCATTGCCAAACAATTTGCAGGTGTCTCGGATACTGAAATTAAATTACTCAATAACATTAAAAATGCCAAGGGTCTCACAGTTGGTCAAAAACTTAAAATCCCTGTGAAGGCATAACCTAGAGTGTTATCCATCACTGGTTTCAACTCGGTGAAGTTATCAGGAACAAATCTAATGTGCCATACCAGGCGGATTTAAATCCCCTAATCCAAATGACAGATTACCTGAAAAGACGACATTAGCTTTTACCGATTCAGGGCTAAGATAGAGATCTGAAACCGACAAACGGGCTAATTTTCCATTCAATTCAAATCCATAGACTAACGGGTAATGCCTGATCAGCGCAGTTATTTGTTGCTCAATCCCGGCAATATTGCTTTTAAAGGGGATGGCAACAGATCGGGTTATTGCCCGCTCTATCTTTCCATTGAACAACCATTTTGAAGAACGCATCGCCAGATTCCGGGTTTTCAAATCAAACTTAAGAGACTTTATGCGAAGTGTGGTATCTTCAGAATTAAAATAAGGGACACCCGTAAGATAAAGGGTTCCATTAATGCTTCCCGACACTTTGGTCTCTACTGCCATTTTTTCATCTGTTCCGTAAACGCGAAACGTTTCAAACCTGATCCGACGGCTGCCAAATTGGAATATTGAATCACCAATCTGCTGGGTGATCATCCTGTTAATTGTTGAATACGGAATATCGGTCAGAAGATTGATTCTGAAAGTGTCACTCGCCAATTTCAAAGGTTGAATATAGGGCAATGCAGCTACCTTTCCCGAAGAGGGTGTATTATCCAGCAAGCACATTACGTCTGAAGTAATTGCCGCACCCAACCTGATATGCCCTGCTAATCCCTGTATGGGCACCAGTGAAACCGA
Organism: uncultured Bacteroidia bacterium; assembly: GCA_903904515.1. Lineage (GTDB taxonomy): Bacteria > Bacteroidota > Bacteroidia > Bacteroidales > Prolixibacteraceae > JAAFHB01. Next base: position 45,470 of record CAIVCR010000072.1, read on the forward strand.
ATAGGGGGTAATCGATAACCATGCATTATACACTCCGGGAATTTTAAACGGATTGAACAACATGCTCCACCCCTTCTCTGCGTAACCCCTGAAATCGAAATCTGTAGAAATCAGATCATCAATCTGCTTTGAAAATGTCTGAAGATAGCCGGGCAACAACAAATTTGCAATGATCGTAACTGGTACATCCACACCGCCAATTTTGACTGCAGGTTTTTTTGTCCAAATGTATCCATCGGATACGGTAACCGATTTAATATTCCAGTCACGGTTAACTCCCAACTTGGTTTTGTAACGGAGCCGTATTTGTCCGGTGTATTCCCATGCATCCACATATGGAACATTATATCCAAATAGCTTCACCCCCTTTTTAAAAACGACCCGGGCAGGCAATTCCCAGCTCAGCTCATCCTGTTCAAATTTCAACTTCACATCTCCCGCTTTCCAGGCCTTCAGCTTCAGATTATCATTACCATTATCGGTGAAGCTGGTATCCTGATACAAGACGCTATCAATGTGATCATTAATAAGTTTTTCAAGTTTTATCACCTCGATATCTGCATACAAATTAATTATTGAAGTCTGGGGCTTAACGAGATTTGACCGATAGCTCTCGGCAGGCATCTGAGGCTTAAGCACATTACACCGGATCAATACTAAGAGGCAACACAAGACAATCAAAACTTGTATCTGAAAATTTCGGTGAATCATAATCAAAAAATAAGAGATTTGTCGATGGAAAATGATCAATCGGGAATTTTAAAAGGGGAGCATTGACTTTTCAGATCTGCGCAGAGTCAGGATATCACAAATTTGAAACCAGTTCTCTGATAATCTTACTCATCTTAGGTTCCGCCTGCCTGGCCACGTGCTGAACCTCCTCATGAGAAATTTCAACGATCTCACCGGGAACTCCGCTATCGGTAATGATTGAGATTCCGAATACACGCATTCCCATATGTCGTGCGACAATCACTTCGGGAACTGTTGACATTCCGATAGCATCGCCACCCAGGATCCGGAACATCCTGTACTCAGCCGGTGTCTCAAAAGTTGGACCCGATACCCCGATATATACACCTTCCTTTAAATCAATCTGGTTATTAATGGCAATCGTGCGGGCAAGAGCGCAAAGTTCTGAATCGTAAGGCTGACTCATATCGGGAAACCGAACGCCAAGTTCATTCGCATTAGGTCCGATCAGCGGATTCGTACCAAACATGTTGATATGGTCAACAATCATCATCAGATCTCCAATCTTAAACGCCGGGTTGAGTCCTCCGCTGGCATTAGATACAAACAGATTATTGATTCCCATCTCCTTCATTACCCGGACCGGGAAAGTTACTGCCTGGAGATCATATCCTTCATAGAAATGAAACCGGCCTTGCATCGCCATAATATTTTTACCTCCAAGTCTGCCAAAAATCAGTTGTCCCTGATGCCCCTCCACTGTTGAGACAGGGAAATTGGGTATATCCTTATATTTTAGGGTCTGAACGATTTCAATTTCATTGACCAGTCCGCCAAGTCCGGTCCCAAGAATAATTCCGGCATCAGGTTTAACGCCAATTGCTGCTTGAATAAAAGTTGAAGTTTCCCTTATTTTCCTTAACATAGTTAAATATTTTTTTGTCAAATTCTTTCCCTGCATTATTTAAAAAACTTATTTTGACAGGAATAAAATATAAACTTTGGCGAATCATATCGGGAACAGAATTAAGGTCCCGAAAACGAACCATATCTTTTTCGGTGGTAATAATAATCTTTTTTTGATTGGAAAGAGAATCAAATTTGGTTTTGATCCGGTCGATATCCTTCGATGTAAATTGGTGGTGATCGGGAAAACTCATTTCATGGATATCGTGTGAACCCAGTTTGATGTACTCCTTCAGGGAGGCAGGGTTTGCAATTCCGGTAATCATTAAAACGGCCAAACCCTCGGTAAGTTCTGAAATCGGTGTGGTTATATCCTCCCCGAAGACCGGTCGTAAAGGCTCATACTTAATTCTTGAGAAATAGAGGTTTTGATAAGGTCTTATCTCAAGTTCTTTAGTAATTATCCGTTCATCAATGGGCTTGATTTCTGCAGGGCACTTAGTCACGATGATAATGGTCGCCCTTGATTTATTGGATGCTGATTCACGCAGTCGACCATATGGCAAAAGTGAATCTTTAGTAATCAGGCGACTATAATCGGTCAGCAGAATATTGATCCCTGGGGTTACATACTGATGCTGGAAGGCATCATCCAGAAGAATTACAGCCGGTTTTTCGGTTGATGCAATCAGTTTTTTGATGCCGCGTACACGGTTTGCATCAACTGCAACAAGCAACTCATCGAATTTCAATTTGATTTGTAGTGGTTCATCTCCAACCTGACTAACTTTCGAGGTTTTATCGACCAGGTAAAATCCCCTGGTTTTTCTTTTGTATCCGCGGCTTAAGACGGCAACCTTAAATTTCGATCTTAATAAATCAGCAATGTACTCCGTATGGGGAGTTTTTCCGGTTCCTCCCACGGTGATATTACCTATAGAAATTATAGGAAGATCAAATTCCCTGGAAGAGAGTAGCCTGAGCGTGAACATTTCATTTCGAAGGCTCACGGCTAATCCGTAAAACAGGGATAATAATTTCAGAAACAGATACTTCACCTTGAGCTACAATAACTAATTAATTTCCAGATCGTAAGGCATCCTGGCATATATACCGTTTGCACGGGATTCGCGTGAGAAATTTTCCCACAAATGGTATGTTTCCCCCAATTTAGACTCCAAGATGCTATTTTGCATCCTTGTTGAAAAACTTTTCATGAGCTCTTCGAAAGTATCTTTTTGTTTTGGTAACTCCTTAATCCGGTAATGTTGAATTTTTGCTTTTGCTGCAGCCAATTTGACCGCATCGTTCAGACCTCCAAATTCGTCGACCAGCCCGTTTAATTTACCGTTTTCACCACTCCAAACACGCCCCTGGCCAATTGAATCAACGAATGCTGTTGTTTTTCGGCGGCCATCAGCTACATGAGAAATAAATGTTTGGTAAGTAGACTCGACATAGGTTTGCATTAAATCCTTTTCAAACGGAGTCATTTTCCGGGTAATTGAAGGCATGTCGGAATGTTGGTTGGTTGACACATTGTCAAAGGTAATCCCAATTTTATCGGTGAGTAATCCACTCAGATTCGGGATTGTCCCAAATACCCCGATAGATCCGGTAATGGTTGTCGGATTTGCCAGTATGGCATCAGCTCCGCATGCGATATAATATCCACCGGATGCTGCATAATCCCCCATTGAGACGATAACCGGCTTCACCTTTTGGGCCAGGATAACTTCGCGCCAGATAACTTCAGATCCATAAGCTGAGCCGCCGGGAGAATTAACTCTGATAACGATCGCCTTAACTGCAGAGTCGGTGCGAGCCTCGCGAATCCCCTTTGAGACTTCCTTGGAGTCGATCTGATAAGCGCCATCGGTTCCGCTGTCAATTTCCCCAAAAGCATAAACAACCGCAATCCGGTCTTTCGCTAACCCACCGGCTTCAATTGTTTTGGGCACTTTATCATATTCGGCAACAGAAACCACGGGAATTTCATCATTTGCTCCAAGCCCCGTAAGTTTTCTGAAATCTGCCAACACCTGATCTTTGTACTTCAGGTTATCAAAGAATCTATATTTCAACGCCTTGTCAGCTTTTTGGAAAGTCATTACCCCATCAGCATAGCTGTTCAGGCTGTCTACCTGAATCTTTCTCCGTTCTGAGATCCCCTTTAACACATGGTTCCAGATACTTTTAAGGTAAACACCGGTCTGCTCACGATTGGCATCCGACATCTTATCAAACAAATAAGGTTCAACAGCTGATTTAAACTTGTTGTTTTTTCCACGCACAACCTGCATTTCGATACCAAACTTATCGAGTGCCTTTTTAAAGAAGGTGTGCTCTGCACTGAGTCCCCGAAAATCGAACATTCCCATTGGATTCAGCATCAAGCTGTCAGATACTGTTGCAAGATAATAGGCCTTTTGGGAGATCATATCGGCATACGTATAGATAAATTTGCCAGAAGTTTTGAAATCAAGCAAGGCATTTCTGATCTCTTCGACTGTAGCGTAACCGGAATTAATTTCAGAAAGCTCCAGATAAATACCCTTGATCCTGCTATCGGTTTTTGCTTTTTCGATGCAACTCAGGATCTGATTTAATCCCGTAGTGCTGGACACTTTGATGCCAGGCAATTCGAGATCCTCAAACGGATTATTCGATTTGCGTTCGACAATCTTACCATCCAGTTTAAGCACCAGCATCGATTGACTTTTGATGGTTACTATCTGATCTTTAAATGAGGTAAGGGCAGATATCGTTCCGATCAGGAGTAAAATCAACAAAAAGGATCCAACAAGAATGGCGAGAAGTGAAGCAAGAAAAGCTTTCCAAAAAATTTTCATAATACGATTTCGATGTTGAAGTAGGGGTCGAATTCAATTTTTGCTGAATTATCCTTACTATTGTTGTGAAATTATCGTGCAAATTTAAAAAAAATGGCTGAAGTTTTTATCCTTTTGGGTGGTAATGTGGGAGATAAGTCTAAAATACCGGAAGATGCGATAAAACTGATCCGTGAAAGAATCGGATTCATCACTAAAATGTCATCTCTTTATGCTACTGAATCATGGGGATTCGTTTCGGACCTGTTCTGGAACCAGGTGATAATTCTCGAATCAACGCTCGATCCGCATGAAATCCTGCACAATACCCAGACTATTGAGAGAGAGATGGGACGCATCAATAATTCAGCCAGTTACGAAGCCCGCGTTATTGACATCGACCTGCTTTACTATGATAATCTGATAATAAATACCCCCGATCTTACCATTCCGCATCCAAAAATTGGAGAGCGAAAATTTGTTCTGATTCCTCTCAATGAATTGAACCCGGACAAATACGATCCGGTATCCGGGCTCACTGTACGGGAGTTGCTTAATCGCTGTCAGGATCAGTTAAAGGTTGACCGGATCGGTTAAAAATGGGACGATACGACGGTCTCTTTCGAGTCGATCTTTTCCCCAAAAGCAAGATCGCCGGCATCACCTAATCCGGGTACAATGTAAGAATTGGGAGTCATCTCTGCATCAATTGCGCCAACCCATAATGTAATTTTATCGTTTGGAAGCATTTTCAGAACATGATCGATCCCCTGTTGGCTGGCGATAACCGATACCAGATGAACATGGCTTGGCTCCCCTTTTTCAAACAAGGCGTGGTAGGCAATCTCCATTGACGAGCCGGTGGCAAGCATCGGATCGACCATAATCACCACTTTATTATCGATAAGGGGGGAAGCAATATATTCAAATTCGATGTGGAACTCCCCATCCGGTCCGTATTTGCGGTACGCCGAGATAAAACAGTTCTCTGCCTTGTCGAAATAGTTCAAGAAACCCTGATGGAGTGGAAGGCCTGCCCGGAGAATTGTAGCTAAGACCGGCTGGTGATCCAGCATTGGAATTTTGGCAACGCCAAGTGGGGTCGTAATATCTTTCATTTTATAAACCAGCTTCTTACTGATCTCATATGCAAATATCTCACCCACCCGTTCAAGATTTCTTCTGAAACGCAGGGGATCTTTCTGTACTACTTCGTCCCTGATCTCGGCTATAAACTGGTTGAACAAGGAGTTGGTCTCGCCTAATATATGTATCATTGGAAAATTTTGCCCAAAAATAAAAAATATATCACAACAAACCTTCGTCTGCAAAACTAAAATAACCACACTGCGTAATTATCAGGTGATCGAGCAGCGGAATATCCAGGATAATGCCGGCGTCCTTTAATTGTTTGGTGATTTTGCGGTCAGCATCACTTGCCTCCAGATTTCCGGAAGGGTGATTGTGGGCAAATATAAGGGAGGTTGCGTGTTTTTCGAGTGCCATTTGAAGCACCAGCCGGACATCAATCACTGTTCCTGTAATACCACCCTGACTGAGTTTTCGCGAATCTATCACTTTATTCTGTCTGTTCAGGAACAGGGTCCAGAACTCTTCATAGGGAAGATCGCCAATGAGCGGACGCAGGTAACTGGCCACGTCGTTACTTCCGGTAATCTTATTCATCTTCAGAGCTGCAGAGTGATTTCTGCGCCTGCCAAGCTCCATTGCTGCAAGTATTGAGATCGCCTTGGCATCGCCAATCCCCTTAAACGATTTAAGGTTGTCAATATTCAGCTTCCCAAGTTCATTCAGGTTATTCTTTACGTTCACCATAATCCGGCGTGAAAGCTCTACTGCTGTTTCTTCACTATTGCCAGACCCAATCAAAACGGCAATAAGCTCGGCATCAGTCAGAGATCCGATTCCCCTATACAAAAGTTTCTCACGCGGACGGTCTTCAAGCGCCCAATCCTTAATCGGCTTTCGTTGATATTCCTCCATGATGGTTAAGGTACTTTAAAATTGAGACCCTAACCAAATTTAACCAATTAACAGGAGAATAACAAAAAAAGCCCATCCGAATAAGGATGAGCTTCTGAAAATATTTTTGTTTCGATAATTACAGGCTGTTAACGTGTAATGCGAGGCTTGATTTCAGGTTGGAAGCTTTGTTTTTATGAATTACATTCTGCTTGGCAAGCTTATCCAACATCGTAGCGATCTTTGGGAAAAGCCCGGCAGCGGTTGCTTTCTCGGTAGTTTCACGCAGTAAACGAACCGCATTACGGGTTGTTTTTGAATAATACTTGTTGTGCAGGCGACGTACTTCACTCTGCTTAGCTCTCTTAATAGCTGATTTATGGTTTGCCATTTTTAATAAATTTCTTGTTCTAAAAATTTGTAGTCTGTAGGGGATTCGAACCCCTATGGCAAGAATGAAAATCTTGAATCCTAACCCTTAGATGAACAGACCATCTGATTATTTCCCCACTGTTTGGGGTCGTAAAAGTAATATTTTTTTTCTAACTGACTACTAATTTCCTATTTTATATTGAAATTTTGTAGCCTGCCGCTGTTTTATTTTAGCGTTGCAAAGAAAAGAACTATTTATCACAATGACAAGACCATTTCGAAAAAAAAATGCACAATTAATTCTTCTTATAATTCACTGGAAATGAAGGATCATCATCAAACTATCCATAAAACGCAGGTTCTAAAATCAGTTTTTTTATATCTTTACAACGAAATTTACTCCTGAGAAGGTCCAGTCCGCATGTTCCGGAACAAAATCAAGGGTAGGATCAATCCGGAAATTTTAATTAATTTAGTGCAAAACTCAGGATTTCGTGTTATTAAAAATAATTCAGAACCTAAAAACAAATTACATACAAATGAAAATAAACTTAATTGTTTGTGCCGCGACTGCGATAATCCTGACATCACTATCGGCTTGCGGGCCTTCTCAAACCGAACAGGCTGCAAAGAAAATCAAGATTACCGAGGCACTTCTGGCCAAGGGTGATACAATAAATGCCCTTCTCAGGCTTGATTCGATCCCAAAACTCTACCCCGAAGCCGTTTCGGAGATCAACAAGGCAATTCAGATCAGCAACGGGATCTATTCCGCTCAATTGTCCAAACAACGTGAACTCCTCACCGGAGCAAACAAAGTGATCAGTTCCTTACTCAATGAATTCAAACCGGAGAAAGGGGAATTCGACAGGTATACCAACTATATCCCCAACCGACAGGTGTTCGATAAGAGCTGGTCACGCTCATTTATCCAGGTTACACTAAATGAAAAGGGTGATCTCACATTGGCAAGCAACTACTTCGGCGAATCGTGGCTGGATCATACCTCTTTCCGGCTTGTTACTGGTCGGTTGGAGGTTAAAACAGATTCAGTCCCGCTTGATAACATAAATAACCATCACAGTGATTTTATCCCTTCGAAATGGGAAAAGGTAACCTATCGTGGTCCAAAGGCAGACGAGGTAATTGCTGCAATAGCTCTTAACTGGGATAAAAAACTCAAAGTGGTCTTCACCGGAAAAGGAAAATCAACCTATATAATGTGGCTTGAAGACTATGACAAAAATGCCATCAAAAGCGCTTACGAACTTTCAAAAGCTTTTAAGATTAAAAGTGAGGCTGAAAAATTGATACCGGTTTTGGAGAAAAAGATTAAATCCTGATAAATCATAGCGAAAATCAAATTCAAAATCTGGTTTAAATACACGATAAGCACCCCATTCACCTGTTTCATCAACATATTCTTTTGCTGAATCCACCGCTTCAAATAAAGCTACTTTGGCTTCTGATTCAGTTTCACCGGCACCATAAATTCCAAATACATCTGGCAGATAGATTGAATATAATCCATCGCTCCCCTTTTCAATAATCGCTTTAATTTTTCTCATTGCACGATTTATCTTGTAATTCAGTTTTATTTAAGCCCTGCATCTTTCATCATTTTATTAGGGGTGCCTGTTGGCACTTCTTAACTGCCGTGTTTACCCGCTGGAATAAAACCGGTCTTGGCGGGGTGAACATATTTAATAAGCTTATTTGTTGATTTAATATACCAACCATCGTTTTCAAGCAAACGATAGAATTCTGAAAATTTCATGTTTCAGTTATTTCCACTACTCCAAAAGTAACACATTAGTTTTTTTTTAAGCAAATATCTAACTGGATATTTTCAATTTAAAGAGTTCCGGCATTCGGGTCTGACAGGCGGGCATCCATGATAAAAATAAAATAGTCCGAAGAAAAATTCTCTTCGGACTATTTTATTTTTAAAGTAGATTGGGATCAATCTTCCTGCGCTGCGATCAGAATCTCCATGATCTTTCTTCCTGCAGCAGCGACTGAGGTTCCCGGGCCGAATATGGCCACAACACCTGAATCATACAGGAATTGATAGTCCTGCGCCGGGATTACCCCGCCGGCAATTACCATAATATCTTCACGACCCAGTTTTTTCAGCTCTTCCATAACAGATGGAATAAGGGTTTTATGACCGGCAGCAAGCGATGAAACACCCAATACATGCACATCGTTTTCAACAGCCTGTTTGGCAGCTTCTGCCGGAGTCTGGAACAAAGGTCCCATATCCACATCAAAGCCAAGATCTGCATATCCTGTTGCTACAACTTTGGCACCGCGGTCGTGTCCGTCCTGACCCATTTTTGCAATCATGATTCGGGGTTGACGTCCCTCTTTTTCAGCAAACTGATTAACAAGCTGTATCGCCTGTTCAAAATCCTTGTCGTTTTTAGCTTCTGATGAATACACGCCTGATATAGTTCTTATGGTTGCTTTATAACGTCCGGCAATCTTCTCACAGGCGGTAGAAATCTCACCCAGAGAAGCTCTTCTTTGAGCAGCTATGATGGCCAGTTCCAGCAAATTCCCTTCACCGGACTCAGCGCATTTGGTAATAGCTTCAAGCGCTTCAATAACTTCGGCTTCGTTACGTTCGGCACGAAGTTTATTTAACCGTTCGATTTGAGAAAGGCGAACTGCTGTATTATCGATATCGAGGATATCAATTGGATCTTCCTTCTCGAGCCGGTATTTATTTACCCCAATAATTGCCTGGGTTCCTGAATCGATACGTCCTTGTGTACGGGCGGCTGCCTCTTCAATACGCATCTTTGGTACTCCGGTTTCAATCGCTTTTGACATTCCGCCCAAAGCTTCAACCTCTTCGATGAGTGCCCATGCCTTTTTAACCAGGTCGTTGGTTAATGACTCAACGTAGTACGAGCCAGCCCATGGATCCAGTGAACGGCAAACTTCGGTCTCCTGCTGGATATAAAGTTGTGTGTTGCGCGCAATACGTGCCGAAAACTCGGTAGGAAGGGCAATTGCCTCGTCAAGTGCATTGGTATGCAGCGACTGGGTGTGGCCAAGAACAGCAGCCATCGCCTCAATACAGGTACGACCAACATTATTATAAGGATCCTGTTCGGTCAGTGACCACCCTGAGGTTTGCGAGTGTGTCCTGAGCGCCATTGACTTAGCACTCTTCGGGTTAAATTGTTTGACCAGTTTAGCCCAGATCATACGCGCAGCACGCATCTTGGCAATCTCCATAAAATGGTTCATCCCAACTGCCCAGAAGAACGATAACCGCGGTGCAAAAGCGTCGACGGTTAATCCGGCCTTGATTCCTGTCCGGATATAATCCAATCCATCGGCAAGGGTATAGGCCATTTCGATATCAGCCGTCGCACCAGCTTCCTGCATGTGATAACCCGATATGGAGATCGAGTTAAATTTGGGCATATATTTGGAGGTATACTCAAAAATATCGGCGATAATTTTCATAGAGAATTCAGGTGGGTAAATATAGGTGTTACGCACCATGAACTCTTTAAGAATGTCGTTTTGAATAGTTCCCGCCAATTCTTCAAGTTTAGCACCCTGTTCCAACGCGGTTACAATATAAAATGCGAGAACCGGTAAAACTGCCCCGTTCATCGTCATCGAAACCGACATCTTATTCAACGGGATGTTGTCAAAAAGGATCTTCATATCAAGGATCGAATCGATGGCAACCCCCGCCTTCCCGACATCACCAACTACACGCGGATGATCCGAGTCGTATCCGCGGTGTGTGGCCAGGTCAAAGGCAACAGAAAGTCCTTTCTGACCTGCTGCCAGGTTACGGCGATAGAATGCATTCGACTCTTCAGCGGTCGAAAATCCGGCATACTGGCGGATTGTCCATGGTCTTGTGACGAACATCGTTGAGTATGGTCCACGCAGAAAAGGGGCAATACCTGCAGCATAATTCAGATGTCCAAGACCTTTGACATCTTCTTTTGTGTAAACACCTTTTACCGGAATTAACTCCGGAGTGATCCAGATGTTCTCAGTTCCGGCTTCGTTTCCCGACTCCACTGTTGAACAGCAAGGTTTAGGGGCATTTGTGATATTTATATCTCTAAAATCAGGCTTCATAACAGATCCTATTTTATCCCAAGTTTTTGATTATAACCAGTGAGTGATTCCAACAAATTGGTTTTCACATTTATGAAATTCTCAATACCGACCGCTTTTAGTTCTTCGGTACAAGCCGGGGCCCCTGCAACAACAAAGATTGCTTTACCCTTTAATTGATTGTAAACCTCAGGGGCAAATCCGGCATATTCGTCATCCGAACTGCAGATTACCACGATATCGGCAGATGCTTCAAGGGCTGCTTTGACACCCGCCTCAACCGATTCGAACGCGTTGTTGTCAACGACCTCGTATCCCGCAACGGCAAAGAAATTCGACGAAAACTGAGCCCTGGCTTTACTGAATGTGAGATCACCAATGGTCAGCATAAATGCTTTGGGCCGCTTATTTTTTGCAGAAAACTGATCTGTAGCATACCTGAGTGCCTCCAGCTGGCGTGCACTTCGATACAATTTAATCGTTTCAACTTCAGCATCTTTGGAAGTCTGATCGACAGCTTCAAACAACTGGCTGTTCAATTCGTTGCTGATCTGCTCCGAATAATTTGGGAACTGATTAACGCCAAGGACATTTTCACGACGAGTGGCTACTGCTTTGGTTCGCTTTGCAGCCATCTCGTTTACCTGAGACTGAACAGACCCTTCGCGAAAAGCAGCAATAAACCCACCTTTCTGCTGGATATCAAGGAATATTTTCCAGGCCTGTTCTGCAATTTCAGCAGTCAGTGATTCAATATAATAGGAACCCGCAGCAGGGTCGGCAATTTTATCAAAATGGGCTTCCTCTTTGAGGATTGCCTGTTGGTTGCGCGCAATTCGTTCGGAAAACTCAGTTGGCTGCTCATAAACAGCATCAAACGGATTTATTGTCAATGAATCTGTTCCCCCTAAAGTTGCAGACATCGCTTCAGTCTGGGTACGAAGGAGATTCACATAGGAATCGTAAATTGTTTTGTTCCAAACCGATGTTTCAGAGTGAATGTGCATCTTACCGGCACAAAGACACTCCTTATCCCCGCATTTGTTGTCACATTCGCACTTGGGATGATAAGCCTGGACTATTTTTGCCCACAACATCCTGGCGGAACGAAGTTTAGCAATCTCCATGAAATAGTTCCCCCCGATGCCAAAGTTAAAACGAATCCTTGGGGCTACCTGACCAGCATCCAAACCAAGGTCTGTCAGTCGGGTCAGATACTCAACTCCGATTGCCAATGAGAATCCCAGTTCCTGAACAACCGAGGCACCGGCATTATTGAAATTCCGGCCATTAACACCAATCAGCTGAATTCCGGGATACTCCGCTGCCGACTCCAGCACATCTTTAACCCTGACAAATGCCTCTGTTTCTGTTGAGCAGAACTTTCCCTTCACTGTAAAAACGCCGACAGGATCAAGGTTCACTGAGCCTTTCACTTTAGTAGGATTACCCTTTTGCTCCTTCAGAAATGCAACAAGACTCTTTACCAAAATTGGATTCTTGCAGGTCATAATAAAATTAACCTCCGTTTTTTCAAGGTCAATTCCACTGCATAACTGCTTAATGTCGAATGCACTAATCTCCTGGCACGTTTTAAATACAAAACCAAGAGAGGCAACCCCCTTTGAAAGGATCCCCAACGCTTTTCGGTTTGCATCGGCAAAATTGGTCACATCAATCTCTTGCCGGACTAACCAATTATTTCCTGTTTTGTGATTTCCCCGCACATAGGGGAATTGCCCCGGCAAGGTGTCAACGAATTCGAGCCCGCTTAAATTTTCGTCCCGATAATACGGACGCACCTTAATACCTTCATTGGTAGACCAGATTAGTGTCTTGTCGTAATCTTTACCCTTAAGATCAGTGCGGATTTGAGATTCCCAGATTCCCGTTGATACGGGCGGGAATTCTTGAAATAGACTCACATCATTCTCATTCATAACAAAATAGCTATTGTATAAAATCGAATGACAAAGGTAAAAGTTTAAATTTTAATACTGGTTAAAAGCGATGTTAATTTAAAATTAAATAACATAAAACTTATCCCTTTTGCAGGCAAACTCTCCGATCTTATTGAACCGCGGAGACTTGCGACATTGGGGATACTCCTTAGTGCATCAGGTTTATTTCTTCCCGCTTTTATTGATGCACAATTACCTATCTATATTATGGTTATAATTTTAATAGCGATGGGCACCGGATTGGGTTTATTCTCCTCTCCGAATATGAATACGATAATGAGTTCTGTTGAAAAGCGACAACTTAACATTAAACGTTTATTTTTGTGATTTTCCATCTTCAATCAAAAGTGTTCCAGAATGAAAAGAGGTTATAATTATTCCCTGATCGTATTTATATTTTGTTTGTCTGCTTCGTTTCCCGTGCATGGCAACTTCAGTAAAACTCCAAATAAAGAGGCGGAACCGGTTTACCTCTCCCCGTTGGAGCGCGAAGTCGTGGCAGAGTTAAATCTGGCAAGAACACAACCCAAAGTATATGCAGAATTTCTCGCCGTGTATTCCACCTATTTTGTCGGGAAAGAATTGCATGAACCAGGTATGACTATCCTTTTGACCAAAGAGGGAAAGGGGGCGGTAAATGAAGCGATCAAATTCCTCAAAAGTCAAAAATCGATGGCAGTTTTAACTCCTTCCAAAGGGATGAGTAAGGGGGCGGGTGATATGGTCCGGATGCAGGAAACAACTTCCCAGACAGGTCATAAAGGGATCGACGGGAGTTCATTCACTGAACGGATCAGCCGTTACGGCACCTGGAGTGGGTTATGCTCAGAAAATATCGATTATGGGAACAATAATGCCAGAAGGATAGTAATGGCACTAATTATTGATGACGGAGTAAGCAGCCGCGGTCATCGGAAAAGTATTTTTGAACCTTCCTTCAGAAGAGTTGGGGTTGCATTCGGAAGTCACAGGACCTATACTTATATGTGTGTTATCGAATATGCCGTAAGTTATGCAGAAAAAAGGTAGCATTAAAACGAATGTATCAGGCGTATTCATAAAAAAAAGCATATTGAAATTTCAACATGCTTTTTTTGGGCTTATTTAAGAAAAATCTCCTCCATGGAAGTACTTTACTTATCAATACAAGAGTTAAAATACTATTCAGTATCGTTATAAATGGTAACAACAGTATTTGAGTTACCTAAGTCAATACCTACATAGGTAATATTTTCCTTTATTTCGAGGCTGTTACTTGCAGGAGCCATAGATGCTGAATTTAAACAGTATCCTTCGCTTGCGCAAAGATAAGGCTCAGGATAGACAATCACTTCAAGAATATCCTGGAATTCCTCTTTAAACAGGCTAACTAATTCAGAGTACATGGCACCGCCTCCGACAAGATAGAGCTTGTTGGTTCTTGAGAAATCCTCATCTGAGAATTTCTTGCGCATTGCAGGGGAAATAACCTCGTTATAATAGCTGGTTAAAGCGCGTTTACGCAAATCCAGAACATCAACCTTACGACGATTTATCAGAAAGAACCCCCGTTGAAAGGCGCGTTCGATTTGCTGACCTGTAAGCATATTGAGGTAGTATTGCTTTTCAATCTCATTCTCCAGGATATTAACGGCATAGTTGATCCCCTTTTCGCTATGAGCTGTACGCTGAACTATACCTGAAGGGGTTGAAAGTGCTAATTCAAAAGTTCCAAACCCAAGACTTCCAATAAAGAAGTTCTGTGCTTCAGCCATTTGACCGTGACGAATAGCCTTAATACATCCATCAATTTCAGTCATTACATCAAAGGCAGAAACATTCACGCTAATATTCTCTACACCGGTACCTCCAAAAGTTCTGGTATCGAAACTAACCTGATGCTTACCTAAATAGAAGTCTCTAGCACCCTTTTTATAAATCGTATGTGTGATAAAAGGAAAACCTGTTGTAATTACCATCTTGTTATCAGTGCCTTGTGCAGCAATAATTAAGGCTGTAAGCGCCATTAATTGATAATCAAGATCCTGAGCGGAACTGTTTAAAAATTTATGGGGTGCATTCCCTTCAGTCAAAGCCATATTACCGATCAGGTAATTGCGTTGATTAAAGTTATTAATTTTCATCCCCTCAATAAAATTAGCAGCAACTTTGGCAAAATCAACAGATGTTTCTTCGTAAACACTAGGAAATACATAGGATCGTTTCATATAAAAAAAGTTTATTGTTTTACAGTACAGATTTATTAAAATATTTTAACCCGAAATATGACATCAAATTAGTTAAAAAGTGATGAGTAATCATCACTAGGTAACTGACGAATCGCATCATTCAGGAAGAAATCGCTACTTTCTACCTCTTTCGACTTTTTCGTGGAATCACTTTCACTGGATTTCATTGCATTATATTTTTCCTGATCATTCTTCTTTTCAGCCGCCTTTATATCCTGAAATTTCACCGGGATTAAAAGATTTCTCAACTCTTCAAAACCAGATAAATTATACCCTTTGCTCTTCCTGACAGCTTGGGGAGTTAAGGTAGGATCAGAGCTATAAACTTTTTTCTTCACCTTTCTCAATCTCTGTGAGTCTTCCTTTATGGGCTCACCCAGACAACCAGCAATTGAAACAGGATTCGGAAGTGGGAAAAGTACTAATTCTACGCCTTCGTTAGTAGCATCTTCAAATTCAAATTCAAGCAGATGGTTTTGTTCAGGATCAGCAGATAAATTAAATACATCAGGAACTCCTTCAGATACATCCTGCTCTATTTCAAATGTTTCATCAGCAGAACCCAGGAGTATAAATGTTTCATCTTCACTTTCTTCAAAATCAAAAATGCTAAATTCTTCCGGGTCAGTTGACAAATCCACAGTTACCGCTGCAACTGAAGTTTTCCCGGCACTCAATAATTCCGCAGTTTCAGGTTGCTTATTTTCAATGAATTCAGACATTTGAACCATTGTGTTATCTGCTTCAGTTTCCTGTTGAGAGTCAAATTCCAAAGGTGAAAATAATTCTTCAGTTTCAAGTGTATTTATGATCTCATCGCTCTCTAAATGGATAATTTCATTTTCCGCAACAATATTGTGCTCCATGATCTGAGAAAGAATATCTCCGGAAAAGGCTTCTGTTTTTTCAGGTAAAGGCTGATTATTTGATAAAATAGTATCTAAATGATTTTCAATTTCAAAATCCAAAGGCTCTTCAAATGAAATATCAACTGGAGTATAGTTATGTATTTGTCGGCGACCCGGTTCAACCTTAATCATCTCTTCAGCAAGAAAAATCTGAGCCTCGTCAAGGGCTTCCAATTTTTCATAGGTAACGACCTTGGCCGTAATGGTGGCGCCATCCTTAACTTCAAAAACCTTTGTATATAAATTTCCAAAAATGGAAGCCTTTTCATGAAGAACAGTTATACCCGAAACGATTATATTCCCTTCAATTCTTCCGAATACAACAAGATCTTTTGCCCTTAAAAATCCTTTAACAAACCCTTCAGCACCAACAATTACATTTTTATCCGATTCAACCTTACCAAATACCTCACCATCGATGCGGACATCGGTCGTAAATATCAGTTCCCCGTTTATTTTGGAAGAGGAATTTATTAAAGTTGGTATTTTCATACTGGGCTAATATGCTTTGGTTGAAAGAGTTTTAAATAAAACTACATTTCAGAATATTTTAAACTTATAAATTTATAGCCACCAAATATAATAAGTAATTTTTACACACGCAAAAGTTTTTACAAAAATAATTATCACCCGTAAATTATTTCATCAAGACTAAATCACTTTCCCGTGCCAGTTTCCTTTTTTGAGGTACCAATAAGAGAGTAGACCTGTTAAAATGCTATAAATAAATTCTGATGTCCAGACATACTCAATATTTTGTTGAAGTTTTACTGCAATTATCCAGGCGAAAACAAGATAAACCGAAATCGTGGCAGTCTCTATTCCGAGCGCAATTTTAGTATTTGCTGTTCCCAATACACCATTGAACAGAATACTCATAATCCCAAGTATAAAGAGGGCTGCAAGGATAATATAGTAAGAGGGAACAGTTGCGGCGATAAGAAACACGTTATTTGTAAAGAGAGAAATTACCATTTGCGGGGAAATTAGAGCAATACCAACTGTGATCGTCATAGACACAAAGCTGAACACGGCAATTTTTTTGATAATCGGGATTACCAGATTTGGCTTTCCTTCGCCCAAAGATTTGCTTACTAACGTACTGACAACCGAACAGAGTGCCCATCCCGGAATCATCAACAAGTAAATACTTCGGATGATATTGGATACAGCAAGTGCCCTCTCGCCCATCTTCTCAATAAACATAAAAAATACAAACCAACTGCCAAGCGAGAGAACATATTGCAGCATCACAAATCCCGATATGCCTAATGTGCTCTTAATAAGCCCAATATCTGGCTTAACAAGCTTTAAAAGAGCATATTTTTTAAATCGCTTATTACTTATTGTGATCAAAACCATGAATAAAAGGGCACAGAGTTCAGAGATTACTGAGGCAATAGCGGCACCCTTAATCCCCATCGCGGGCAATCCCCAATGACCGAATATAAGAAGATAAGCCAGTAGCACATTTATGCCCGCCATAATAGCAGAACTGATGCTGAGATATCTGGTAAAGGCAATGCCGGTATAAAACGACCGGAACAATAAACCGGCCGAAGAGAAAATTAATCCCAGTATCCTATAGGTTAGAAACTTTGTGCTAGCCTGAAAAACTGCCTCTGAAGCTATAAATGGTTTGAGCAGAATCGGTCCGAAAAAAAAGACAACAGCGGTGAAAAAAAGAGAAGACAGTGCGAGAAAGTAAAAACTGTTATCAAAAATCCGCCCTATTGCCAGATAGTTTTTCTCTCCGTTTCTCCGGGAAATCAGGATTTGGACACCGGTTGAATACCCGAAACCTACCATATAGAAAGTCGTATATAAAAGCCCTCCAATTGCCGAGGCACCAAGTTCAACTTCACCCACACGCCCCAGGAAAGCGGTATCGGTAATATTGACAACACTCTGGGCAGCCAGAACTAGCATAATAGGCCATGCAATAGTCCAGATTGCACGGTTGGAAGGGATAGACATAAAACAATTCAGGTATGAACAACAATTACCACTAATTGCTGCAAAGGTATTCATTTCAAAAAGAATCCAGGCTATAGGGAAAAGACGTAGTTGACTTACCTGGTCTTTATCCCACAGCCTGGATACTAATTAAATTGCTAATTATCAACCCTTTCAATCAAGAAAAAAGTTAATTATTCTTACTCTTCAAGAGTGCTTAAGTCCCCTTCAGGTAATCCCAAAGCCCTGGCCTTTAAAACTCTGCGCATTATTTTTCCGCTGCGCGTTTTGGGTAGTGCATCGATATAGGTAATCTCTTCAGGCCGGGCAATAGGCCCCAGATGTTCAACCATATGCAGTATCATCTCATGCTCAAGATCTTTGCTCGCTGTATATCCAACGCGCAATACAGCAACGATATGGATACAATTACCTTTCAATGCATGTGGCAGTGCAATGGCAGCGGCCTCTGCAATGGCCGGATGGCTGGCCATAACACTTTCAATTTCAGCAGTTCCCAGACGGTAACCGCTTACTTTAATAACATCATCTGTCCGTCCAATGATCCGGAAATAGCCGTCCTGATCAATTTTGGCTGAATCACCGGTAAGATACCACCCCTGTTTTTCATATTTTTTCCAGTATGCTTCAACAAATCGTTCAGGATCACGGTAAATGCCTGCTGTCATGCCGGGCCATGGTGTTTTGATCACGAGGGTTCCCTCTTCACCGGGCATAACTTTATCGCCATGTTCATCAACTACATCAATAACGGTTCCAAAGAACGGCTTTGTCGCAGAACCCGGTTTCAATGGTGTTATTGGAAGCGGTGCAATCATAAATCCACCGGTTTCAGTCTGCCACCAGGTATCGATAATCGGACACTTTTCACGTCCGACAACTTTATAATACCACTTCCAGGCCTCGGGGCTGATTGGCTCACCAACCGATCCGAGTAGTCGTAAAGAGCTGATATCATTTCTGTTTGGCCACGAATCGCCAAAGCGCATCAATCCACGAATAGCAGTTGGGGAAGTATAAAGGATATTGATCCCATATTTTTCGACCATTTTCCACCAACGGTCCGGATAAGGAAAATTCGGAGCACCTTCGTAAAGCATAATTGTGGCACCGTTGATCAGTGGTCCATAAACAATATAGCTGTGTCCGGTAATCCATCCCGGGTCGGCGGCACACCAATAGCGGTCTTCGGGTTTAATATCGAAAACCATCCTGTGAGTAGTTGAAGTATAGACACTAAACCCACCATGAGTATGTACCAGCGCCTTTGGTTTTCCGGTAGAACCCGATGTATAGAGGAGGAATAACATTTCGGAGGAGTCCATTTGCTCTGTTTCGCATTTATTTGAAGCAATCGGAAGTGCCAAAAGTTCGTGTAACCAGTAGTCACGACCATTTTCCATATAAACATCAACGCCTGTTCTTTTCACCGTAATACAAATCTCCATTGTAGGAGAAAGTTCCATCGCCTTGTTTACAACGCTCTTCAGTTCGACAACTTTCCCACGACGGTATCCACCGTCAGCGGTAATAACAATGCGGCTGTTTGCATCGTTGATGCGATCGGCCAAAGCCTCATGACTAAAACCGCCATAAACAACACTGTGGACTGCACCAATCTTGGAACAAGCGAGCATTGCAATGATTTGTTCAGGAATCTGGGGCATATAAATTGTGATTACCTCACCCCTTTTGGCTCCCATACTCTTCAGAACATTTGCAAACTGGCAAACCTCACGGTTAAGAGCATGGTAGGAAAATGTTCTCACATCGCCCGGCTCCCCTTCCCAGATGAGGGCCAGTTTATTCCTGTTGGCATTATCAAGATGACGGTCGATCGCATTGAGGACAATATTGGTTTTCCCCCCTTCAAACCATTTATAAAACGGCGGATTACTCCGGTCTAATACCTTATCCCATTTTTTGTACCACGAGAGTTGCTCTGCCTGCTCCGACCAAAAAACCTCAGGGTTTTCGATCGACCTTGCATACAATTGATCGTATTCCTTAATATTTGCCTGTTCAATCACCGCTTGCGAGGGGTAATAAATCTTCTCATCATTCGTGTTTTCCATAATGGGATATTGTTTTGTTTATGCAGAAATTTAATTTACAGTCTGGTATACAAATATGAACAATTTAAATGAAAATGTTCACATCAGCATACAAACAACTACAACCTGATAATGTTTTTGAAATTTAATTTTTTATTACCCGTATAATGCAGTAAAGACGCACCGCTGTGCGTCTCTCATCCCAAATAATTCGTAAAACAAAAGAGACGCACTTTCGTTCGGTTTCTATTCGGAATAAATCCTATAATCAAAAGAGACGCACAGCTGTGCGTCTCTACAATTCGAAAATTGAAAATTTATATTCAGTATTTAATCCTCCCCTTCGGAGAATTCCATGAGAAATGCCTTGATAAAACCATCAATATCGCCATCCATGACTCCCTGGACATTTGAGGTTTCAAATCCGGTCCTCACGTCTTTGACCAGTTTATAGGGTTGCATGGTATAGGAGCGGATTTGGGATCCCCACTCTATTTTTTTCTTACCCGCTTCAATTTTGGTTACTGCTTCATGCCGTCTCTGAAGTTCAAGGGCATAAAGTTGTGATTTAAGCAACCTGATAGCGTTCTCCTTATTCTGAAGCTGAGAACGTGATTCGGTATTTTCAATAATAATACCTGACGGAGCATGCTTAAGCCGCACTCCGGTTTCAACTTTATTCACATTCTGCCCCCCTGCCCCACCGGAACGAAAGGTATCCCATGAAATATCACCCGGATTCACATCGATGACAATCGTATCATCGACTAGTGGGGCAACGAAAACCGAAGTAAAGGAGGTCTGCCTTTTCCCCTGAGCGTTAAACGGTGATATGCGCACCAAACGATGAACACCATTTTCACTTTTGAGATAGCCATATGCAAATTCACCATCAATCTCAATGGTGACACTTTTTACACCAACATCTTCACCGGGGACAAAACTGGCCTCACGAACTTTATATTTGTGCTTTTCAGCCCAACGAAGGTACATACGCATAAGCATATCTGCCCAGTCATTTGATTCAGTGCCACCTGCACCGGCATTGATTTTCAAAACTGCTCCCAGACGATCTTCTTCACGCCGAAGCATATTCTTGGTTTCGAGATCTTCGGTAAGCCCCCTTACCTCCAGAAATTGTTCTTCCAGTTCATCTTCGGTAATTTCGCCGGCTTCGCTATATTCAAACATAATCTGCAAATCCTCAACGGCCTGATCAACAGATTTAAATCCATCGGTCCATTGTTTGATCGAGCGGATCACAAACATTTGCTTCTCAGCTTCTTTGGGATTCTCCCAGAATTTGGGATCCTGAGTTTTAAGCTCCTCTTCTTCGAGTCTGATTAATTTATTATCGACGTCAAAGAAACCTCCTCAGCGCATCCCGGCGCTCAACAAGCTCTTTGAGTTGTTCCTTTAGGATCATTTTTGATTATTTTAAATTAAGTGGCAAAGGTAGGAATAATGTGGTAATGTGCTAATGAGACAATTTGCTAATATGCCAATGTGGCAATTTGAAAATCTGAAAATGGGGGAGGTGAAATGCGGTAATGTGCTAATGAGACAATTTGCTAATATGCCAATGTGGCAATTTGAAAATCTGAAAATGGGGGAGGTGAAATGCGGTAATGTGCTAATGAGACAA
>CAIVCR010000073.1 GCA_903904515.1 uncultured Bacteroidia bacterium
CCAGATTATTCACACTGATTGAAAAAACAGTTCATGAGATTTCGCCAGCCATGCCTCTTGGTTTTATGACGGGTGACCGCTTTTACGAAGGATACGATTTTGATAATTGGGCTAAGATCCTCTCCGGTCCAAATCATGCTCCTGTGCTTTGGCGGCCGGGAGGCGGCTATTATAACGACAATACTAACAGTGAACTAGTCGGAAAATCGCACGACATCGGAAGGCAGGTTTCAGTTTTACCGCCAGAGGTGGTCTCTATTCAATCCGAAATAGAGAATTTTCCCTATCAGCGTCTCAAAAAAGCGGCCAATATTGTTGCACTCGAGGCCTGTTCACATATAGCAGCGGGGTGCACCGGTGCCGCTTTTAATGTACTCTCATTTTATGATGAGCCCCTGGATGAATACGAATCGTTGATCGTAAGGCTGCATGAAGTTCGTCCATTTATGGACCTTATGGCCAAAACGCTCGGCCGTACTGAACTGACCGGAATCCAGACCTTTTGGAACAAAAACAGTTTTGCAACCGGGAAACCCGAAGAGGGCAACTGGGTCAGCTCGGGAAATCCGCTGGTCAGTCACGACCTCTACAACATTGGTCTTCCGACAAGCTATTCGAATAAAAATGCAGCTGTAACCATACTGGGGAAAGACAATGTTTTGGTTTTATCAAAGGAAGAGATCACAAAACTACTTTCGGGTGGTGTTTATATGGATGCAGAGGCGTTGGAGCAACTGAATACAATGGGATTTGGCAAGCTTACAGGATTTGAAGTTACAGGTTCAGATAATGTCGACCGGATTGAAAAATTCAGCAGCCACCCACTGAACGGAGAGTTTGCAAACTGCCAGCGCGATAATCGGCAATCGTTTTGGAAATCTACGGCTTATTCTTTAAAACCAACCGATGCGAAGGCACATACTTTGAGTTCCCTGATCGATTATTCAGGGAAGGATGTCTCAGCCTGTACGTCAGGCATATTTGAAAATAAAATGGGAGGACGCATTTGTGTGGCAGGTTATTATCCCTGGACTTTTATGGAGAACAAATCGAAGAGTTCGCAGATGAAATCGGTTTTCCGCTGGCTCTCAAAAGAGACTTTACCCGGATATATTGCTTCATTTCACAAAATTAACCTGTGGGTTCGCGAGCCCCAAAATGGGAAAATTGCACTGTCTTTTACAAACTCCTCGTTCGATCCTGCAAAAAATGTGACCCTGATGTTACGCACAGATAATAAGACCATTAAAGTCTACGATATGGCTTGCAAGGAGACGGTGATTCAATCATCGGGGACTGACGGGGTCTATCAGAAGTTTGTGATTCCGGAGGTTGGGGCGTGGGAGATCAGGTTGGTTGTTAGCGAATAAATAAAAATATCTCATTATCGATCGCTCGAAAATCATTGGATACATCTTCAATATCGGCTTTAAATAATGGATCATTTTTTGCTCGTTTCATAAGTTCCCTTTTCTCACTATTCGAATCTATGGAATCATCAAGAACAATAAGCACACGGCTCTTCTTCCTAAAATATTCAGGAAGATCAACCAATATTTGTTTCTTATGGTTCGTATTATATATCTGCTTTACGATCATTGTCCCTTTAATTTAAAATGATGAAATTCCGTATAAGTTATTAGAATAATTATCGTCGTATTTATAAATGACCGTTGGTTAGTAATCAACTCTGTCGCCGCGAAGCGGCTTACTAACTCTTACTCTAATTATCCTTTTTACCAAACTTACGCCGTTACACGGCTTATTAGAGCCTAGGTGCATCGCACCGCAAGTTTGGTAAAACAGGCGCAAACAAATAAATACAGGTGCAATTCTGGTCAATTTATCAAAAACAGGCGCAATTTAGATATCATCATTCATTTGAACCTATTCTTGAAACCATCATTTGGTTTACAAATAAATAGTCCAGGTAATTTAATTCTAATAGATAGATATATCACGCCCTTAATTATCTTTGTAATCCTGGTTAGTTTGAGCCTGCAATTCACGGAATAGTCAGACTAAGCAATCGGAAACCAATGCATTACAAAATACAGGTCCCTAATCACTGATAAAACTTAATTCTATGAAAAACGCATTCCTCCTTTTGATTTCACTGCTTGTAACGACATTACTGATTTCAACTTCCTGTAACAGGGTAAAACCGAAGGATAGTGTGAAAAAAACCCCACCCCTGGATATTGCAAATATCGATACCAATGTAAAACCATGGGTGAATTTTGACGCTTTTGCAAATGGGAACTGGAAAAAAAGCAATCCGATTCCTTCTACTGAAAATTCATGGGGATCATTCAATATTCTGGATAAGGAGACACGTGAAGTAAAGATTAAAGGGATCGTTAACGAATTATTGGCTCAGGCGGATCCTAAAAAAGGGAGTGAAGCTCAGTTGATAACCGGATATTACCGCTCTTATCTTGATACCGCGACCATTGCAAAACTGGGTATTGCTCCGATAGTACCCCTTTCGGAAAAGATAATGGCGACTAAGAGCCTTGATGAACTAATTGCAGTTTCGGGAGAACTGGCAAAACTGGGTATTTCGGTACCGTGTGAAGTCGGCGTTGGTGCTGATGACAGGAACAGCACGATGAATGCGGTTTTCATGGGACAAGGCGGATTATCGCTCAGAGACCGGAATTATTACGAGAATAAGGATTCTTCGATGATCAAAATCAGGGGTGAATTTGTAAAACATGTGGACAAGATGTTTTCAATGGCCGGTTGGAACGTCAATGAGCCGGGGAAAACAATCCTTGATTTTGAAACAAAAATGGCACTTGTCCAGCTTAAGAATTTTGAGATGCGCGACCCTGTTAAAACTTACAATAAGATCCCATTTTCGGAACTGTCGAAACTTGCTCCGGTTATCAATTGGGGTGCATTCTATCAAAACTTTGGCTTAAAAGCAGATACTGTGATTGTTCAGGATAAGAACTACGTGAAAAATCTCGGTCAGCTGGTTGGTGGAACCTCTTTGGATGTGATGAAAGTTTACTACCGCTGGCATCTCCTTTCAAACTTCTCCAATTTATTACCAACTCAGTTCAGCAGGGAAACATTCCATTTTTTCAGTACGGTTATGTATGGAGTCAAAGAACAACGTCCCCGTGAAGAACGCTCCATAATGAGTGTCAATTACCGGCTGGGAATGCCGCTCGGAAAACTCTTTGTGGCGAAATATTTCCCGGAATCCTCCAAGAAAAAGGTAACCGAAATGATCGAGAATGTACGTGCTGTCTATCGTGAGCGGATTGACAAACTCACCTGGATGAGCACTCCGACAAAAGAGAAAGCGAAAGAGAAACTGGCTGCATTTACCTGGAAGATCGGATATCCCGATACCTGGAAGGATTATTCCAGCATTGATATTCAACCCGATAAACTGATTGAAAACAGTATGAATATCACATTATGGGATCACAACGATATGATTTCAAAAGCCGGAAAACCTGTCGATAAAAAAGAGTGGGGGATGTCGCCTCAAACCATCAATGCCTACAACAACCCAACCAACAATGAAATAGTTTTTCCTGCTGCAATTCTTCAGCCCCCATTTTTCAATCCCGAGGCTGATGATGCTCTCAACTATGGCGGAATCATCGCAGTAATCGGTCATGAGATCACCCATGGATTTGACGATCAGGGAGCTCAGTATGATGGAACAGGGAATCTGCACAATTGGTGGAGCCCTGCTGACGCTCAAAATTTTGCCACCCTGGGTAAAAAGATGGAAAACTATTTCAGTTCTATTGAAGTCACCAAAGGGTTTAAGATCAACGGAAAACTTACACTGGGAGAAAACATTGCCGATCTGGGAGGGCTCACACTTGGTTATTATGCGCTTAAAAAATCGTTGGACGGGACCAGGAAAACTGAACTGATCGACGGCTATTCCCCTGAACAACGGTTCTTCCTGGGATGGGCACAAGTCTGGCGTGAAAATATTACCAACGAAAGTCTCATAAGCCAGGTCCAAACCGATCCACATTCACCCGCACTATGGAGAATTAACGGCATGCTGCCGTTGATGCCCGAATTTGCCAGTGCTTTTGGGGGTAAAAGCGGTGCCACCGATTCACTTCAAATTGCAATCTGGTAAATCAGCAAATAGTGGTCAATCATTTATAGATCATCTTTCGGGTCATGCCCCCATCCACTGTGATATTGGTGCCGTTAATAAAATTATTTCCTTCACCCGTCAGGTAGAGGCAGGCACCCACAATATCTTCAGGTTTGCCAACTCGCCCCGAGAGATGCTGATTATGGTCAGCCTCATTGAGCTGGCTGTAATCGCCTGTCTCAATCCACCCCGGGCTGATGCAATTCACCTGAATGTGATCGGGTGAAAATGAAGAAGCCAATGCGTGGGTCAAGGAGACAATCCCACCTTTGGATGCGGCATAGGCTTCTGAATCGGGCTCAGACATATAAGCCCTGGTGGATGCAATATTGACAATGGAACCGCCACCATGAGAACGCATAATTTTAGCCGCCTCTCTGGAGCAGAGAAAAACGCTGCGCAGATTGGTATTGATAATCTCGTCCCACTCCTCAACAGAGATTTCATAGGGAGACTTCCATTTCGAAATACCTGCATTATTTATTAGGATATCTATAGTACCGTATAGCTCCACGGTTTTACGGATTAAGGATTCTATCTCCTGAGGATGACTGATATCCGTTTGGACAAAGGTTGCTGTTCCACCTGCCAGAGTAATTTTCTTCTCCGTTTCCACTCCAAGGTAAGCAACCTTCTCTGCCAACACCACCCAAGCCCCTTTTGAGGCATACGTTTCGGCAATAGAACTTCCAAGACCCCTGCCAGAACCAGTAACGATTACCACTTTCCCTTTGTAACTCATTTTTCTTTATTTGAAATTTATTCCACAAAATTTTGCACTAAGTAAAAATAACCAGATCTTTTAACTTTTATCTGAGGTTCCCTATTTTTGTTATAAATTCGATAATCCCAGGTTAAAACCAGGCAAATAAACAGGTTATTTTAGATATCCCGGATGAGATTCCTATTCTGTCCATATGCATTATTATTTGACCAGGATACATGCACAAATAGTACAAATTTCAATAAACGTATACTCGAATCAATTATATTTGCGTCCAACAATTGTTCTCACCCCTATAAAATTGCGGAAGATCAAGGCTGGATAATATACGACAGATATTAGAAATAAAATTCATCTTTTTAAACAGATAGGGTCCTGCCTGACATAAAAGTCGGATCATGCGGCAATACCATATCCGGGGAAAAGTCGAAGTGACCAAAAATCAAACTGAAAAGTACGGCTCCGCTTCGGACAGGGAAGGAAAATTAACAACAATACCAACAGTCAAAATATGAACGAAAAAACCACGATACTCTATGTCGACGACGAACCCTTTAACCTTTTACTTTTCAAGCGGCTTTTTAAGGATAGATATGATGTTATGACTTCTGAATCAGGCCTTGAAGGGATGGAAGTGCTCCGTTCAGAAAATACGATTAAAGCGGTGATTAGTGACCTGAAAATGCCCTCAATGGACGGGATAGAGTTTGTAACAAAGGCAAAAAAGGAGTTTCCGAATGTTGCATTTTTTCTTCTCACCGGATTTGATTGTACTCCTGAAATCACAGAGATTCTGGAAAAAAAGATTATATTCAATTATTTCGGTAAACCACTTAATATCAATCACATAACATCATCCATCGAAAAAAGTCTGGTATAGACCAGGCAACCCCGTTGAAAACTTCAAAATATTTGTCATAAAATTAATGTATATTTAATCATTGTTCCTTTCCTATTGCACAACAGATTTAAATTCAGATCGTTGAACCTTCACCAGAACGAGGGAACAAACATCGATGAAAAATCACTATCTGGGAATTGATATTGGCTCGGTTGCCATTGGAATTGCAGTGATTGATGATGACAACCTGATCGTTCAAAGCTCTTACACTTTTCATAAAGGGCAGATCGCAGAGAACTTACTCAAGTCTCTGAGGGAAGTTGAGATTGGCACAATCAAAGCCATAGGATACACCACTTCAGGCCCCTCAATAATCAACATCGGACTACCTGTTGATTCTCGAATTGCCTATATCACTGCGGCCAAATATTTCCATCCTGAAATGGAGGGGTTACTAATTATTGGCGCTGAAAAATTCGGACTGGCCACCTTCAGCAAAAAAGGGGAATACCAGAATTTCAAATCGAATACATTGTGCGCCGCCGGGACAGGAAATTTTCTCGATCAGCAAGCTGAACGGTTGAATCTTCCCAATATTCAGGAATTCAGCCGGATTGCCTGGGAAAACACAGGCAACTTTCCCAAAATCGCCTCACGATGTGCCGTTTTTGCCAAAACCGACCTGATCCATGCCCAACAGGAGGGGTATTCGATTGGTGAAATCTGCGATGGATTATGCTATGGGCTGGCAAAAAATATCGTTGATACTGTTTTTCATAACAACACATTTTCATACCTTTTTGCTGCGGGCGGAGTGGCATTAAATAAAGCAGTGATTAACCATATTGGGAAATTATTGGATCAAACAATAACGGTGGGTCGTTACGCCAATATTTATGGAGCTATCGGGGCGGCGATCAACAGCAGGGAAACGGGTATATCAATTAAAGGTAATCTGAATCGAATAGAAGATATTGTGATTTCTGAAAAGGGTGAAAAACAATACTACTACCCTCCGTTGCGACTCGAATTGTCCGATTATCCCAATTTTGAATCTCATCCTAAATATCTTTTTCATTCGGGTTGCATTCCCATGATGAAAGATGTGGAAGTCGATGCCTATAAAGTTTTGGAACCCGGAACCCAGGCAGATGTCCTTCTGGGAATTGACATCGGATCGACCAGTACCAAGGCGGTTCTGTTGAATCAAAACAAAGAGGTTCTTGCCGGTTTTTACACCTATACATCCGGACAACCCTTGCAAGCAACCCAGATCATCTTTGAAGCCATCGATAATTATTCGCAGAAGCAACAAGTCAGACTGAACATTTCAGCGGCAGGGACCACAGGATCGGGGAGAAAATTCACCGGCAAGATTATCGGAGCAGATATTATACTTGATGAAATAACTGCCCATGCAAGGGGTGCCTACGAATTAAACCCCGAAACCGATACCATTATCGAGATTGGGGGACAAGACTCCAAATTTACCGTGATGCGCAACGGGATGGTCACCTTTTCGGTGATGAACAATGTTTGCGCCGCAGGAACGGGGAGTTTTATCGAGGAACAGGCAAAAAGACTGGGATGTACCTTGAATGAATATTCATCCAGAGTAGAAAATGTAAATGCACCGATGGCGAGCGATCGCTGCACGGTATTTATGGAACGCGACCTGAACCATTATCTGATGGCCGGTTATTCTGCTGATGAGATCCTGGCGACCGTTTTGCACTCAACAAGGGAGAACTATTTTACAAAAGTAGCCGTGCCGGGCTATATCGGGAACACAATCTTTTTCCAGGGAGCTACAGCCAAAAACAGGGCACTTGTTGCCGCCTTTGAACAAAAACTGAAAAAACCAATTATGGTTTCCCGGTACTGTCATTTAACCGGCGCACTCGGCGTAGCACTTGAACTGCATGATAAAAATATTAAACTTTCAAAATTCAGAGGGATAGATCTTTACAGGAAATCAATCCCGGTAAAGTCTGAGGTTTGTGAACTATGTACCAACCATTGCAAACTTAAAGTCGCTGAAATTGAGGATCAGATTGAAGCGTATGGCTTTCTTTGTGGCCGGGATTATGAGGGTAATAAATATGTGAAAAATAAATCTATCAACTTTCAACTGCTACGAAAAAGGGAAGAACTGTTTAAATTCAGAGCTCAGGCAGAGAAGACCTCACTGACAATCGGAATTCCTGCCGGCTTATATCTCTATGATGAGATTCTGTTTTGGCGGAAATTTTTTGATCTCCTTTCCATCCAAACAATTACCAGTGAAGATTATACAACAGCAGTCAAGGATGGAAAAAATCTCACCAGTGCAGAGTTTTGTTCTCCGATTGCTGCAATGCATGGTCATGTTGATTATCTGAGTAAAAAGGCCAATTTTATTTTCCTGCCGGTTTACCTCGAGGAGTCGCGCGAGACAAAAACAAAAAAGCAATATTGTTATTACAGCCAGTTTGTTTCATCCGTTATTTCTGTTCAGAAAAACTTTAAATCGCGGAATAAACTGCTTACTCCGGTTTTGAATTATTCCCAGGGGGGGCTCTCCATCCGTCTGGAACTTTACCGGATGCTGAAATCAACCGGATTCAAGGATCCCGGATTTATCAACCTGAGTTTGGCTTATGAAAAAGCAAAAGAACAGGTACGCTATGCTAAAAATGAGTGGAAGGGTCTTTACGCGGAAGAGACAAAAGATTTGGATGATATCCACAT
The DNA here is from genome assembly GCA_903904515.1 of uncultured Bacteroidia bacterium. Classification (GTDB taxonomy): domain Bacteria; phylum Bacteroidota; class Bacteroidia; order Bacteroidales; family Prolixibacteraceae; genus JAAFHB01. The sequence continues at coordinate 8,440 of CAIVCR010000073.1, forward strand.
CATGTTATTGGGTCGCCCCTATACAGTTCTTTCCCATTCAATGAACAATTCGATTCCTGATATCATCGAAAGAATGGGGGTAAAAACCTTTTTCATGGATATGTTGCCGAATAATTCAGGTGAAGGATCAAAAGCCGGGGAACTCATTAAAGCGATCCAATGGAAATTTGCCTCAAAGATCTTACAGGCAGCTGATGTAGTTGCCCAAACTGATAATTGTTATCCCATACTGATCACCTCCTTTAAATGCGCTCCCGACTCTTTTGTAATTGAATATTTCAAAGAGATACTCGACAACAGACAAAAGCCTTATCTGATCCTTCAGCTCGACGAGCACGATTCCACTGTAGGTTATGAAACAAGGATTGAAGCTGCCATAAGGGCATTCAGGAATCACCGCGAAAGGGGCAACATTAAATCAGAAATGGCACTTTCCGGAAACGCTACTCAGAATATCCAGGTTGCCACTCCTGTTCACTCAGGTTCAAAACAGCAATGGCAATCGTATGTCCAATCGCTGGTTCACGAAACATCCCGGATTCTTGCCACGCACGGCATTGACTTCAAGCTTTTCAGCAACCGGATGCAGCATTTTGAAGTGGCCCAAAACCAATCGCTTCCCCCTGTTTTCAGTGGCACTGGAAACCTAAAGGGGAAAACGCTGTTGTTGCCCCTATGGGATCCTTATGTTGGACCACTGCTTGAGGCCTTGCTGCAGAACAGCGGAATTGATGCGCGCCTGACCCCAAATTCGGATGTATCGATAAGGCGCAGTCTAAGTTTTAATACCGGTCAGTGCCTGCCACTTAATATTATTGTCCAGAATGCTATTGATTACATTGAGGCAAATCAGCTTAGGCCGGAGGATACAGTTCTCTGGATCATGAAATCGGACCTTTCCTGCAATCTTAGTATGTTCCCCACATATATGAAAAAATTATTGGATAAGTATGGTAAGGGGATGGAGCAGGTTTCAGTATATCTGGGTGATATAATCTTTTATGATTTCTCCCTGCCAATTGCCATCAATGCCTATCTCGCCTATATGTTCGGTGGATATATCCGAAAAATTGGGTGCCAAATCCGTCCTTATGAGAGCCTGGCCGGCATTACAGATTTAACTATCCGGCGATCCCTGGATAGTTTGGTAAAGGCTTTCCGATATGGTCTTCCTAAAGATGTGGCCCTTGAAAAAATCATAGCTGATTTTGCATCGATCCAAACAGAAATGAGAGGAAAGCCCAAGGTGGCCATCTTTGGAGATGTCTATGTGCGTGACAATGACCTGATGAATCAGGATCTGGTTAAAGTAGTGGAACAGAATGGTGGAGAAGTGATTACTACTCCTTATAGTGAGTTCATGAAAATTGTGGTCAATACGGTTACGGAACGGTTTTACAAGACTGACCACTATTCCGATTTTATCAAGCTGAAATTTCTGAAATCGCTGATTCCATTAGTAGAAGAGCGTTACAAAAAATATTTTTATAAGTATAATGGTGAGGCCAGGCCCATGTCTTCAGATGAAACAGACAACTGGCTGAACCGCTTTGGATTAAATATTCTGCAACGGGGTGAATCTCTTGAGAATATCCTTAAGATTCACGCCCTGATGAGTAACCACCCCGACCTCGACCTGTTTATACAGACCAATCCATCCTATTGCTGCCCGTCGCTGGTTACCGAGGCGATGACCTCCAGGATTGAAGAGATTACCGGTGTCCCCGTTGTAACCATCGAATATGACGGGACCAGCGGTATGAAAAATGAAGATATTATTCCGTATTTAAAATACAGGAAGAAAAAATAAAATTCTATTTCCAGTATAGAATCAAGAATATGTTGAAGTGGTTATCCTTCGTCTGGCGAACGAATAACCCCCGGTGAGCTTGCGAATCCGGGGGGAACCAGATGTGCATACAACATCAGCTCCGCCGGCTGAAGGATAGAATATTATATTAAATTATTAATGTTGAACCCTTTCAGGGCTCCCTGCTTTCACTTGATTCTTTACCCCCAGTTTCGTTTCACTTCACTGGGGGTTATTCAAATTATCCCGATAAATCGGAATCAGGATTTATACTAGCATTGTAGATATTTGGCTGCACGCATTTTGCATTTATAATTCAATTACATTTGCAGTTCAATGATAAAATTAATTTATATAGATATGAATAACAATTAGTTACCAGTTTTTTAACAGACCCTAATTACACTCAAAAGTTTTACATCATTCAAACCTTCTGAAAAACAGCACTAATTCATGATTAATTATCGGATTACCACAGCTTAAACCGTGATCATCTGAATCGAGTTCATGAAGTTCACAGGAGCCCCCGCCATTAAGAATATACCGTTGAAAATCCCTGGAAAAATGCTCCTGAACAACCTGATCACCTACCCCATGCCAGATCTTTACCGGAACAGGGTAAGTCTTTAAGGAATCATTTCCTCTGACGGTAATATTTTTAACCATTGGATTCCACCTGACAACCTTATCGCTTTCCCAGGTTTTTCCACTTCTGTCATCAAAATCAAAGCTCTTTGCAATTGCCTCTCTTGTAGTGGGTAACCACGGGTGTTCCCATGCCTGACCGTGCAGATCGAGAACAGCACTGAATAAACCCTGAGCCAGAACCAGGTTTGGATATCTGTAAATGAAATTTACGGATGAGAGTCCTCCCATCGACAAGCCAACAACAAATATCTTCTTTTCAATATTGTAATGTTTCCGGATGTATAAATATGCAAGAAAAGCCGACTTAACAACCAGTGGTCCACCCATATTTTCAACCAATTCACCCCCATTCACATCAAAAATCGCATATCCGTTTGCCAAAAGGGTATCAACCAGTGCATAATTATTCAGGAACCATTTGTCTGAAGTAACGCCACCTCCAGCTCCGTGGGCACAATAAATAAGCCGTGTAGGTTTTCCTGATTTTATATAGGATTCAGGAAGTTTAAGAATCGCATGATCGTAATAAATCTCTTTTGAACCACGATCTGCCGGTTTAGAGGGAGACTCTTCAGAACGATGAATTTTTAAGGGAATCGCAAAATGAATATCTGCTGAATTATCCTTATTCCGTGGCTGGGCCGACCCTTCAACCCAAAATGTGATGAGAAATAATAGTACAAGCAAAGATTTCTCCATTTTCAGTACTCTACCTTTACATTCGCGTTTCCATTAAAGTCCGGGACTGTAACGGTTTCCGTTGCAGGGTCATAAGTTCCGCCGGTTACTTTAACCCCCTTTTTCCCTTCAGGGTGAGGAAGACGGATAATGACTTCATGAGGCTTTGAATCTGAGTTGCAGGTAATGGATGCTTCAATTGATCCGCTTTTTAGGTTTGACGTTACCTCCAGAGAAATTGATCCGAAATAACTTGCCACATTCTTAAGCTTGATTTGCTTACCATCCTCTAGCCATTTTCGGGGAATTCCAGGTAATAATTTCAAGGTTTGACCCTCCTCAAGGTATAACATCCACCGGGTTTCCATGAGAAACCATCCCTCTTCATGCGTTTTATGCGGACTCACCTGGAAGAGATGTTCCCAAAAAGTGTACGTTTCACGATCAGCAAGTGCAGAGAAGGTATTGTAATAGGTTTTCAGGAATGGTTTTACTAATCCAAGTTTGAGCTGAACCCAGTTGTGCCGGCTATAATAGGGTTGGCTAAATGCGGCATTATGCTGATAATACAGTTCACTGTGATAATCAAGCATCATCGCAGAGATCTGTTCATCAGGAGCCAGAACTTCACAAAAAACAAGATACAAAGGGCCTAATAATACATCGGGTGCGGTAACCGTACCGTGCGAAACAAAGGTTTCGGGGATAAGATGCAATGCCCTTGGGCCAGAAGCTTCAGTCCAAGGCGGGACTGTCGGACACCAGCTCCCGTCACCAAGTGGCACAACCGGCGAGTTGGAGATGCTGTTCATCAGCGAGGTGCGGATATCTATCTTCCATTCAGCAGCCTCACCATATAATCGTTTCGATTGTTCCGGATCAATCACCTTCAGCATCTCAGCTACACGGCTTAATCCAAGATAAGCATAGCCATTCAGCATATACTGGTGAAACGGATCCTCAGGATCTGCGACCTTTCCGGCAATCATTCCATACCCTTTCCCTTTTAGCTCCACCTTTTTATTATCTTCCCTCCACTTAATCAAGAAGTTGCAAGCCTTTAATAATTTCGGCTCAATGGCTTTAACCCACTCTTTATCTTTGGTATAGCGGAAGTATTCCCCCATGCTCCAGAGGGCTGCACCGGTTTCAACCATATATCCGCCAAAATTCTGGATCATCCCGTCGTCATGCTGCTTGTCGAGAAAAAAGGTTAACGATCTGCGGGCGATATCGTGTAATCCCATTGAAATATAGAACTGAATGATCGGTGAACTTTCTGTCCCGATGGGTGAATATACACCAATACAAGGTGCCAAAGTGCCTGAAGGATCATTGCCGTAAGTCACCATATCAAGATGCAGCAATCCTGCCTGGATCATCTCATTAATTCGTGGCTCAGGGACACTGATTTGCGCCGCCTTTGCCAGCTTTGTTTTCCAGAATTCACGGCACTCATTGAATCTTAAATCGAACGATTGCCGGGAAAGCTCCTGTGCCCGCTCTTTGGAAAGGGGAGTGTGCGGCAGATAAAATTCGAACACCGCTTTTTCACCGGGTTGTATTAATATGGCAATCTCTTCATCGGCCATAGGTAGTCCGTTTAATTTGGAAATCCCGAAGACCTTGCCAGAGGCAAAAGTTGAAAAACCAGTCTCTTTTTCAAATGAATAGGGAGTCTTCATCCACCAACCAGCGCCGGGACGGACGGTTTTAAACCAGGCATAACGGGGAACTGCAGATTTATTTGCAGCCTCACTGCGGTAATACAAAACGGTAGATTCCAGCTTGTTTTTTTCAGCCTCAACCATAGGATTTACGAGCTCTTCCTGCTTTTTAGTAAGCATATGCCCTCCACTGAACTGGTCGGCAACCAGAAAATTTGTCCCAATTCCGGACTGAGCAATCAGCGGGGATTTCTCCGGCGAAACAAAAACCGTTGAGCGATATTCAATATCCTCATCAATCAATGTTGTGTGAAGAATCGGAAGAACGCCCTCTTCCAAACGGCGCGTTGTGCTTACTGCAACACCCTGACCCCGTCCCACCATATATCCATATTCAGCTGCCCTGTTTTCAAGCTCAGGAAGCTTTACCGGGGATGATGAATTTCGGGGAGTGATGAGGTTCATTTCACTTGCCGGATTCGTCCGGTTATCACTTAACTGGAAGATGCGCATATCCCTGCTTAATCCGAGCCATGTTGGGCACGACTGATTACGTGTTTGGAAAGCGGCCGATTCAAAGCTCTCCTCTGGCTCATCAGCTAATTGTTTCAGTTTGGTCTTTAGGTTACGGCTATTTAGTGCGGTTTCTATCTCTCCAAATGAGCGGAGATCCTCAGCGGGAATTACAGCTGCGTGATAAATAGGCATATAAATCGGATAGGCGCTATTCACATCCCGAAGAAAAAATGCAAATGGATTTTGTTCGGTTCTGATGGTTACACGTGTGGCATCAGATCCCGGGTTATTCTGAACCTTGGCAAGGGTAGCTTCGAGACGGGTATTGCCCTTCGTCTTAAATTCAAACGAATTTCCGGTGATTCTCCCTTTACCTGTGACAATTTTTAGTTTTATGAGTTGGCCATTCACAACCTCGATGGTCCCTTTGGGTTGAGTATTTTGCCAGATTACAGCGATTGTCTGAATATTGGCAACACCCTTAATCTGACTAAAAGAGCTTGATGTGAATACAATACAGACAAGTAAACAGACTAAATAATATTTCCGGTTTTCCATACTATTTGCTAATAAACATTGAGGTTTTGCGTGAAAAAAATCAATTAAAAGAGCGCCACCAAAACACCAAGGCACAAAAAAGGCACAAAAAAACAAGAGATCGAAATTATTTTTGGCCTCTGTCGGAAGACGGTCTGGTGTCCTGGAGATTTAGTGGCAAAAGAATCATTGCATCACCCACTATTTACCCAGCTCCAGTAAAACTACCCTTGCCGGATCATTGGTTTTAAAATGGGTAAAATCGTAACCGACATTTGAAACCACCGGATTACAGAGGCCAATCACGACCTTTGCGGCGAAATAGGATTTACCCGTGAAGGTGATATCCTGAACGAACCTGTACCAGACATTATCCATCAGATGTTCTGTATTATAATTGGCTATCATAAGGTTATGACCTGGATTAAACACGATGGGATAGCGGCAGCATTCGATCTCCAGAGTCTGGATCGAGCTGCTGTGATGACTGAATTCGGAGAGCACACCAACATTACAACAGACAATCTGCACATCCTGAGCCACAAAATGCTCACTAAACTTAATCCCATAGTCGTACCCACCGATCCGGATCAACCCGATATCGATCTGTGCATGATTATCCACCTTGGGGGTAACAAGTGCAGTACTTCCGGTAAGTGTTGGATCAGGGATCGAACCTAACGGGCTTTGTTTGGTTATCAGAATGTTATCGAGATAACATTTGGATGCAAAGCGAAGATTAATCCCACCCAGGGCATTTTTTACCTGAATTGTGTCGCCTGGCTGTGTTGTGCTGGTCCTGATTCCGAGGTTATAAAAATAGGGAGTCGAATAATTCCATTGTGACCACCCTTTTCCGGAACCACGCACCATGCCAACGACAAAAGAGGTGGAGTCATTTGTGATGAGGGTGGACAATAATATTGCGCCGTTCATCGATGGGATCGTCTTTATAAGTCCCTGCAATTCAAATTCGGGGGCCGACTCCCCTCTGAAGGTTACTGTAATCGGGTGCTTTAAGTCGCTGAACGGAACATACAATTGTGAACCGCACTGCTGATGGCCAACTGAATCAATTACAGGTCCGGAGATATTATAAACTCCTGCCGGGAAATAGACAACTCCACCCCCTTTTTCGGCTGCAGCGTTTATTGCAGATTGAATGAATTGGGTATCATCGGTCCGGTTATCTCCCTTTGCACCAAATTTCTTCACATTGAAATAAGCTTCAGCACCATCCTCAGGACGATTCTTTTGCGAGTAAATCATCGCCAGACACAACACAAGGGTGATGGCGAGGAAAAAGAGAATTCCGTTTTTGAGGTTTATCATCTTATTGTTTGAGGTTTTCGGATGTAAGTTCAGGAAATTTCTCCAGAAAATCAAGCAAAAAAAGATCAACACCCAGATCGCAGCTATACCAGTAATAGGGGTAATTATCGGCACTAACGAGTATCCGTCCATTTACCTGCTGGAGATAGGTTACAAAGTTCATCGTCTGAACAGCGCGGTGGCGATAACTTTCTTTTCCGGTCGCCCGGTAAAAATCGGCCATCATACTTGCCCAATGGGCGCTGTGAATCCCCATGGTCACAAAACACCTGAGCTGCTCCCGGATCCCTTCAGCCGGTTTATAGAGATGGTCCTTGTCGATAAATGTCCTCTCCATATATTGGTTTAGCTTCAATGCACTCTTAAGGTAGGTAGGATTTTCACTTTTACGAACCAACAGATATTTAACCAGATCGATACAGTCCCAGTTGGTCCGATTCGTGGTATCGGCCCCAACATCCTCATAAAATCCATTAAAAAGTTGTGTCTTCACAGGATTATTAAGAATCCAGTTCAACGCCTTATCCCTGTTTTTCCGGAAAATTGATTTCCGGGTAATTTTGTCCATCTCCTCAAAAAGCATAACACCATAAATGGCGCTGCTTGTATATTCCTCCTTTACTTTTCCACTCTTTGGATCGACCCGAAAGGACCAGTTCCCTTCCGGCTTTTGTGTTAAGGCAAGATTTTCAGCGATGATGGAAGCTGCCTTAAGGTACTTTTCACGATTTGTAGCCTGAAAAAGTTCAAGATAAGCAAGCGCCATTATCGCAGCCTTATCTGTCATAATCGCCTGCCCATCAACAAAACCACCCATCTTGCCTGCTGCACAGGTACTGTATGGCATTCCACCGTATGGCCAGGAGACCGGAGTGCTGTGGTCGATATTCCAGTCAGCCAGGTCGGTTGCCCGATGCAAATAATCGACATTTCCGCCAAAATGGTAAAATCGGAGAAAGGCTTTAATATAAAGCGAGTGGTGAAATGCCGGATAAGAGACATAACTATTCCTGCGCTGGGTGCCATCGTCATTCAGGAAGAATGAGTAATAATAATATGGGGGATGACTCACCCCATTCCCGTCTTTCAGTGTATTCGGATCGACTACTACCCATCGGTCACTATGAACCACAAAATCCATCGAACGCTCAATGGTTTCCGTATAACTTTGGAGTGGCAGCAACTCCCCCTTTTCATTAAATTCAGGCTTGTTAATAAAGCATAGGTCTTGTACCTCCGACTGTTGGGAGAAACCAAAAATTGGGGGAAAGGCGAAAATCAACGGAATTAAAAACCTGTAAATCAACTGAACTAATTCATTGAATATTTATTCTATTTCTACTCCTCCGTCACCTTTTTTAAATTATCATCAGGTATCCGGTCAACCAGATAATTATAAGGATCAATCCCAGCCTGAAAAGGTTTTTCCTTAACGCGAAAGGCAAACACATTTTCCTTATTGGTCAGCTTCAGCCTTTTTAGTAGCAATGGATTGCCCAGGCTTTTATTACTCTTTGATTCTGCAAAGACTCCAATATCCACATAATCCGACAGCGCGATATCCTTCTCCTTCCCCAACGAATCGGACCGGAACTTCTCAGAGGTTGTGTTAAAGGTCACTTCATACTCTTCACCCACTTTTTTATATTTCGCTTCAACTGTCCGATTCGAAAAGAGCGTTATATTTTCAAATAGATCGTCGATCAGATATTGCAAACTGTCAGGGGTAGCCTTCCGAAAAGCACGCACGGCAGATAGTGAAGTTGTATAAGGAGGTTGTTTATAGGCAAATGAATCGATCATGGTACGCAACGCGCCATTAACTTTATCTTCGCCGATCATCTCCTTCAGGTAGTACATGATCACACTCGCTTTTTGATAATGGATATAGGCCTGGGATTCAGATTTCATTAATGGGCGCTCCGCCTCAAACTCAGAGCTTCGCCCGCGCAGATAACCGTCCATTTCATACTTGAGAAATTTCTTCATCTTATCTTTGCCATACTCCTTCTCCATCACCATCAGGGCCGAATACTGGGCAAATCCCTCACTCATCATTTCACTCCCCTGCATATTTGCGCCGCAAAGCTGATGTGCCCAGTATTGATGCCCCATCTCATGTGCCACAACATAATATACCTGATCGATATCGTCGCTGGTAACCTTCCTCAAATCGGTGATAAAGCCGATCCCCTCGCTGTAAGGCATCGTGCCCGGAAAAGCCTGTGCAAAACCGGCATACCTCGGAAACTCAATGATGCGGCATTGCTTATGATAGTATTTCCCAAAATTCTGAGTGTAGTATTCCAACGATTTCTCCAGACTCTTTAGCATATTAGGGACATTGTACTCATGCGGTTTGATGTAGTACACTTCAAGATCGATGCCATTCCATTTCTTGCGGGCTACTTCGTACCGTGCCGAAATAAAAGAGTAGAAATCAAGCGATTTCTGATCCAGTTTATAGTTAAAATACCGCTTCCCATCGGCTTCCCACGATTTAATAAGACTTCCCGGAGCAATGGCAATCTGATCGGGAGCGGTGCTGATGGTTGTATTTACCTCCACCCAGTCGGCATCATGACTAATGTAGGTATTGGCCCGTGTTGACAGGTCATTTTCATTGAGTTTCGGCATCCGGAACCGTACGGGTAATTTTAATTTTATCCGCTTATTCTTGTCTCCGATTTCATAGTTTTTTTCATAACCAAACGAAGGGACTATATTCGAATTGTTAAAGAAGGTACCGTTTTGGGTAAGCTGTGTAAATGACACTTCGTTCTCGAACCCCCGGGTTATCCGCGAAACGTCAAATCTAATCTGAATAGAATCATTGGGCTTTAAGGGAGCAGCTAACGCATAAATCCGGTAGTCGAGCCTGGTATCATCTAATTTTAAAGTACTTCCCTTGATGATCACATTAACTGAGTCAGGAATTTGCGGCATTGTAAAATGCAATTCAGTGATGGGTTGATTGGAAATATTTCTGGCCCAGGCATCGATGGAGGCTTTCATGCTCCGCTCGTAAGGCATTAGATCGATCACGTAATCGTATTTATAAAAACGCGGCTGAACCAGATGTTCATATTTCTTGTAAGATTTCTCGTAATCAACCTGCTTGTTTTCCTGCTCTTTCTCCGAATCGTATTTGTTCAGTACCTTTGTGTTGTAATAGACAAATCCTGAACAAAGGATAAATGCCAAAATAGTTAGCCAGATTGCCGTTTTATTCTTTGACAGTAGATATTTTGCCTGGAATGACCTTTTCAAAAAGCCGGCCTCCTCACCCCTAATATAAAAGGCATAAATTAAAAACCCAATCAGAACAGAAAAAATAAACCAGTAGAGATTGAACCAGAATGTTGAAGGGATAAAGGGGCCGTACCCATTCATATCGGAATAGGTTACATTTGGCGTTAATCCGAATTTCACCATATTGGTATTTATCCGCAACAGGCCCCATATAAATGAATTGAGAATCACAAAGGTGACAAAGGCAAAGTAGGCAATGTACCGGTTATTGATGAGGTAATGAAACAGTAGTGCAAGGATTACCAGGAATGTAAATGAGAGTAAATCCATAATCAGCAGCGACTTAAAGTAGACATCCAGTTCGTAGCGGTGATAACCAAATGCTGTCTGTGCGATTATCCCGATCAGGATGGTGCAACAGAGAATCAGTGCGATCGAAGCCACCATGGCCACCAGCTTTGAAACAAAGAGCAGCGAGGTTTGGATAGGGGTGGCATCCTGCATCTCATTGAATTTCGAATCCCGCTCCTTCCAAACCAGAACACCTGAATAAAACGTGATAATCGCAATCAGGAATAAATAGAATGAACCCTGGATTAAGGAGATCACATTGTAGGTAACCGGGTACTGATCGGTACCATATCTGCCTGTAAAGCTGGTCAATGAGGATACAAGGTTGATCATCCCGATCAAAACAATAATAATAAATGTCGGGTTTTTAATCACCGCTTTGGTTTCAAAGCGGATCAGATACCATAACCCCGATAGTGAAAATTTACCTGCGTAGTTGGATGAGAAATTTGGTTTAGGAAAATTCAACGGAGCTGATTCCATCTCCGCTTTCTTCTCCTTTTTCGCCTTTTGATTTTTGGTGCTGAATGAAAATTTAAAATAGCCGACCACCAGGATCAAAAAGCTTAATCCTATCCATATCAATCGATTATACAGAAAGGCACCGATCAAAGGTACTGCGTGCAGGTTCTTCTCGTCGACAGTCATGTATTTGGCGACAATATTTTCGGGCCGAAATCCAAACGGATCCAGAATATTGGCAAGCCACTCCTTTTCAAGATCGCGCGTAAAGCCGGCAGAGACAACATAAAACACCAGGATCAGCATTGCCCCGACGAATGAGACTGTATTACTCCTGAAAATAATTGCAAGCACGTATAAAAATACTGCCGCTATAATCGTATTCGGAATACCAAAACTCAATATTCCCTGCAGGTGGCCGCTCCAGATGATATCGCCGAATCGTTCAGGCTGAGCCCAAGGCATCAGGGGACCAATTAAGGCGCCAATTGAAACACCCAGCAAAGGCAATATGGCAATCGACGTGGCGCCGATGAATTTGCCAAAGTAGTAATCCCTCTTTTTGATGGGTGAGGAAAACACAAACTGGTACATCCCCTGGGCAAAATCGCGGTTGGCTGAGGCATTCATAAAGGCAGTTGTCATCAACAAACAAACCAGCGACATCACCCCATAATAGGTTTGAATTACATAAGGGGCATTTTTATGTACACTTCCCACACCGCCACCAATTGTAACATTATCGGATGAGACGGCACCCATCACCAGCATTGTGTTGATGAATAAAAAGATCCAGATCATTGGAGAACTAAGCCACAACTTCCATTCGTGTCTGATAAATTTCCACATGAGATTTAAGTTAAACCAGTTCGTTAAGGTTGGCAAAAAATACATGTTCCAGATTCTCTTCGGCTTTTGTGAAACCGTTGTCGAGCTCTTTTTCCGAGAAGGCGTGAATCAATGGTTTTCCACCCACCAGTTTGCTCGAAATAATCTTGTAATCATTTTGGAATTGCTGCAGCTGAGCCTTTTCAACCCGTCGTTCCCATACCTTCCCTTTAATTTGCAGCAACGCATCATCAGTATTGCCACAAAATAAAACCCGGCCTTTATCGACTATCGCCATTTGGGTGCATAGTTCCCTGACATCCTGCACAATATGGGTCGAGAGGATAATAATGATATTTTCGCCTATTTCACTCAGGATATTATAAAAACGGTTCCGCTCGCCCGGATCAAGTCCGGCCGTAGGCTCATCCACGATAACAAGCCGTGGGTCGCCAATCAGACATTGCGCAATGCCAAAACGCTGACGCATTCCGCCGCTGTAACTACTCACCGACTTTTTACGATGATCAAAAAGATTTACCTTATTCAGTAAATAATTCACCATCTCTTTACGCTCGCCGCTATTGCCAAAACCTTTCAGAAGGGCCAGATGATCCAGCAGATCAATCGCTGAAGTACGTGGATAAACCCCAAATTCCTGGGGTAAATAGCCCAATACTTGCCGAACAGCGTCTTTATTATTAAGTACATCAGTCTCTCCAAGCATTGCAGAACCACTGTCGGCATCCTGAAGGGTCGCCAGTATGCGCATTAAGGTCGATTTCCCGGCCCCATTGGGTCCCAATAATCCGAACATCCCCTTGTTGATGGTAAGTGAAACATCAATCAAAGCGCGTACGCCGTTTCCGTATTGCTTGTTCAGCCCTTCGATTTTTAATATCATATTCTGGCTATTAAAGGTTATAAGACGATTTATAGAAAAAATCTACTACATAATTAAAATTAGAATTCCTGACTTGAAACATTCTAAGGTTCAGAGCACCGTTTATATTTGTAGTTCAGGGATAAAATGTATTCAAACAAATATACATGAATTAAAGATATTTATATGGCTAATTATCTGGAAGCCTTTATCTTCAAAATCGTAAATGAACCTGCCCCAAACTCATAATCGAAATCCTTCGAAAATTTAGTGTAGCGGGAAGACTTTGGTGAAATCTTCAGTGGCTCTTCGTATGAATTTTCCTCCTTCAAATTAGCAGTAGATAAGGTGACAACTTCCCCCTCAGGTGTCACGATGCCACAGTTGCTTATTTTGATTGACGGATGCCAGGGTGTTTCGTCGGCATTTACTACTTTAATTATTACCTCTCCGTTTTTCTGGTCAAAGCCTGAAACAGCAAACTGATGCAACGGGCTCATCGGTTTATAGTTGATAAACTCTTTCCCATCAATCCATAGTGAAATATTATCGTTGGATCTGACAATCTTTAAATCGTACCATTTATTCGTTTCAACTGCAAACGGTAACTGTTCAGAGACAATTCCCGCAGTTGTTCCACCCTCGATTTTCTCCATCCCGGTCTGGGTGTTTCCCCAACCTCCGATATTAAAGAGAAACCCCTTCTGGTTTTTATCTGACATTCCCAGATAGATCAGGAATCCTTCGTTCCCATTGGTTTTCCGCGCCTTTAATTCAAAGGTATAATTCCCTGAATAGGTTTTATTCAGCATCAAACCGGTCATGTTTCCGTTTGAATTTTGAGCAACCAGATTATCCGAGAAAGCCCATTCTCCACTTTGTTTTGCCCAATCTGCAACAACAGGAATTTCCACCCGATTATCCTGAGTAGTCACCTTAAAATCTTTATATTCTGTTTGGGTTTGCCAGGTTCCCACCCCAAAAGATCCATCCGCAAGCAGCGGAAACGATTTGGCAGCACGAGGGGTGATACTGGTCGCCAGATTATAGGCAGGCCTATTTTCGGAAACCATTTTTTGGACATAATACGATGTCCTGCCGACAACCTGCATATTATCGATCCAGATCAGGTTTACAGGCCATGTCCGGTCATTCCGGTTTTCAAAAAGAGGAGCATATGACGCCATCGTTACCAGGTCACTGTTGCGTTCCATCCCGGTAATAAAAGCTGCCTCGCTTAATGCAGCCAGCATATTTCCTCCACCAACACCCTGATTACATGCGTATTCACCCACATAGACAGTGCGTTCTCCGCGGGGTTGCTTATCAAAAATGGTTGCATTCTTAAAGAAGAAGTCAGGGGCAACATACCAATGGGGATCGATCATATCGGTCTTGGCGACTTTCTTTACCTCATCCCCTAGTCCGTGATTTGAAATCAGTGTCAGCTGGGGATACTTGGATTTAATCGCCTTGTAGAACAGGTCAAAGCGGGCATTGTAAACAGGACCGTTGTTCTCATTTCCAATCTCAATAAACTGCAGCGGGAATGGAGCCGGATGCCCTGACGCTGCACGTTTGGCCCCCCAGGTGGTGGATGCGTCTCCAAGCGCATATTCGATGGCATCGAGTACATCATTGATATAAAACTGAACATCACCTTCCTTGCAAGCATCACCAACCCGGGCCTGGCATCCAAGGCCGACGTTACATACGAACATGGCCTTTGCCCCGATATCTTCGCAAAACTGGAGATGTTCAAAGTATCCGTAACCATAGGTACTCCGGTATCCCCAGGTGCTGAATTCCCCGCTTCGTTTCATCGGGTCACCAAGGGTCTTCTTCCACTCAAAACGGTTGCCCAGAGTGATTCCCTCAACGACACATCCACCGGGCCAGCGGACAAATCCGGGATGAAGTCCGACTAACATTTCGGCCACATCAGGTCTCATCCCATTTGCGCGGTTTTTGAATGTCTTTTCCGGGAAAAGAGAGACATACTCGACATAAACAGTTCCGCTACCCTTGAAGCAAAGGGCCAGTTTCGCTTTGGCATCAGTCTGATCAGGACCGATTGCTATTTTATATTCCTGCCACCCTGCACCACTTTTAAGCGTCACCGGAAGTTTCGCAAGTGAATTGCCTGAAGAGGAGATCAGACAAGCTTTAAGTGTCCCTTTATAATTTGTAGTACGCAGATAAAATCGCAAATTATACCGTTGACCCTGCTTTACCCCCACACCCCAGAATCCACTATTTAATAGCATTACATGGTCTGCCGATTGAGGTATGGTAATCTGCAGGGAATTAGGAGCCGCAACATCCAGCGGATTATTTTTGGTAAGTTTCATCTGAGCCTTTGCTTTACCGTCAGACACGAGTGACCATCCGGGGATTGGATCTTCACTCCATCGAAAACCTTCTTTACTCAACGCTCCTGTCAGATGATTTTTCATCGGAGCAGGATAAAGTTTATCCCCCTTTACGGAATATCCCGCCGGATACTCTTTTTCTTCAAAACCACGGTTCTGCAGGAGCTCACCGTACAAGCCACCCTCACCTGCATGATTAATCTCTTCAAAGAAAACACCGTACATACTTGGAGAGACATCAGCCCCTTTTTGAGAGAAGTCTATACTAATCTGCCCTTCAGTCTGAGGTTTGGGAGTACACGAGAGGAGAAAAAACAGTGAAAATAGTGCAGGAATCAGTATTTTTTTCATGCTGGCTTAGATTTGATATAAAGTTCGTAATGGGCTTATACAAATTTACACTTCTAAAGTAACTAATTTAAGAACACAATAATATCTCATGTTCACTAAATGATCTGTCGCCGCTATGCGGCTGGAATTTTTGTAATACCGGAATTTTACCAAACTATCGGTGCGATGCACCTAAACCTCTGAAGAGCCGTGTAACGGCGTAAGTTTGGGAAAAAGGATAATCAGATAAGAATTAGATCCTTAGATCGGAACCGTCCATACAAATAAACCCAGCAGAAGAACTGCAACACCACAGACGATGATTAAAGCGGCGTTGAGTTTGGTAATTTCAATTGGATTTGGATCGTTACTCTCCGAAAATGCTTCCCGAAGGACATAAAAATAGTAAT
The DNA here is from genome assembly GCA_903904515.1 of uncultured Bacteroidia bacterium. Classification (GTDB taxonomy): domain Bacteria; phylum Bacteroidota; class Bacteroidia; order Bacteroidales; family Prolixibacteraceae; genus JAAFHB01. The sequence continues at coordinate 24,516 of CAIVCR010000073.1, forward strand.
AGATTCCAATAATTGCCATTATGATGGCAAAAATGGAGATAGCCAGGTATCCGCGACTGATCGATAAAATAAAAACGCGGTATTTTGCAAGGAAGCCGGCTGTTGGGGGAAGACCTGCGAGCGACATGAGCAGGATCGTCATAAAAACAGCCATCCACGGTTTCTGTTTGTATAATCCGCGAAAGATAGAAAGTTCCTCCAGGCCATTTGAAGCTCGTTTCATATGAATAAAGATGATGAAAAGGGGAACAGTAGCCAGCGAATACACAAAGGTATAATAGAGGAGAACCGAGGCAGATGAATCGTGCTGTGAAAGCATTGCAAGCATCATAAAGCCGGTATGAACGATTGCGGAATAAGCCAGCAAACGTTTAAAATTTGTCTGATTTAATGCGGCAAGGTTTCCTACCAGCAACGAGAGCATGGTCATCACCCATAGGGTTTTCTCCAGAGGTCCGGGCAATGGCAATAATCCCATACCCAGCAAACGGTAAAAAGCGGCAAAGCCGGCTGTTTTAACAACGGTTGCCATAAAAGCAGTAACCAGCGTGGGGGAACCTTCGTAAACATCGGGACTCCAGAAGTGAAAAGGGGCTACTGCTACTTTAAAGGCTACTCCAATGAGAATAAAAAGCAAACCTACCATAAGCATAGGTGGAAGGTGGCCATTGAACTGCGCAATATAGTTCTTGATTTCAGGGAGATAAAAGGTCGCAGAGGCTCCGTAAACCAAGGCAATTCCAAAGAGAAAAAATGCTGTCGCAAACGAGCCAAGCAAAAAATATTTAAACGAAGCTTCATTTGAGCGGAATGAGCTTTTCTTCCCACCGGCAAGGATATATAAGGGAATTGATAAGATCTCTATCCCAAGAAAAAGCATGATCAGGTTTGAAAAGGAGGTCATCAGAAAAGCGCCTGTAAGCGCGAAAATCATCAGTGCATATTGCTCTGCAACATGATGTTCCATCCGTTTGTAATAATTGATACCAAACAGGAAAATCAGGATGGTAATGATTAGCATGGATACATTGAAGGCGATCGAAAAGTTATCGATGATCATCATATCATGAAAATACTTCGATCCAAGTCCCCAATCTTTAATCGAAAGAACCATACTGATCACCAGACCGGTGATAGCAACGGGCGCTAAAATTGTTTTGTTCTCTGCAAAACCCAGATACAGAACGATGATTCCAAAAACTGTTAATAAAATTATTGCGCTCATTGGCTAACTAAATTCAAGTTGTTTCTAATAGATTTGATTAACGCAAAAATAAGGTAACAACCTCATTCGCAGGTATCAAAAGTTTCTGCATGGAATTTACCGATTCTTCAAGTAAATTCAGGATTGGCTGAGGATATACCCCCAGTATAAATATGATGGCAATCAATGGAATAAGAATCAGGTAATCAATAACCTGAACATCTTTTATCTTTGACAACGCCGGATTTTCATCACCAAGCATGATCCGTTGATAGGCATAAAGCATATATATTGCCCCAAGAATCATCGTTAAACCGCCAAAAACGGCAATCCAGATCGATTGTTTTGCAAGTCCGGTTATGATGAGAAACTCCCCGACAAAACCGGAGGTAAGCGGCAGGGCTATTGAACCGAGCACAACCATCAGCAAAAGGATGGCCATGTTGGGTGCAGCCAGTTTGAGCCCCCCCATCTGAGGTAATTCAAGCGTACCGGTTCTTTCCTGGATAAGATGCACCAGGTAAAAGAGTGCTACAATAGTCACACCATGACTGATAACCTGGAAGAGCAGTCCCTGCAGGGAATAATAATTAAGGGCAAACATTGCTGCAGCCATCAGTGAGATATGGGCCATCGATGAAAATGCGATCAACCGTTTAATATTTGTCTGGCGGAAGGCGATTACTGAGGCGTAAACAACACCTATCAGGCACATGGTGATGACAGTATTTTGCCAAAAAAGTACCCCTTGAGGAACAATTGGAAACAAAAAACGTAATGCCCCATAAATACCCATTTTGGTCATAACTCCGGCCAATATCATTACCCCCTGTTTTGACGCCATGGTATACGTGGAAGGTTGCCAGGTATGAAAAGGGAAAATGGGCAACTTAATTGCAAATGCGATAAAGAGAATCCAGAACAGCCAGGTCTGTGTATCGGCAGGAAGATGAAGCTGATTAAAAGCCGAAAAATCAGTAGTGTGCAAACTTCCGGTCCAGGTATACAAATAGATTATTCCAAACAGGAGAAACAGACTCCCCGTTAAGGTGTAAATAAAGAATTTTAACGTGACAGCTCTGCGGTTTTCGCCACCCCAGAGTAGCAGAATAAAATAGACCGGAATCAGGGTAAGCTCCCAGAAAATGTAAAATAAAAAAGCATTCTGGGCGAGGAAAACTCCGATCAGCGACGACTGGGTAAACAGAATCAGGAAGTTCAGAACGGGGATCTTGATATGGGCCCGGGTAAAGCCCGAAAGGATGATGAAAGGGAAAAGCAGGTTCGTTAACAGTAACATGATCAAACTAATCCCGTCATAACCTAACGTGAATTGTGTTCCCATAAAATGGGTGGAGTCGATGGTATATGTTGTGGATGGAACAGTACTGATCAACCCCAGGGTAAGAATTAAATTTACTAAAGCCGATCCCAGGGCAATAAACCGTACGGTTGCCGGATTCCTCAGTAAGAGAAGGAATAACCCAGTGATAACAGGTAATAAAAGAATAATTATCAATATCATAGGATCAGACAATTAAGATAAAAATAATGAATAAAAGAATTCCTGCCACCATAGCAAAGAAGTAAAAACTCATGATGCCCTGCTGTAGTTTGCGTACCTGGTCTCCAAGCTTCGAAGTGAGTATTCCAATTTCGTCAATAATTGGATCAAGCACTTTGATTTCAATCTGTTTGAAGAAAAAATCGGAAAGAAAGCCGAATGGTTTCTCAAAAAGGGTCGCATAGATTTGGTCAATATAGAACTTATTGGAAATCGCTTTGGCAAACACCGATTGTGACTCTTTATCACCGGCGGGTATTACCGATTTTTTCACATAGGTGCGGTAAGCCATAAAAATAATGAATCCAAGAAGGGCGAGTGAGGCTGCAATTAAACCTATTTCCGTGGAAGCACCCATCTCTTCAGTCACTTTAGAGGTGATGGCTTTGTGCAAAAAGTCGCTAAATCCTGATTCACCTCCAAAAAGAGATGGAATATTCAGGAATCCGCCAAATACGGCCAAAATACTCAGGATGATTAGCGGAATAGTCATTACACGCGGCGATTCATGCGGATGTGCCGTATCAAGCCGCTGGTTTCCAAAGAAAACCAGATATAATAATCGGAACATATAAAAGCAGGTGATCAAGGCACCACCCAGTGCTAAAATATAGAGTATCGGACTGCTTTCAAAGGCATGATTAAGTATCAGATCTTTACTGAAGAAGCCGGAGAATGGCGGGATTCCGCTGATCGCCAGGGTACCTGCTAAAAAAGTCAGGTAGGTAATTGGCATTTTCTTTCGAAGACCACCCATCTTCCGGATATCCTGCTCTCCCCCCATGGCGTGGATAATGCTTCCCGCACCGAGGAAAAGTAATGCTTTGAAAAACGCATGGGTTGTAAGATGAAATACAGCACTTGAATATGCTCCCAACCCAAGAGCCAAAAACATATATCCCAATTGAGAGACCGTAGAATAGGCAAGGACTTTTTTAATATCATTCTGTCTTAATCCGATTATCGCGGCAAAAATTGCGGTAGCCAGCCCAAGACCGATCATTATATTGAGTGTTATGGGGGCCAGATTATAGAGTATGCTCGAACGGGCAATCATATATATTCCAGCCGTCACCATCGTTGCAGCATGGATCAAAGCCGAGACGGGAGTAGGACCGGCCATCGCATCGGGTAACCAGGTGTAAAGGGGGATCTGGGCACTCTTCCCAACGGCTCCGACAAGGAGTAAAATTGTAATCAGGGTGATTAACGGGGCGCCAGCTTGTAAAGTAGCTGCCTGTGTAAAGACCTCCGTAAAGCTCACCGACTTAAAGGTGAAGAAGAGAAGGATAATTCCAAGGATAAAACCCAAATCACCGATCCTGTTCATCACAAAGGCTTTACGCGCCGCATAATTAAATTCAGGATTTTTAAACCAGAAGCCAATCAGCAGGTATGAACAGAACCCAACGCCTTCCCAACCAATAAACAGAATCAGGTAGTTTGCCCCCATCACTAAGAGCAACATGCTGAAAGTAAACAGATTCATCTGGGCAAAAAATGAATTTACCCGTTCATCATCGTGCATGTAGCCGATTGAATAGATATGAATCAGCGCCCCGACACCAGTAACAATCAACATCATGGTGATCGATAAATGGTCAATCAGAAACGCAAATGGAATCTTCATATCACCGGCTGAAATCCAGTTAAAAAGGGTAATTGTCGCTGATTCCTGTCCTGAAGAACGTAGGGTGAAAAATAAAAACAGCGAAGTAAGAAACGAGAGTGCCACCATCGTACTGGCAAGGATACCAGCCTGATTATGCTTCAACCGGTTTTTGCCCAGTCCGGTTATCAGGAAACCCAACAAGGGAAAGGCAGGAACGAGCCAGGCAAGTGTAATATAAGGAATTGATGCTACCATTTCAACCGGTTCAAAAGGTTAATATCTACAGAATCCACATTACGCTTCATCATCACTACAATTGATAAGCCGATGGCAATTTCAGCAGCAGCTACAATCATGATAAAAAATACAAAGACCTGTCCGGCAGGATCGGAGTGATAAGCCGAAAAGGCGGTAAGCAGCAGGTTGACCGAATTAAACATTAATTCGAGGCACATCAGGATGGCTATTGTGTTTCTCCGGAATAAAACGCCCATCATGCCGATGCTGAAAAGGGCAACGCTCAACCCGATGTAATTCTCCAACGGGATAAGCTGTATGGCGGATGAGATCTCTTTCATAGTTATAAGTTATAAGTTATGAATTATAAGTGTTGTTTTTGGAAGTGATTATTGCGCTTCGTAACATCTTTAATAATTCAATTGCGTCGTTATTAATATTTTCAAATTCTTGTTCATTTAAATAATTTGCTTCTTTTAGCAACTCGATCCAATACATTGATTCGTCACACTCTTTCTGCGAAATACTCATTTTATGTATAAAATCCTTTTTGCTCTCCGCATTTTGCGCTTCACGAACCATTGCGCCAATTGAGGTTCCACTTCTCAAAAGTTGCTTACTAATTATATACTCCTTTTTTTCATCTACCAAAAACTGGTACAGTTTAATTATGCGAACAGCAAACTTGAAGCTTTTATCTTTCAATATACTCTTCCGTTCACTCATAACTCATAACTCAAAACTAATAACTCATAATTTATAACTCCTAACTCCTAAACGTCTTTCTTCCCAAACATAAGTGCCCCTACCATGGCAGAGATAAATAAGATGGATGATATTTCAAAAGGGAGCAAAAACTCGTTGAACAAAACTTTCCCGATTCCCGAAACCAGTCCGAAATCACTGGCAAAAGGATATTTCGCATGGATCTCGAATGTCTGGCGTGTTGCGGCCAACAGTACGAGGAAAAATATACCCCCGGTAATTACCGCAGAGACACGCGTAACTGTTGATTTACGCAGGATGATGGCTTTATTCAGATTCAGGAGCATAATCACAAAAAGGAATAATACCATGATCGCACCGGTATACACAATAACATGAACTACAGCCAGGAATTGCGCATTCAGGAGAATATAGTGACCTGCCATCGCCAGAAAGCACACAATCAGGTAAATAACATTGTTAATCGGATTCTTTGAGAATACAACCATCAATGCACAGATGATCATTATAGCAGAGAGGAAGTAAAATAGAAAGACCATTTTATTGTTGTTTTAAAAGTCAAATTTATTTGTTGTGCGCATACCGTTTAACCAGTTTGAATTGATGCACAGCTTCTGTTTGCCGGGCTGAAATGTCAATCCTCAAATTCAGATCCAGTGGCTCAACCAGAATATCTTTTCCATAAACAAATGGTTTGCGTTCATATTGCGATGCCACGATACGGTCGGTGAGAAATATCGCCTCTTTGGGACAGGCATCTTCACAGTCACCACAAAAAATGCAGCGCAGCATATTAATTTCGTATACCGCTGCATATTTCTCTTCGCGGTAAAGATTTTCTTCTCCGGGTTTACGTTCAGCAGCCCGCATCGTGATTGCCTCGGCAGGACAGGCTACGGCGCACAATCCGCAGGCTGTGCATCGCTCACGCCCCTGGTCATCACGTTTTAACACGTGTTGTCCGCGATAGACCTTACTGAATTCCCGCTTTTGTTCCGGGTAATTAATGGTCGCCTTCTTTCCGAAGAAATGACGTATAGTGATAGACATCCCTTTGAAAATGGCAGGAAGATAGATCCACTCCATGAAGGTCATCTTCTTATCCGAAACCATTTTCGATCTGTTTGTTAATGTTTGCATGGCTTTCGGATTACTTTAATTCGGTAAAGAAATAATAAATTCCTGTTGCAACGATGTTAAACATCGCCAATGGTATTAACCCTTTCCATCCCATGTTCATAAGCTGATCGTACCGAAACCGGGGCAGCGTCCAGCGAATCCACATAAAAAGGAAGATCAGTCCAAAAATCTTAATAAAGAAAAAGGCTGTTCCAAGTAAGGTTACGATATTGGGAGAGAGGCCGATCGAACCAATAAAAGGCATATTATAACCGCCAAAATAGAGCGTTGCAATAACGGCCGATGAGATAAACATATTGATGTATTCGGCAAAAAGATAAAAACCAAGCTTCATCGAGCTGTATTCGGTGTGGTATCCACCGATCAGTTCTGTTTCACATTCAGGGAGGTCAAAAGGTGCCCGGTTTGTTTCTGCGAATGCACAGGTTAAGAAGATCAGAAATCCCAGCGGCTGGTAGAAGATATTCCAGTGCAATCCATGTTGTTGAGAAACAATGTCATGCAGACTTAATGAGCCGGTGGTGAGAACAAGGGCAATAATCGACATTCCCATTGCCAATTCATAGCTGATCATTTGCGATGCTGCCCGGATAGCTCCCAGAAGTGCATATTTATTGTTCGAAGCCCACCCTCCGATCATAATGCCATAGACACCGATAGAGACCATGGCAAAAACATAGAGAATGCCAATGTTCAGATCAGCAACCTGGAGTGAAAATTCCCGACCTCCAATAGTCAGAGTTCCTCCCCACGGAATAACGACTCCTGTAAGTAATGCAGTGGTCATGGCAAGTGAAGGGCCAATAATAAAGAGGCTTCTGTTTGCAGTAAGGGGAATGATCTCCTCTTTCATAAACATCTTCAGTCCATCGGCCAACGGCTGTAAAAGCCCGAACGGACCGGCACGGTTCGGACCCCGGCGGTCCTGCATAAACGCAGCTACTTTTCGCTCACCATACGTCGAATACATGGCCACAACCAATGTGACCGCGAAAATGATGATCAAAAAAACAGTTTTAAAAATTAGTTCTGTCAAATCCATATCAAATGGTTACGTTGCACCTGAATACCCTCAGGCTAAGATATTGAATATATGCATTTTATTTTGAAACCCGAACCGACTTACCGGGACTTGTTTCATAATGATTCTGGGAAATTACCGAATGGCGTTCAATTGTTCTGGGCCCTTCGACAACCCAATCTTTTAACTCTTTCCTATCAAACCGGCAATCGTTGCAGATAAACTCTTCAACTTCACCGTATTTATCTTTTCTGCCGGTTACGCGAAGGATCTCCTCCCCTTTCATCCACAGTGCCACTTTACCGCTGCATTTTGAGCACTCGCGGTGCGCATCGAAAGGTTTAGTGAACCATACGCGGCTCTTAAACCGGAAGGTATTGTCGGTTAATGCGCCCACCGGGCAGACATCGATCATATTTCCGGAGAAGTCATTATCGACAGCATTAAGTATATGGGTGCTGATTTCTGAATGATCGCCACGCCCCAATACGCCATGCACCCTTTTATCGGTGATCTGATCGCCAACCATTACACACCGGTAACAGAGAATGCAGCGATTCATATTGAGTTTGATCTTATCGCCAATGTCGATTGGCTTAAATGTTCTCCGCTCCTCAACGGTACGTGTTTCCTGAATACCGTGGACATACGAGAGGTCCTGAAGGTGGCATTCCCCTGCCTGATCACAGACGGGACAGTCGAGCGGATGATTCACCAGCAGGAATTCGGTGATTGCCCGACGGCTCTCCATCGCTTCAGGAGATGTGGTATTTTGTACGACCATTCCATCCTGAACCATAGTGCGGCAGGATGCAACCAGCTTAGGCATCGGACGGGGATCTTTGGCAGAGCCCTGAGAAACTTTCACGAGGCAGGTTCGGCACTTGCCTCCGCTCCCTTCGAGCTTTGAATAGTAGCACATAGCCGGAGGGACCACATGGCCACCAATCTTACGGGCAGCATTCATGATGGTTGTTCCGGCTTCTACCTCCACCTCAATATTATCGATGGTTACCTTTAAAAGGGGCATTTTTGTAGTTTTACGTGTTCTTCAAATTCTTCACGGAAATGACGGATTGCACTGGCCACCGGCCATGCAGCAGCATCGCCAAGCGGGCAGATCGTATTCCCTTCCACATGTTTTGCAATATCAACAAGCAGGTCGATATCTTTCATCGTCCCCTGCCCGCCTTCAATTCGCATTAATATCTTTTCCATCCAGCTGGTCCCTTCGCGGCATGGACTGCACTGACCGCATGACTCATGACGATAGAACCTGGCAAAGGTAAGGAGGTTTTTTACAATGCAGGCCGTGTGATCCATAACGATAAAGCCTCCTGAACCCAGCATGGTACCGGTTTGAAATCCCCCTTCGGACAATGATTCATAACTCATGAGGCGGGGTTCGCCGGCCGCAGTTTTCAGGATCAGATTTGCCGGAAGAATCGGCACAGATGAACCACCTGCAACCACTGCTTTCAGCTTGTTCCCGTTTCGGATTCCACCGCAATATTCGTCGCTGTAAATAAACTCTTCCACCGGAAGACCCAGTTCAATCTCATAGATGCCTGGCTTGTTGATATGACCACAGGCGGAAATAAGTTTTGTCCCTTTGCTGTTTCCAATTCCAATGGCCGAATAAGCTTCTCCGCCGTTATTTACGATCCAGGGAAGTGTGGCGATTGTTTCCACATTATTCACAACTGTCGGAGAACCGTACAGACCCACGATAGCGGGAAACGGTGGTTTGATTCGCGGATTACCGCGCTTTCCTTCAAGCGATTCGAGCAGAGCAGTCTCTTCACCGCAAATGTAGGCACCCGCTCCGGGATGACAATAAAGATCAAGCGAATAACCCGATCCCAGGATATTTTCCCCAAGGAAACCATTTTTATACGCCTCTGCAATTGCCTTTTCAATAATTCGCAATACATAAAAAAGCTCTCCGCGTATATATATGTATGCAGTATTGGCTCCCAGGGCATATGATCCCAGGATCATCCCTTCGATAAGCTGATGTGGATTGAGCTGACCAATATGCCGGTCTTTGAATGTTCCCGGTTCACTCTCATCGTAATTACAAACCAGGTATTTTGCTTTTTGACTCTGTTTATCAATGAAACTCCATTTCATCCCGGTAGGGAAACCTGCACCACCACGACCTTTTAATCCCGATTTTTTCACCTCATCGGTGACCTCATCTGGCGAAAGGGTTTTCAAGGCCTTTTCAACCGCTGTATATCCACCCAGTTTCCTGTAAACCTGAATTTCAGCAAGACCAGGGACGTCAATATTTTTTAGTAATATCTGTGTTGCCATCGTTACAGGTAAGGGTTTGTATGCGAAATTTTATTTTCGCGTTTCCATTGTTCAAGCAGATTATCTGCCTTCTCGGGTGTGAGGTTTTCGTGATATTCGGTTCCGACCTGAATTACCGGTGCATTCCCGCAGGCAGCGAGACATTCGACCGTTTTAAGGGTGAACTTGCCATCAGCCGTTGTTTCGCCAGGTTTAATCCCTAGTCGCGTTTCAAAATGGGCAATGATTTTTTCTGCCCCGTTTAACCAGCAGGGTCCCGTATGACAAACTTCAATCACACAGTTTCCAACAGGCTTAAGATTAAACATGCTGTAAAATGAGGCAACCTCATAGACTTCAATCGGTAAAATATCGAGTAAAGTGGCGACATAATCCATCATCTCAGGACTAAGCCAGCCGCTATTTTCTGATTGGGCAATATGCAATACGGGTAACAGGGCAGATTTTTGCCTCCCCTGCGGATACCGTTTAATAATCTGATTTACCAGATCAAGTGTTTCACGATTAAATTCAGGTATGTTATTCTTTTCCTGCATTATTTTCTGTTTTCATTTTTTTATTGTGGAGACGTTGCATGCAACGTCTTTACAAATTGATTATGCATCCAATTCACCTGCAATTACATTCATCGAACTCATGGTAAGAATTGCATCGGATAACATATTTCCCTGGACCATTTCGGGATATGCCTGATAATAAATAAAACAAGGACGGCGGAAATGGAGTCTCGAGGCGGTTCGTCCGCCATCACTTACCAGATAATACCCTAATTCGCCGTTGGCAGCCTCTATGGCGTGGTAAACCTCTCCGACAGGAATATCGGTTTCGCCCATCACGATTTTAAAGTGCCAGATCAGCGCCTCCATATTGTTGTATACTTTTTCTTTAGGTGGGAGTACAAATCGCGGATCACTCGCGTAATAGGTCTCCTTGTCCTCCATTATGTCAAGCTTATCCAATGCTTGTTGAATAATGCTCATGCTTTGCTTCATCTCTTCCTGACGGACCATAAAGCGGTCGTAAGTATCGCCGCTTTGTCCAACCGGAACAATAAAGTCAAACTCTTCATACGAACAATAGGGGTTCATCACCCTAACGTCGTAATCCAGCCCGCAGGCGCGCAGGTTAGGACCTGTAAATCCATAGGCCAGGGCGCGGTCAAGCGGGAAAGGTCCCACATTTACGGTACGGTCCATAAAGATCCTGTTCCTCGCGAGCAGGGTCTCAAATTCTTTTAATTTTGCTGGAAATGTTTTTAGAAAATAGCGGATTTTCTCCCATGCCTTAGCGCTGAAATTGCGTTCAAAACCGCCGATCCGTCCCATGTTGGTTGTGAGTCGTGATCCGCAGATCTCTTCATAAATTTCATAAATGAATTCCCGGTCCTGGAAGATGTAGGTGAATCCGGTGAGAGCTCCGCTGTCAACACCAATCACACTGTTACAAATAATATGATCGGCAATACGCGCAAGCTCCATTATCACGATACGAAGGTAATCAACACGCTTGGGTGTTTCAATTCCCAGTAATTTCTCTACAGTCATGTGCCATCCCATATTATTCAGGGGAGAGGAACAATAATTTAACCGGTCGGTGAGCGGGGTAACCTGGTAAAAAGGGCGCCGTTCAGCTATTTTTTCAAATGCGCGATGTATGTAACCAATTGTTTGCTCAGTACTTACAATAAATTCACCATCCATAAGCATAACATTTTGAAAAACGCCATGCGTAGCCGGATGGGTAGGGCCAACGTTGAGCGTATTATACTCCTTTGGCTCTTCCGTTTTGACTATGTCTTTATCCCAATAATCGGTATTTACTCCTTTTGCCATTTATGGTTTGAATTTCTTCTATAAACATTTGACCTCGCTGAGGTCAGAAAAATTAGTATTCGTAATGACCATGTCATTCAATTACATGACCTTTCCAAACTCATAACTCATCACTTATATTTCATAACTAATTTCAGATCACCGCCCAAACATGCTGTTATCCTTATCCTCGCGTGTCTGATCTTCAAGAGGAAACTCCTTCCGCAACGGGAAATCGGTCATTTCGTCGACATTTAAAATTCGTTTAAGGTTCGGATGCCCTTCGAACAGTATACCAAAAAAATCGTATGTTTCGCGCTCCTGCCAATTAGCAGAAGGCCATATCGTAGTTATTGTGGGAATCCGCGGATCCGAAATAGCAGTCGTTGTTTTGATTCTGATTCTATGATTATTGACAAAACTATGAAGATGATACACAACGCCAAGTAACTCCTTTTCGGGATAATGCATCCCACACAGGGTAGTCAGAAAGTTATACTGCAACTCTTTCTCATCACGAAGATAAAGCATCACCTGCTGAATAACCTCCTTGTTAATGGTGATGCAAAGCATATCACCCATAATTTCATGAAGATCAATGGATCCGTTAAAATTATCGCTCAATTTTGTAACAACTAACTGGTCTCTTTCTGGTTTGATCTGGAACACAAAAATATTTTTTAAAGTACTTAAATTATTTAAATCCGCAGTTTAACGACTGGAAGAATAAGACTTTTATTCGATATTATATTCATCCATCAAGTCCTGATACTCCTTGGAGTTCCTTCTTCTTAACGATTCGTTTCCAACCAGTTCCTGTATTTTAATGATCCCGTCAATAATCTGTTCCGGACGAGGAGGGCACCCTGGCACATAGACATCAACCGGGATTATCCGGTCAATTCCCTGCAAGACACTGTACGTATCAAAAATACCTCCGCTTGAAGCGCAGGCACCAACTGCAATTACCCATTTAGGTTCTGCCATTTGAATATAGACCTCACGCAGTACAGGACCCATTTTTTTTGCCACAGTTCCCATCACCATCAGCAGGTCGCTCTGGCGGGGTGAAAAGCTTAATCTCTCAGATCCAAAGCGGGCAAGATCATAATGAGATCCCATCGTGGCCATGAATTCAATTCCACAGCAGGATGTGGCAAAGGGTAATGGCCATAGTGAATTTTTCCGGGCCAGACCAACGGCTTTTTCCATCGAGGTTGCAAAGAACCCCTGTCCGGAGATCCCCTCAGGAGTCTCGGCCAATGTGGGAGCCATGATTATTTTATCTTTATCGAACATGAACAAAAAATTTCAGCGAGCATTAACGCTTATCCCATTTTAAAGCGCCCTTGAGAATAATATAAATAAAACCGATAAGAACAAGGATCATAAATAAAAACATATCCAGAAAGCCATCTTTTCCTAAGGATTTGAAATTCACCGCCCAGGGATACATAAAGATAACTTCGACATCAAAAAGCACAAAGAGAATTGCGATCAGAAAGTATTTAACTGAAAACGGACTTCTGGCATTACCCAATCCTTCAATTCCACATTCAAAATTCTCAAGTTTGGCACGTGAATACCTCTTGGGCCCGAGAAAATGGGTAGCTACCATGGTGGTAATCACAAAACCTAGTACAATCAATGTCTGAATTAATACGGGGATATAATCTTGTGGCATCTTAGCTTTAACTGCGTTTCTAATTATTAATCTACTTACATTCCATTAAACAAGGAATATTTCATTTTGTTCGTAAAATTATAAAAAAAGCAGCAGCGCCAAACAGAATCGGGTAAAACTATCTTCACCATAGCGAAGAATACACAAATTCGGTTTATAGCCCGGAATGACCTGTAGAAAGAACATTCTTCTCCGAAATTCGCAAAATAAAGGAAGGGATACTGGCAAAAATAAATCCTAAGGTCAGCAGCACAATAAATAAAATACCATTCCCCAGCAAATCAATTAAATGATAAGCTAAAAAAATAAATAATCCATTGGCAGAAATAATTATCAGAGAGGCTTTAAAATGATTATTTGTTAACCGAAGCACCTGGTGATGAATATGATTCATGTCAGGAGAAAAGGGTGATTTCCTGAGTCCTATCCGAATTACTGAGACTCTGATTGTATCAACCACCGGCAAAATCATAATTGCAAGTGATAGTGCCGGCAATCCATGCACGGGGAAATTGGAAACGGGAAAGAATTCATTAAAATGAATAGTTAAAACCGCAACTATTATCCCGATTATCAAAGACCCGGTATCACCTAAAAATATTTTATTGGTCACTCCAAAAACATTGTAAAGAAAAAATGCGCTTAAACTTCCGGCTAAACTAAAACAGGTTAACGCGTAGATCGTGTCACCGTTATCTAAAAACCAAACCCCGTAAACCATTGAAATAAGTATTCCGGTCCCAGCTGCTAAGCCATCAATTCCATCAATAAGGTTGAATGCATTAATAATCCCAATAATGGCAACAACTGACAGGATAATCCCAGGGAGGTATCCAATCTGATGTATCCCAATTATGCCATGAAAATCTGTAAGTCTATAATTTCCAACTACAACCAGGTAAATTGCCATGGGAAGCTCCAGGAGCAATTTCCGTCGTGCTGTAGAACCCAAAATATCATCATTGAGTCCAATAATAAACATAATTATTACTGCAGCCAACAAATATTTTAGTTCATCGATTGAATAACTGCCAGAGGCAAAAATCAAACTAATCATAAATCCGGCAAGAATTGCGATCCCTCCTAAAGTTGGAATAACGGTCTTAGCTGCAGTCCGCTGGTTTGGGACAGCAAACAAATTCTTAACCTGTGCCGCCTTAATTATAAATGGTATACTAAAATATACATTTACAAAACTTATTGTCAGGCTCAAAAAAATATTTACCGCAATCGGGATATCCATACTTTATTAAAATTAATAAGTTAACGCCCTGTGAACTAAAAATGTTTTAAAAAAAATCATTGTCGGGTGGAATAGCCTGAGGATAAAAGATATTGGGTGAAATTTGGATCAAAATAAATTGATCGGAGAATCAACCTCGACACACCTAAATTAAAATTGATTATATTTGCGCTAATCGAAACTGACTTAAACGACCAAATCAGATCTCTCTCTAAAATGAATGGTGACCCAGAGTTATTACAGGAGATACGGCAGGGCAATGAGGAGTCATTTGCCAAAGCATTCGACCGTTTCTACCCCTCTCTTTGCTATTACGCTGACAAATTCATCCACGATCTGGACGAATCGCGGTCGCTTGTGCAACAGGTATTTGTCGATCTTTGGATAAAGCGAAATAAACTGGTTATTCAGCAGTCTTTAAAAAGTTACCTTTTTAAATCTGTTCAGAACAGTGCACTTGACTACCTCAAACATAAGCTGGTTGAAACCAAATACCTCAAAGAGAACCAACCCGAGATAGCCACTTTTGACCGTGACTTAATCGAAGAAGCAGAGCTCAATGCACGAATCAATGCCGCCATAGAGGAGCTGCCGGAAAAATGTCGCGAGATCTTTCTCCTGTGCCGGTTCGAGGAACTTCGTTATACCGAAATTGCACTGCGGCTCGGGATATCTGTTAAAACAGTGGAGATGCAAATGGGCATTGCGATAAAAAAATTAAAACATAAACTATCAACCGGTCAGCATATTCAGGTGTTACTGTATCTTTTTTCAAAAAATAATACCCGGGCTTTACAGGGAAAGTAAAGAGTTTGTCGTCTTAGGTGCATGACAACCTATAAGGATAAGCCAAATGGATCCGCAAATTAATGATATTGACCTGCAAATAGCCGCTTTTCTCTCCGGAAACAGTACACCTTCCGAGATAGAGGCACTTCACCATTGGCAGAACCTTTCGGCTGAAAACAAAAAAGCGTTTGAGGAGGCACTGAAAGTTTGGGAAAACTGCCCTGAACCACTTGCAATTGCAAAAATTGAGCACGATATACTGGCCGTTAAGGGGGCTATAATTACTGAAGCTGCCTCACAGCAGAAGCGTGACCGGATTTTTATTCACTTCCTGCGTATTGCAGCTATTCTTATTGGACCTGTGATGCTCGCAGTGGGTTGGTATATCGGTAACAACCACGTCTCAACAAAACCATTAACCTGGAATTCAGTCACTGCACCCCGCAAACACATTGCCATCTGCACCATGTCGGATGGCACTGAAATTTGGCTCAATGCAGGATCAACCTTAAGCTATCCCACAGACGACCTTTCGGATAAACGGGAAGTTAAACTTAGCGGAGAGGGATACTTTAAGGTTTCAAAAAATGCAGCAAAACCATTCTTAGTAATAACTCCCAATGCAACTGTGAAGGTTTTGGGGACCTCATTTAATGTGAAGGCCTATCCTGAAGAGCAGCTCCTTACAACTACCCTTGAAGAGGGATCTGTCGAGCTTACCGCACCAAAAACCGGAAACACCTCCTTCAAATTACAACCGGGAGAACAGGCCGTTTATAATCTTGTCGAAGGCAAAATTTCAATTAATAAGGTCGATGCAACCCGTTACAGTGCCTGGAGAAGTGAAAAATTCCTGTTCAAAGATGCCGATTTAAAAACCATTATCACCGAACTGGAACGACTATATGATATAAAAATTCATATCAAGAACCCTGCTTTGGAGAAACTTCGGTTCCGCGGGATGTTCAGTTATGATCAGGATCTGCTCGATGCTTTCGAAACACTCAAGAGAAGTGTTAAACTTAACTATACGATAAAAGACCGCGAAGTGTGGCTGGAATAAAGGCTTTCGTAAAATTTATATAATTATTTTACTGTTTGTCAGAGAATTAATTTGTAACACCTGTGTAACTAATGTGTAACATTCTAACTGTATTTTTGCCATTTACTAAATTGTTAAATTATAAATATAAACCTTAACAAACTTAAAATACCACAGAGGCCTATGAGAAGATGAATCAGGATGCGAAGTTCGGAAAAAAACAACGGAAATAGTCTCACCTATTCCCGTTGCAGAAAAACGCCCTAGGGGGCGAAAAACGATAAATCATTTTATTTAATTAAAAACATTCAAAAGTATGAAAAAAAAACCCAATCTGAACAGGGGGCGAGAGCTCCTGTTTAAAAAAATGTCTCGAATTATGAAACTATTTCTAGCTATTTTGGTGATCACAATCACACAGGCGACGGCAAGTGTTTATTCACAGACTGCCCGTTTGAACCTGAAAATGGAGAATGCGACCATTGCCGAGGTTTTTGATGCCGTTGAAAAGCAATCTGAATTCTTCTTTTTTTATAACAAAGGGCAGATCAACGATGAGAAGAAAGTCTCTGTTGATCTGGAGAACAGCAAAATTGATGAGGTTCTCGCAACTGTATTCGGGAAAGACGCTGTGAGTTACGAAATAATCGGAAAGAATATTATCGTTAAATCCTCAGACCTGACCAATACAGAGCCTGCACAACAAAATGCACAAAAGATTAGCGGTAAAGTTACCGATCAGGCAGGCTCAGCCCTTCCCGGGGTGACCGTTGTAGTTAAAGGGACGACTGTTGGGATAACCACCGATGCAGAGGGAAAATATAATTTAACAGTTCCTTCTGAGGCTAAAGTTCTGGTTTTTTCCTTTATCGGCATGAAAAGCCAGGAGGTTACTATCCAGGGCAAAACCACGCTGAATGTTACGCTTAATCAGGAAACTATTGGCCTTGAAGAGGTTGTAGCTATTGGTTACGGAACAACAAAGAAGCAGGACTTATCAGCTGCCGTTGCAGTTGTTCAGAACATCGACAGGCTCAAAGAGACGCCTCAGTTGAGTGTTGCCAGTATGATTCAGGGGCACGTACCCGGTGTTACAGTTGTAAACCAGGGAGGCCAGCCGGGTGCTGGTCCTGCAGTTACGATTCGCGGAACAGGTTCCAAGACCGAGAGTGTATTGTATGTAGTAAATGGTGTACCGGATGCTCCGTTCAATCCTGAGGATGTTGAATCAATCACGATTCTTAAGGATGCTGCATCTGCAGCTATTTATGGAGCTCATGCCGGATCAGCAGGTGTTATCCTGATTACCACCCGTCAGTCAAAAGAGGGTAAACCTTCCATTGAATACAACGGTTTCTATGGTGTAAGGTCTGCCTGGAAATTACCACAATCGCTCACAGCCACCGATGAAGCCAAGGTATCTAACCTGGCTTATACCAATGCCGGACAGACTCCGCTCTCAGGCTGGGATATTACCAAAAATCCGAATGATCAGGTTACCCGCACAAACTGGATCAGTACCGTATTCAGAACTGCAGCGGTTCAACGTCATACAGTTACCGTAAACGGTGGTACCGATAAGTTGAGCACCATGTTTCAGGCCAAGTATGAAAAGGAAGATGGGACATTGGTAAATACTTACAGTCAGAATATTACGTTACGGTTCAATTCCAGTTACCAAATCAATAAGTACCTTAAATTCAAGGAAGACCTTTTCTGGGTTAATAATGACAACCGCGGTACAGATACGCAAAGCGGTTATACAGGAACGATTCTTTCAGCCATATATATGCCCCGGTCTGCCACCCCTTACTACGCCAACGGCACATTCGGAGGAGTAGGACCAGTTGATTCTCAATATCTTGGAATACATGGCGACGTGGTAAACCCACTTGCTTCACTGCTCAGAAACCAGAGTTTTGTTCGTAACAGCAATCTGCTGTCATCATCCGAATTACACCTTACGGATATCGTTAAGGGTTTGGAAATCACTTCCAGGTTCTCTTATAAAGGATTTAATTCATTCTACAAGAATTTCAATTACCTGCGCCCTGAACCCGGGAAACCAAATAATCAAAACAGCCTCGACTACAATACTGGTCGGGATTATCATTGGGTTTGGGAGAATACGATCAATTACAACCGCGTATTTAACAAACACAATCTTGGACTGATGGCTTCAACAACTTCGAAGGAAGACGCAAGCAGAAGTTTCGGACTTACTGCACGTGATTTTGTGAATGAAGCTGCCTGGGCTCAATTTCTGGTAAATGCACAGACTTTTTCTTCAGATCGTCCCTGGGATGGTGAGTATAAAGACAGGAATCTTTCGTATGTTGGTCGTGCTTCCTACAGTTATGCCGACAGATATTTTGCCACTGCCAGTTATCGTCGGGATATAGCCGGACGACTTGCAGTAGGTAACCGTGCCAAAGATTATCCCGGATTAACAGGGGCCTGGAAAGTAACTTCCGAGCCATGGTTTAATGTTCCCCTGATCAATCTTTTAAAAGTCCGTGCAAGCTGGGGTAAGATCGGAAATCTTGGCTCCATCGGAATGTATTATGGATATCCTGCCTTATCCGGGGACTACACCTATCAGATAGGCTCTGGAGCACCGTATTCGCCTGCAGCCTACGTTGCGAGTGCTTATAATGCTAAACTTTCCTGGGAAACCACACAGCAGACAGACTTCGGAGTTGACGTGTTAATGCTCAAAAAGAAATTGAATATTACCGCTGACTATTTTATGAAGAAAACATTTGACCTGATCAAACAGCAGGATACCAAATGGACAGCAACTTACGGTGTGGGAGCTCCACTGATTAATGAAGGTGAAATTTCGAATAAGGGATTTGAATTTGCCGCAGACTGGACAGATAAAGCCGGCCAGTTTAATTACAATGTTGGTTTAAACTTTGCCACATTGAAAAATGAAGTGACCTATATTGATGCAAATCCTACATCCTATTGGGCACATGGCGATTCATGGAGAGGAATCCTGGCTCCATTCCGGTCAACTGTTGGTCAACCTTACTATTCCTACTGGCTGAACCAAACTGCAGGGATATTTAAATCTGCCGCCGAAGTTGCCGCATATACCAAAGATGGAAAACTTATCCAGCCCAATGCCAAGGCAGGAGATCTTAAATTTGTGGATAAAAATGGTGACGGCAAAATAGATGATTCCGACCGTGTTTATATGGGTAATGCCTTCCCTAAATTTACCTATGGATTTACTGCCAATATCAACTGGAAAAACTGGGATTTAAGTCTTTTCTTCCAGGGGGTTAGCGGAGTTAAACTGTTCAATGCATTTAAAGAATCAACCCTTAATGCTTCCGAACAGGGTTACAACCGTTGGGACAAAATTCTAACTGCATGGTCCCCTTCCAACACCGGATCTTCAATTCCACAAATCAGTGCCAGCGATGCCAACAAAAACTTTGGAACTCCGTCGGACTGGTATCTCGAAAACGGTGATTACCTCCGTTTAAAGAACTTATTGATCGGATACACGTTCAAAAAGACCCCATGGAACGGTTCGCTCAGGTTGTATTTCAGTGGACAGAACCTGCTGACATTCACTAAATATTCCGGTATGGACCCCGAAGTAGGTGGTTATGGACTTGATGGAGGTCAATATCCGGTTTCAAGAGTATACTCCTTCGGTGCTAAACTTAATTTCTAATTCTAAAAAATCAGAAAAATGAAAAATATATATCTCATCCTATTAACTCTCCTTCTTTCTACCTCGTGTTCGAAAGATTGGGTCGACACCAAACCCAACGGGCTACCAACAACTGCCTATTTCTGGCAAAGTGAAGACGATGTCAACAAAGCCGTTGCAGCAATGTATGTTTCTTTGCGTTATGAATCAACCTGGGGTCGTAACCTTTTCTGGGTGCAGGCTTCCAGTGATGACCTGATCATTGGTCGCTCAAAAGCTGATGCCGAGAATATCAAGAATTTTATCTGTACCGGCCGTGAAGGATACACTGTAGGCGCTTTCAATGATGTTTACAGCACGATGGATAAGGCCAACCAGGTTCTGGCAAACATCGACAATGCAAAAAATGTAAGCGATGCGGTAAAAAACCGGGCTAAAGGGGAAGCTTATTTTATCCGCGGGATAACCCACTTCTGGATGGCTTACCTGTATGGTACGAACAAACAAGGAGTTCCCTATGATGGTCCGGAAAATGCAGAATACCAAAAACGAATTCCTCCTCAGCTTCCTTCGGTAGCAGACAATTATGCCCAGGTTATTTCTGATTTTACAAAAGCGGCTGATCTTCTCCCTTTATTTCAAACTTATGGCACTGCAGATCAGGGCCGTGCACACAAGGCTGCAGCATGGGGTTATATGGTAAAGACTTACGCTTACTGGGCAGCCTGGGACAACACCAAATGGGCATTGATTCCCGATTTATGCGACAAAATAAAAAATGAAGGGGGTCGTGCCTTGACGAAAGTTTCTGGCGATCCAAAGGCTAGTTTCAGGGCTGCATTCACTATTGCCCAAAACTGGGGATCAGAATATATGTGGTCTGTAACATCAGGGACACAGGGAGGAAGCGAATTCCCCGGTGTTGTCCTTGAAAATAAGGGATGGGGTAAATACAACGGCTGGGGATATTTCCAACCCACCGAAGAGTTGTATGAAGAGTATGAGGCGAACGATCCCCGTCGTGAAGTTACGATTCTCAAATTTGGAGACACTTTCACCTATTTTGGTGAAACCAAGAAATACAACTCCACCAACAGCCTTTCCGGTTTCCAAATGAATAAGTACATGGAGCCTTACAGTTATGGGACAGGCGGGAATTCAGGAACCAACGCATTTATCAACCAAAACGGAGATTACCCGACAACGTGTCTGAATCTTCCTTTAATGCGCTATGCTGAAGTACTGCTCTTTAAAGCGGAAGCCTTGCTGAACCTCAACAGACCTTCAGATGCGGCAACTCCGTTAAACGAAATCAGGGCACGTGTAGGACTCGCTCCAGTAACCGCACCAACACTTGCTGATCTGAAACACGAACGTCGCTGCGAACTTGCCTGCGAATGGACCGATCGTTTTCATGATCTTAAACGTTGGGGAGACGTCGATAAGATTCAAATGGCTTTACATGGCAGAAGCCATGCAGACAAAACAAATCCAGATTCTCCATACACAATCGTTCAGGTGTGGAAAGCCAGGACCTATGATCCTGCAAAAGCTATTGTCTGGCCTTATAACCCGGATGAAATTTCGCGTTCAAACGGCGCTTACAAACAAAATGCAGGCTGGTAAACAAAACGCTGTATAAGTGATAATTACCCCTGTTTTACAGAGAATTACCACTCCAAAATGCATTAAATTAACAAGGGCCGGTTTTCCGGCTCTTGTTTTTTCTACCCATTCATAAGAATATGGTTATTAAAGCAAAAAAAGGGTTGATCATTTCAGGTAAACCAATTTAAATGGTTTTATCTTTATCCCATTGTTTGAGCAGCAGGAATTGAACAGTGCATCTGAATATTACATCGTACCTAAACTGCTGATTGGAATTAATTACCGGTAATAGTTCTCACCTTAAACCAAAAAAAAAGATGAAGAGAGGACATTTTATTCAAGTTTCAACCCTCTTTGCAGCAACTTCAATATTCCTACCCTTAAGTACGGTAAAGGCTAATATAACTTCATCGTCAGAGGGAATGGGGAGGGATCTGTCGTCTTTTTGGGATATCTTCTCAAATGATTACCGAACAAATTGTAAACTTTGGATTCACAATAGGTTGAAAAACCCGGTTATCCCGGCTGGAAAGGAACTCTGGAAAAAGTACTGGACTGCTAACCCTGCCGTGATTAACTTCAACGGAAAATTGCTGGTTTACTACCGGGGTAACGGGGTTACAACGACTAACGCTGACAGGCATGACCGGATAGCGGTCGGTGAAATTCAGAAAATAACCCCTGATGATTTTGTTTTAAAGGATCTGAATAACAGGAATTTCATCGTCGATGTTGGAGCAAAAGGGAGCTTTGACGACAGTGATGTATTGGATCCGGGTGTCGTGGCCTTTAAAAACAGGGTTTTTCTCTACTATTCCGGTGTTGGCACAGGACCAAACTCCGTAGGTCTGGCAATCAGCGATGATGGAGTCCATTTCGAAAAGCACGGAAGTGTGATTGTTGGTCGTTCACCAAGCGTAGTAGTTTCAGAGGATAAAATTTTTATGATCTTCCAGAATGATGATGGGAAAGGGTTTCGGGGATTCTATCTGGCAGAGTCGACAGATGGGATCAATTTTAAGAAATGTTCAGATGCTCCGGTTCTGGGTGGCCACGAAAACGGATGGGACAAGTTTGTAACGACCGCCCGTATTTACAAAGAGAACGACACTTTTTTACTCCTCTATGGCGGAAGCCCCGATTTGAATGACCAACCTGACTTTTTCGGATTAGCCAGATCAAAGGATTTGCACACCTGGGAAAAACATCCCGGTAATCCGATTTTCGGTCTGGGCGCCAAAGGTGAAGAGGATGGAGGAGCAATCTGGTTTCCTGCACTGATTGACATAGGGAGCCATTATGTGATTATTTATGAAGGGAGCCGGGGAAGATACTCATGGGACTTATCATCACAGATTTGCATGTCTTCAATTCAAAAGAAATTGAAATAAAGGAAATAAATTGTTTATCAATAAAATAAATTCCTTATGGAACGTCGTGATTTTATACAGAAAACGGTAATAAGTGGGGCGGGATTGATCGGAGCTTCTCAAATATCTCCGGTTAGCGCCATTAATTCTTTAGCTCCCAAGAAATTTCCCCCGTTACTGGGAAAACGGTTTGTCACCCTATGCATCATGATCCGCACAACCCCATGGGAAGTCTCTCGTGATGTTAAACTTATTGAAGAGGATGAATCTCCGTATCATACCTTAAAAGTAGTCCGCGATCTTCGTGAAGCTTTTGCCAAAAATAATCCCGACGGACGTCTCACCTGGGGCTTCACCCTGAATGCACTCGAAGACAAGCGTCCAAATTATCGTGATATCCGCAATTATGTTGTCGAATGTCAACAAATATATGGGGATGAAGTTTCCTATTTCCCGGGATATTTTCCTGCACTCTACCTCCCCCGTGAGCGGGTAAACCGTGAGATGAGTGAGGCGATACAACTAATATCAGCGCTTGTTGGCGGAGGTTACCGTCCGCAATCGATCATCGGAGGATTCCTTTCTGCCGAAAACATGCGTTATCTCTCCGAAAAAGAGAATATCCATGTCGCACATGGGGTGATCTGGAGCCAGCATGCTGTAGATGGCGGCGGAGCGGACGGATCGCCATCGTATCCCTACTACCCTTCCAAAGAGCATTTATGCAAACCGGCACAAGGGAAAAATGATTTTATCGATTGTGTAAATCTCGATGGCTGGAGCGTCGACTTTCAGTGTGCCCGGGTAAGCGGCGGCATCGGAGGAACCACCGTGTTCAACAGTGCATCAAGCCGTCGTGGGGTGGGCCCTATCGAAACCTATTGCGACTGGGGAATGGAGATCGGACATTTATCGGTGATGCACACACAGTCGATCCATTTCGACAAGGGGGTTGAGTTAAATGGGTTCGGATGGATACCCAATATCTGGGAGGCCGCGTTGGTAAAACGCCCGGAACGAAAAGACTGGGGGGAAACATTTATCCTCGAAGCGATGGCCAAATGGGTTGGAGAAACCAAAAAACGGTGGCCGGATGTCCAGTTTGTGACATTTGGAGAATATGGTGAGATCTGGAGACAACAATATCCCGATAACAATCAATGGAATTACCGGTTCGAGGAGCGTGGGCTGGGAATTGGAAACTCGTGGGGTGATGAAGATATTCGCTGGTATATGAATAAAAATTTCAGGCTGGCGACTGTTCGCAACTGGCAACAAAATACCCCTGAGATGGTGTACGATTTCACCCGATACGACCTTCCTGCCAAAGAGCCTGTTGATCCAAGCCCTGAAAAACCGAATAAAGACTGGAGCCTGATGAACCGGATCAATCAAAAAGGGTTACGTCCCCAGGATAAGCCACTACTACTGAAAGATCTGAATAAAGAAGACCATGATCTTATCGCAAAATATTACCCCTCCCTGTTTAAAATGTAAAACGCATACAGCCCCTACCTACCTTTGCCATGATCCGAACCAATAAAAAAAACATCCTTTTATTTCTCTGCTTAACAGTCATTTATACACATCTGACTGGGCAGGAAGCATCCGTTATTCAATTCGTGAATCCCCTGATTGGAACCTCCAACACGCAAACACCCTCTCTTTGGGGAAGCGAGGGGGGAACTTATCCCGGTGCAGTATCACCTTTCGGCTTTCTGCAGTTGACACCTGAGACACGAAATGGTGATTCAAAAGGGTATAATTATAAAGACAATTCCATCCTGTATTTTAGCTGCATCAATCATCCTACCGGCTATCCCGACGGTTCTTCAGGAAGGATCCGGGTAATGCCCCTGGATGATGGTCGCTCAGTTCTAAACGGGAAATATGAGCGCAGCTTCACTCACCTCGACGAAGAAGCGACTGCTGGCTATTACAGCGTTTTGTTCAGGGATAATGGGACAAAAGTAGAAGTCTCCGCGGCTGAGCGATCGGGGATGTTTCGGTTTACATTTCCTCCGAATAGTAAACCACGGATCTTCCTGGGCGATCTGGGAAGTATCCAAACCATCTCAAAAAGGGTACTCAGCGGGACGACAGGTCATGCTATCCTCTCTTTCAGCATGGATTATACCCATAAAGAGGAGGTTGCAGGGGGGTGTATCGTCACCTTTCCCACGGTCGAGCAGGGGAAAGAGGTGCTAATTCTCAAAATCGGTGTTTCGCCGGTTGATTTTGAAAGTACGCTCAACAACCTCCGTTTTGAGGCTGATGATTGGGATTTTAATCAGTTTAAAGCGCAAAATCAGCGCAAATGGAATAAGGCACTTTCAGTTATAACAATTGAAGATTCTTCAATTATTAATAAAACGGTCTTTTATACCGCACTTTACCATTCTATGCTCATGCCCTGGATCATTTCCGATTTTCTGGGTAACTACAGAGGTGCAGACAATTTAATTCATAAGACAAAAGGGAAAAACCAATACGGAGGTTTTTCTGCATGGGATACTTTTCGCTCCCTGCACCCCTTGTTGTGCCTGATCGCCCCTGACCGGCAAAAGGATATGGTCCTTTCGATGCTTGCCCATTTTGAACAAAGTGGCTCTTTGCCTCTTGGGCCGATGACCGGAAACCATGTCATCCCCATTATCGTAGATTCTTACCTAAAGGGAATTAACGGCTTTGATAAAGCACTCGCTTTCAAAGCGATGAAAAGCTGCCTGGTCGTAGCCTCCGGTTCATTGGATTTTTCAGCCTACCGGCAACTGGGATATGTACCTTCATCTTGTTCCGAATCGGTCACAAAAACCGTAGAATTTGCATATGATGACTGGGCATTGGCTCAGTTTGCAGGAAAAGTTATGAATGATCAGGATGAGTTTAACAAATTACTAAACAGGAGCTTAAATTACCGGAACCTTTTCAGTCCGGCAGCCCTCGCACTATTACCCCGTCTGGAAAAAAACTTCAACCTGGACCCGGGAAATTCGGGGTATAAGGAGGGAGACCAATGGAGCTACTCGTTGTTTGTTCCGCAAAATCCCCGCGACCTCATCAACCTTACCGGCGGAGATCAGGAATTTGCAGCCCGCACAGACACGGCATTGACCAATCAATTTATCCTTTTTGACAACGAACCGGTTCTGCATGTCCCGTATCTTTTCAATTATGCAAACCGACCTGATCTTTCGCAGAAATGGGTGCGAAACATTATGAAAACCCATTATACAAACTCTCCGTTCGGATTGCCCGGAAATGATGATCATGGGGCTATGTCAAGCTGGTATGTATTCAGCGCAATGGGATTTTATCCCGTTTGTCCCGGAAGGCCGGTTTATGACCTTGGTTCACCACTATTTAAAAAAATAACAATCAATCTTCAAAACGGGAAAAAATGGATTGTGAATTCGAAAAATAATGGACCCGGTCAGCCGTTTGTCCGAAGTACACTACTTAATGGAAAGCCACTTAACACGGGCTGGATTTCTCATTCATCAATCGTCCAGGGTGGTGATCTGACTTTTGAAATGGATAAAATACCAATGTGTGTTCCTCTTGCTCCTGATTTTGCACCATCTTCAGAAACAGCGGCTACTCCCGATTTTAAGATTACCGGGTTTTATCGTTTTCAAAAAGAAGTTGCTCCCGACCAGCTGTTCTACATCCCTTTCATGGTTCAAAACAAAGGGGGCAAAGGGACAATGATTATCCGGCTTTTTGCCGATGGAAAAGAGATTAACAAAAAAAACCTTTTGATCTCCGAAAACTCAACCGCCTTTGATTCGATTGGTTGCCGACTTTATGCGGTTGGAACGCGGATGATCCGGATTGATCAGCTTTCCGAGCATCCGGTTGATGTTATTCAGCAGAAGGCTAAAACATCGCCCTCCGTTCAAATACTGGAACTTACCAGCAGAAGAATTTACAAGGCAAAAGCCCCGCTGGAGTACAGTTTCACCATGCAGAATAGTGGAGGTCTAAAACTCAGGACAACTCTCCCGGTTTGGGCAGACGAGGTGATCTGCGAAGAGGAGGTCGTAACACTTGAGCCGGGTGAGATCAGACAAGTTATGCTAACGGTCACCTTTAAAAAGGAGGGAATACACCGATTGCAGGTTGGTTCGAAATCGCATCAAATCAAAATATACAGTGAAAATAGCGATTCAAAGGTAATGGATTTGACTACGGGCAACAAAGTAATCAAAGATACGCTGACAGATCAATCCGGACTACTCAACAGGGCACTTATCCATCGTAATGATGGCGATCGGCTTAATATATCCCGGGGAATCGAGACCGATTCGGTAAATTTTGCGGAGATATTTAAATCGGAAAGCCTCGATAAACTGGATCAGAAAATAACAGTTATGGCCTGGGTAAAACCAACCAAAGGGAACCATTCGTTGTCGGATATTATCACCAAAGGGGATTTTATTGCACTTCAGGCTTCAGGGAATAAAACGCTATCCTGGTTCGCCGGTGGCTGGGGAAGAGGAAGCTGCAGTGCTAACCTTCCTGCTAACTGGCTCAATAACTGGCACCATATCGCGGGAGTTGCCGACGGGAAAATACTGAAAATATACATTGACGGGGTCGAATCGGGAGGCGTGACTATAGACCAATCAGCCAATCTCACCTGCTCAGCGAAATGGATGATCGGCCGCAATGAAGAATTTCCCGATCAGCGGTTTTTTAATGGATTTGTCAATCATTTTAAGATCTTTGTTGAACCATTAACCGAAACGGAAATTAAATCGGAGATGCTGCGAGGCAAACCGATGTCAGAATGACAACATTGAAGTAAATAAATTTGCAATCCTGAATGGGTTGAATAAATAATAAGAACAATATAATGTCGTAATTAATAGTTTCCTCTATTGACCTCCCCCAACCCAGACCTCCCCCAACCCCTCCAGAGGAGGGGAGAAGGAGGGGAGTAAGGCACTGATTGCTGGCTAAAAGTCTCCCCTTTGGGGAGATTTAGAGGGGTCAAAAAGGAGAAAAGGTGAATTTTAAGTATTACATTATATCTTATCAATTACTTAAATCTCAAACTCATAATATATAGTACTAATTTTAACTCTCTTTTAAATGACAAAAATACTCACAGCTCTCCTGTTCAGTCTCTGCGCCATACTTTCAGCTCAGGCCCAATACACGATCCTGAATACCCACTCACACAACGATTATGAGCAGAAGGTCCCGTTTTTCACCGCTTACAACGCTCACTTTGGATCGATCGAAGCCGATATCTGGGCGGTTAATGGTGTGTTGTATGTGGCTCATGACAGTGCTGACATCAAACCATCCAGAACCCTGGAATCTCTTTATTTGCAGCCTATTGTAAAGTTCTTCAGGCAAAATGGAGGCAAAGCATGGAAAGACTACCCTTCCACCTTTCAATTGTTAATTGATTTGAAAACAGGAGTTGAGCCAACTTTGTCGTTGCTTGTAAAGGAACTTGGAAAATATCCCGACGTATTCGGTTTGAACGGTAATAAAATTGGTATTCCGGTTGTTATCACCGGCAACAGACCTAACCCTTCCGATTTCAGCAAATATCCCCTGAATATCTCCTTTGACGGCCATCTTGACCTCAAATATGACAAAGCGCAATTGAAAAGATTAGCCCTTTTCAGTGAAGATCTGGAAGTTTTTACCATGTGGAAAGGGGAAACCGCCATTCCTCAAAAGGAGGAGATGAGACTAAAACAGATTGTTGATTCGGTTCATGGGCTGAACAAAAAAATCAGATTCTGGGATGCCCCTGATGCACCCAATGCATGGAAGACGATGATGAATCTTAAAGTAGATTTTATCAATACTGATCATATTCAGGAACTGGCAACGTATTTAAAAACACATAAAAACTAATTGACTATGACTTCGAGACGTGATTTTTTTCTGAAAGGTGCCTTGATAGCCGGAGCAACCGCATTCCCGGGGGTAAAAGTTCTGGCTGATGATCCGGTTCAGACGATCGCCACAACAACGGGAAAGCTCCCGTATAAAAATACATACATCAAAAATGTGTTTGTCACGGAAAACGATTTCCGCAATGCAAGACCCAATATTATCCCTTCACCCGGCTTTGCAAAAGCGAAGGAGATATTGCCCGTTCCCTTTTGGAAAGGAAACGATACGGCGATTGATATGTACTGGAAAACCTGGGAGATTGCCTTCCGTAATATCAAGGATCCGGCACCGGCATCCGGATTTATCACCTCGTATATCGACACCGCCTATAACGGTAACATTTTCATGTGGGATTCCAACTTTATCACCCTGTTTGCACGATACGGTTCCAGGGCTTACCCCTTCCAGAAGACGCTCGATAATTTCTATGCCAAGCAACATCCCGACGGGTTTATCTGCCGCGAAATATGGGGAAATACAGGAGAAGATTGTTTTAACCGCTACGATCCGACAAGTACCGGTCCAAATGTGATCCCCTGGAGTGAAATGGTTTATTTTGAACACTTTGGTGAATTCGAACGGATCAATAAAATCTTTCCTGTGCTGGTTGCCTACTACCAGTGGCTTAAGCTGAACCGCACCTGGCAGGATGGCTCCTACTGGTCGAGTGGCTGGGGCACTGGAATGGATAACCTCCCCCGCGTACCGAAGAACTACAACCCGATATTTTCACATGGCCACATGACCTGGCTGGATACCTGTCTGCAACAGCTCTTTGTCGCAAAATTGCTCGTGGAATTCGGATTTTATGTGGAGCGGTGGCAGGAGATTGAAGAGATTGAAGATGAAACGAAATCACTGAAAAAGCTCATCAAGGAGAAACTCTGGAATCCTAAAACCTCATTTTTCTATGATAAATATGCCGACGGAAGCCAGGGGACGCTGATGAGTATTGCCGCCTATTGGGCCTTGTGGTGCGATATCCTGACCAAGGATGAATTAAAGGCCTTTGTCGCTCACCTTTTTGATCCTGCAACTTTTTACCGCAAACATCCCACCCCATCAATGCCTGCCAATCACGAAAAGTATCAGGCAGATGGCCGGTATTGGGAAGGTGGAGTCTGGGCTCCCACAAACTATATGATTATCAAAGGTCTTCAACGAAACGGACTACATAAGGAGGCGTTTGACCTTGCGCAAAAGCACCATGGAATAGTAGGTGAAGTATTTAAAAAAACAAACACATTCTTTGAATACTATGCACCTGAGATGGCAGAACCCGGACTGCTTGCCCGTCCGGACTTTATTGGGTGGACCGGCCTGGTCCCGGTTTCTATCCTCTTCGAATCCATCTTTGGAATTAATCCGAACTTCCTCAAAAAAACGATCGATTGGCACGTAAACCTCACCGAGGAGCATGGTATCGACCGCTATCCCATCGGACCCGAAGGGATGCTTTCGCTCAAATGTGCAGCCCGAAGTTCCGTAAAACAAAGACCTTCAATTGAGATCACCTCAAATCTTGACCTTAAACTTTTACTTAGCTGGGATGGTGGATCTGAAACTGTTCAGATTAAGCAGGGATTCAATAAAATTTAAAATGCAAAGTGAAAAGTACAAAGTGCAAAATGCAAAATGGTAATTTTAAAAATAATTTAAATTTGAAGTATGCCAACTGCCAGTTGCAAGAAGCCAGCAGCCAGCAGCATTTATAATTTTATAAAAAGTATTAATTTTTCCCATTATGAAACGCAGAACATTTATCAATAATTCAATCCTGACCGCAGGTGCCTTAACCGCTGCTCCCCAACTGCTTTCCGCCTCAAATCCACCCAAAAGCACCATGAGGCCTGAGGTTTCAAAACGGTTGTTTAAAAGTGAAGCTGTCGAAGCCGAGATCAGCAAAATTAAAAAGGATATCGCGGATCCCGAAATTGCCTGGTTATTCGAGAATTGCTACCCCAATACACTGGATACCACCGTTCATTTTTCTGAAAACCAGGGAGAGCCCGATTCATTTATTATCACCGGTGATATCAATGCCATGTGGCTGCGCGATTCTACCGCCCAGGTGTGGCCCTATTTGCACCTGGTAAATCAGGATCCTCAGCTGAAGAAGCTCTTTCAGGGGGTGATCAATCGCCAGGCAAAATGTATATTGATAGATCCGTATGCCAACGCATTTAATTTCGGGCCGACCGGAAGTGAATGGAAAACCGATTTAACCGAGATGAAACCTGAACTTCATGAACGGAAATGGGAGATCGATTCGCTCTGTTATCCGGTGCGGTTAAGTTACCACTACTGGAAAAAAACGGGTGATATTACTCCTTTCAATCCAAACTGGCTCAAAGCTGCAAAAACAATTGTAAAAACATTTGAAGAGCAGCAACGCAAAACAGGAAACGGTCCCTACCATTTTATGCGACTTACCGATAAACAAACTGATACCGTTTGCGGTGCCGGATATGGTAATCCGGTAAAGTCCAACGGATTAATCTGCTCTACATTCCGTCCATCTGATGATGCCACTACCTTTTTGTACCTGATCCCTTCGAATTATTTTGCACTGGTCTCCTTACGCCAGATGGCAGAACTGGTGACTTCCGTGTATAAAGACACCACCTTTGCCACCCAATGTAAAACGTTGGCTGATACAGTTGAAAAAGCATTGCATAATTATGCAGTCAACAATCACCTGAATTACGGGAAAATACTTGCCTTTGAAATAGATGGTTTTGGGAACAGCCTCTATATGGATGATGCCAATGTTCCAAGTTTACTCGGTATGCCCTATCTGGGAACCATTAAACCCAATGATGAACTCTATGTGAATACGCGAAAATTTATACTCAGTAAAGACAACCCCTGGTTCTTTGAAGGGAAGGTTGCGTCAGGGATTGGCGGTCCTCACGTTGGTGCTGATATGATCTGGCCCATGAGCATAATTATGAGAGCGATGACATCCAGCAACGACCAGGAGATTGTTCAATGTCTCCGTTGGCTAAAAAATACACATGCAGGTACAGGATTTATGCACGAAACTTTTCATAAAGACGATGCCTTACATTTCACCCGCTCGTGGTTTGCCTGGGCAAACACCCTTTTTGGTGAACTTATCTCAAAAATCCACCTGGAAAGAAAACATATCCTCAATCAAATATTCTAAACAATTAATATTCAGAAATTAGCACAGATTTTCAATTGGATGCGAATAACCGCAAAGGAATAATTGTTTTAATACTTTGCGCCAAAGAATCTCTTTGTCTAATTTTCCGGCATCAATTTCACAAGGTACACTCATATTTATAAAAAATCAAAATTTGAAGACCAATAACAGGCGTAGAATTATAATTCTAATAATCATGGCAATAGGCTTAAACGCATTTCAACCTCTTGAAGCACAAATCCAACAGAAATTTAAATTCAGGGGTGATCATACCTTCAGGATAGCCCAATTCACTGATATTCATTGGAATAATAACTCGCCTAAATGTGTTCAGACTACCAGGATCATTCAGCATGTTTTAGCTACAGAAAAACCCGATCTGGCAATTCTTACCGGAGATATCGTGACCGATTTACCCGAAAAGGAGGGGTGGCTGGCAGTCACCAAAATATTTATTGATGCCAAAATGCCCTTTGCAGTGACTCTGGGAAATCATGACAGTGAACGGGAAATCAAACGGGACTATATTTTTGAGTTGCTCAAGACACTCCCCTACTTTGTTGGGGAAAAAGGGACAGGAATGTTTGGTTGCGGAAATTACACGATCCCTATCAAAGGATCTGACGGGAAAGATGTTGCAGCTGTTCTTTATTGCATGGATTCGAATGATTATCCTCACGACAAAAGGATTGGATCGTATGATTGGATTAAGTTCGATCAGATTGACTGGTACCGCAAAACCAGTGATCAGTTTACAGCCTTAAATGGGAAAATGGTTGTTCCGTCACTGATGTTTTTTCATATTCCATTAATCGAGTTTAACAAAGTTGTCGGAAAGCCAACCACCGTTGGAATAAAAAACGAGGCAGTGGCTGCTTCCGATATTAACTCGGGGATGTTCGCTTCGCTTGTTGAAAAAAGGGATGTCATGGGCGTGTTTGCAGGACACGACCACGACAATAATTACATTGGTGTAGAGCATGATATTGCTCTTGCCTACGGTCAGGCAACAGGATACGATGCCTATGGAAAATTCGAACGCGGTTCACGGATCATCGAGCTCCACGAAGGTGAATTCACCTTTGATACCTGGATTCGAACAAAATCAGGAAAATCTGATCCATTTGAATACCCAACCGGGCCAAAGTCCACAGAAGTGAATCAGACCTATATGCCGGCAACTAAGGTAAATGGGCTTAAACCTGGGGTTAAGTTCAATTATTTCGAGGGAAGCTTTACTTCGACAGCGGATCTGGCAAAGGCAACGATACTAAAAACAGGGACCCTTAAAAACATCACCCTTGAACCGGCATCCGCACGCGATTCATTTGCCTTCGAATTCAAAGCCTGGATTAAGATTCCTAAAAAAGGGGTTTACGGTTTCTATACCTATTCCGATGATGGCTCAAAATTATTTATTGATGGGAAAGAGGTGGTAAACAATGACGGACCTCACGACACTAAACGGGCAGATGGAGCAATTGCTTTGGATGAAGGATTCCACGAGTTCAGGCTGCTCTATTTTGAAGGCGATTCAAGCAATGAACTTGAAGTGGGGTTTTCAAGTCCCTCGATCCGCGAATGCAAAATTCCCGAATGGTTTCTCTTTACCAAAGAGGCTGTATCAAAAGTAAAATAAGTTAACCACTATGGTCACAAAGTCCGCCAGTTGGCGGATCATAAAGATCACAAGATTCACAAATACAATATATTACATTTGTGTACTTTGTTTTCACCTTGTGTACTTTGTGTTTAAAATGACTAATGATACAGCCTCGAAAGGTTTGTACAAATTATATTTAATATTCGGCTAATTAGAACATGATCCTAAGGGAAAATAAAATTGTCATTTCACAATCCGGGAAAGAATGTTTTCTTTTGTATCAAATTCCTTCAACCCAAATTATTATCAAATGAAAAGGCTGACCATTCTCTTTTTAGCACTTATTAGTTTAAATCTTTTCGCGGCATCACCTCAAAAGTCCCATAAGAAAAAAGGGAAAAGTGTGACTCATGCCAGGGTACCACTCAAGACATTTGCCTACGACGGGAAATTTTGTTCCGGAACAGGGGACATCAATTTTCTAAGGCTGATTGATGAATCCTTCGCTTTCTTCCACCCAAACCCTATTGTTCCGAATCTGACAATGATCTATAATCCCGATTGGGACACCTTTACCGAAGGAGCAGGCTGGGGTGCCTGGTGGATCCAGAACAGTTACGGATTTTCGTATGCTGCGACACCTTTTCTTCAGGAGCCGTGGTCCGGAATACTGCAGAAATCATGGGATCTCTTTTGGGACAACCAGGGAGACGGGAAACGCAAAGGGGGATGGGGCAACGGTAAGCCGGATCAGCTCTCTGAATTGATTGCCCCTGATGGCAGTCTGGGAGATGCCGCTGCTCCTGGCCAGATTATCTTTAAACAGGGCGACGGTGATGTCAGGAATCATGATTGGTTTTACGAAGCCACTGCAGCCGGAATAGTGATGCAATCTGAAATATTATTAGTTAATCGTGACCCCAAAGCGCTTGATCACTACCTGCCAAAAATGGAAAAAGCGTGCGATTTCATCGAAAAAGTGCGCGACCCAAAGAATAATTTATTCCTTGTAGGGCCTGCATGTAATCTTCTTGCCCCAAGCTATGGAGGTGTACGACAACCAGATGGATCATTCGGCAAGGGTTATCTTACCGGGGTGTCAATTACTTATCTCGCAGCACTGGATCGAATGGTTGAACTCTACAAGCTAACCGGCGATAAAGTAAAACTTGCCGCGTATGAAAACCGTCAAAAGATAACCCGCGAGTCGTTATCCCGACTGATGACCCCGGCAGGCTATTTTGTCAAATCGGTGGAACCCGGAGGAGTTAAACACGGCGTTTTAGGACAGCAACAATTTGGTTACCTTGAAGGGGTTGCCAATGCCGATGCCGTAGCTTTGCGTGTGGTTGACAACAAGACCTCCGAGACGATCTACAACCAGATCAAAGCCTTTCCTGCCATCCGTCCGTTTGACTTCCTGATGACCAATGCACCTGGTCTTGACGACACCTATATTAGCTGGGGAAACGCAGCAGGTAAAGGAATTGAAGGGTTTTATACATTCGGTGACTGGGTCAACGGAGGTATCTGGGGTACCGTCGAAGGACGGGCAATCCTGATGTATTACCGGCTCGGTAAATTTGAAGACATCCGCCGTTCAGCCACGAGGGCCATGCGATGGGCCAAGGACTTCAGGATGGATGCCCCCTGGTCGCAACGAGGGGCGAATACGCACAATCCATGGTCAGATTCAGGTCAATTTCGCGTTGGCGGGGTCGCTGTAATGGTTGATAATTTTGCAATTCCCGCAGCCACGATCCGTGGACTTTTTGACTGTGATTACCGCTCCGATCGCCTTATCCTCAGACCACGAATTCCGGGATCGATAACCAGGTACAATCAGAAAGAGCCGATCCGGTTTGGAGAGAAGCAGATTTTTCTGTCGTGTATTAATGGTGGTCCGAAAGTTAAACTGGTAAAGATAAACGAGAAGGAGTTAACTATTGACTCGCCTGATGAGGTAGTTCTATTCTATGATCAGCTGCCGGCAAAGTCAACGATTGAGATCACCACTGAAGGGGGATGGCCCGAAGAGGCATCTGTGGCTATTTATCCGGTAAAACCTTCACTGGTCCCCAAAAAAGCAACTACCCCTGAGGCTATTGTTGAACTTCCCGAATCATTAAGAAAACCATTTGCCATTCTATCAGCTATGATGAAAAAGCTTGGGAACGAATCGGGTGCTGAGCCTGAACGGGCATATCTGGCCATTGCTATCAAGTCTTTTGAAGATTATAAGGTACGTGCCGGGATGGACCCGGGACCAGGTTATTATCGCCCGATAACTGCGGAACGCAAAGAGGGGATCAACCAATTTTATGAACGGACTGCAATGGCCATGTACAATGGCTTTGTCAAAAAGATGGCAGGCTATGCTGAGAAAGGGGATAACCGGCAAAAGCGGATGGCTGCATTATTTGCGGAAGCTCAGAAATGAAAAAGACTAAACTCTTTAAATCATCTGAAAAAACTTTAGCCGTTCAAATCATCATTTAGTCACAATACTTATCTATTTGCTATTAACCAAAACAAAAGCTAAATTTGATAAAATCATGTGCCAACCTTAAATTATTTGCCGATGAAAACTACACATCTGATTTATTTTATGATTTTAGCCGCAGTAGTGGCATGCCAGGCACCCAAGCCTAAACTGGAACAGCCGCCACTTATTGACCGGGAATTACTGTTTGACAATCCCGAAATCGCCGGTGGACAACTCTCACCTGACGGAAAGTTTATCTCATTCATTAAACCTTACAAAGGAACTTTGAATATCTGGGTAAAAAAACTCGACGAGGATTTTAAGGCTGCAAAGCCGGTTACCGCCGATACAATCAGGCCAATCAGAATGTATTTCTGGTCTCGCGATGGTAAATATATCCTCTATTCACAGGATAAAGGTGGGGATGAGAATTTCAATATCTATGCCGTAAATCCACAGGAGTCACCGTCCCCCGGAGCCGATATTCCGGTAAACCGTGATCTTACAAACCTTAAAGGGGTTAGAGTGTATATTTATGCTGTCCCGTATAACGACCCGGATGCCCTTTACATTGGATTAAATGACAGGGACAAGGCATGGCACGATCTTTATAAAATGAAATTATCCACCGGTGAAAGGACCCTGATCAGGCAGAACTCTGCAACTGATCGGATTACTGGCTGGGTTTTCGATTGGAATGATCAGTTGCGCCTTGCTAACCGTTCCAATGCTGATGGAAGCAACGACATTTTGCGGGTAGATCCCAAAGAGCTGGTTAAGATTTATACCACTTCAGTCTTTGAAGAGGCAAATCCGATCTCTTTTACTAAGGAAAACAAGCTGGTTTATATGAGTACCAATAAAGGTGACAGTATCGATCTTTCGAGATTGATTCTTTATGATCCGGAATCGATGAAAGAGGAAATTGTTGAAAGTGACCCCCTGAAAAGGGTGGATCTTGGAAATGTGTTTATTTCGGAAAAGAGCAAGGAGATGATCTTTAGCTCCTATCAGGATGATCGGGAGAGGATTTACTGGAAAGACAAAAGCTTTGAATCTGATTACAATTTAATAAAAAAAGAATTACCTAATTCAGATATCCATTTCTCTTCATCAACGACCGATGAAAATTACTGGCTGCTCAGCGCTTCAGCAGATATCGATCCGGGATCGACCTATTTATGGGACCGGATTAAACAGAAGCTGACCTTCCAGTACCGTCCACGCCCGAATATCCCGGTAAAAGACCTTGCAGAAATGAAGACAATCCGGTATAAATCGTCCGACGGACTTGAGATCCCGGCCTACCTTACCCTGCCCAGAGGAATTGAACCGAAAAATCTCCCTGTAATTGTATTTCCGCATGGTGGCCCCTGGGCACGCGATGAATGGGGATACAGCTCTATGACACAATTTCTTTCCAATCGTGGCTATGCTGTTCTCTCTCCAAATTTCAGATCATCAACCGGTTATGGAAAGAAATTTCTCAATGCGGGAAATAACCAATGGGGTGACAAAATGCAGGATGACCTGACCTGGGGGGTAAAATACCTTATAGGTGAAGGAATTGCCGATCCTAAAAAAATCGGTATTATGGGTGGGTCCTATGGCGGTTATGCAACACTGGCCGGAGTGGCCTTTACTCCTGATCTATATACCTGTGGAGTATCGATCGTTGGCCCATCAAACCTGATCACACTACTCAACTCGATTCCCCCTTATTGGGAAGCGGGACGCAAGATCTTTCACGTCCGTATGGGAGACCCTACCAACCCTGAAGGGAAAGCCCAATTGGAGAGACAGTCACCGCTTAATTCTGCCAGCAAAATCAAGGCTGCGCTTATGGTTGTTCAAGGGGCCAATGACCCTCGTGTGAACAAGGCAGAATCAGATCAAATCGTGATAGCCTTGCGCGACAGGGGATTCCCGGTTGAATATATCGTGGCACCTGACGAAGGACATGGCTTTGCGCGCCCCGTTAATAATATGGCGATGTTTGCAGCGGCGGAAAAATTCCTGGCCAAACATCTTGGAGGACGCTTTCAGGAGAGTATGAAACCTGATGAGGCAAAACGGTTAAGCGAAATCACGGTGGATGTTAAATCAGTTAAATTAGCCCCTGCTGTTCCTAAGAAATAGGTGATTTTTCACCCTCTTTTACCGGTACTGCCGGCAAGGTAATCTTGATTTTAAGATTGCTTTGCCGGCAGTTTTTTGTTATGCATTTTGCTTCTCAATTTGATAAAAAACTTTTGAAAATCAATATAGAATCCATTTTAAAATATTGCGAAACAAAATCTTAAAATTTCCTTACTAAAATATTGCTCTGAATCTATGGTTTTCGAGAGATTAGAGTATTATGTTTGCTTAATACAAATACTTTACTCTTCGTCAAATAAGTTACCTCTATTTTCACTTTAGGTCGACTGCATAACATATTATGTTCGTAATACACAATAAATATTTTTATTTTTATATAATTGAATTTTAATTAATTACAAAATTCATTATTCCTATACTAAAAGCAATTTTACGTAGGTAACAATTCCAGGCACGATTTATGTAGAAATTCGTTTTACGAGTTAAAAATACAGATAAACTTGTAAAATAACTATTCATTCAAACCTGAAACCCTGATTTAAACTGATCCTTAGGCTAGTGAAAATAAGTTATCCCGGTATCTCGATTAAACCTGAATTTTGGAGATATCAATTAAGAATCTAAGTATCAATTACCAATTCAACTTGGTTAATTACGGGATCCATAACCTCCTGGAGAATATCCAAGCTTTATATAAATGAAATGAAGAAATCTTAAGCTAGATCGCTTTTAAATGGTGCAGGGAAATAATCTGCACACAATATAATGTAACAATGAAAACTGAAATACTTTTCAGACCAGACCGAATCAGATATACCCTTTCCAGAATTATCATACTGCTAATAGTCTTTCTTTCATCAATTACTAAAAGTTCTGCCCAAACGAATACGGTTATACCATCAGGTTCGTTTATCATAAATATGGGTGTTACTCCTCAGACGGTTGCCAACGGGTTAAAGCCATATGGGTTGGTCTATGATCTGCTTTCTAATTATCACGTTCCGGTAAATTGGGTAATCAATAGCTCTAAATCAAAAGATGGGACAGATTTTACATATAATGGGACG
This sequence comes from uncultured Bacteroidia bacterium, assembly GCA_903904515.1. Taxonomy (GTDB): domain Bacteria; phylum Bacteroidota; class Bacteroidia; order Bacteroidales; family Prolixibacteraceae; genus JAAFHB01. The sequence continues at coordinate 63,902 of CAIVCR010000073.1, forward strand.
GCATTTTCCGGAGGTCCGTTTATCATTACGGCAAATTTTCGGACTACTGCTGTAAATGCGCGAATAACTTACTGGCAGGGACTGGGTGTTATTGGAGTTACGACGAATGCTCCCATCACAGTTCCTGTTTATGCGACATTCCTGGCTGCTCCAAGATGGAGTCTTGATCATCAGAATGGGTCTATTGCTGTCAATTTTTTTAGCAGTGCAGGAATCCCCTCCTCTGCTTACGGGGGCTCAAGCAGTTCACTTTGGCCTTATCCTTCACAGTTAACGTGCTGCGACGATATTTTTGTAATGCCCCATGCTGATCCTACATGGGCCACACATCAGCGGCTATATTCCTGGAATGATGAATGTAATGGGTATGTCTGGTTAGGTTGTCATGCAGGGAGTGCGCTTACAGATATGTTCGATCCTGCCAATCCTGCCAATCAAACCAATTTTCTCACAACCAAGACATTAATACCAAGTGGAACAGGCCCTTACTATCAGAATTCCCTGGTATTGTGGGGCAATCATTCTGATGGGAGCATCCCTTACTCGTATTCTTATCCCTCAGATCCGATAATGCAGTTTATGGGAACCATTGATGCAGCTCAGCAAAACGGGTCTGAGCAGATTTATATACCCTTTGCCGGTCAGAGTTGGAATCCGGGTGCGCTAGTTTATGTTTCTGACCCAACGCCGGTAAATACCCTTGGAACCGGTATCTTTTCTGTAGGTCCGGCGGCCACTCTGGTCTCCGGAAGAGGTTTTGATAATCCCGGCCGCGGCAGGGTTATGATGGAAGCAGCACATAACATTAGCGGAACCGGAACAGCGAATGTTGCAGCAATGCGAGCCTTCTTTAATTTTTCATTTCTGGCAGGTTCTGAAAAAGCACTTGTTCCCACGATTACCGGGCTACCCACAACCCTTAATTCAGGTCAGGGATATGCGATTTCGGTTACTCTGCCTGCAGGAGCCAGCCCTTCAGATTATACCTATTCCTGGACATCTTCATGTGGCGGGACATTTTCAACCAGCAGTACTGTGCAGAGTGTTACCTATACACCTCCGGTTGTATCCACCCAAACAACATGTTCCATCTCTGTTGAAATAAAAGATGGGTGTGGAAGAGTAACCTTTGATAACCATTCAGTTACCGTCCAGTGCAGTCTGCAGGTATCAAGTACAGTCACGAATCCATGCAACGGCACACCAAATGGAGGAGCTGTTAATATGACCTTTACGAATGCAACAGGACCTTTTATCTGGAACTGGACAAAAAGCGGAGGGGGAACAGGCTCAGGCTCAGGCACTGTGATTCCCGGATTATCTGCAGGTACATATACGGTTACTGTAACAGCCAATAACGGAACAGGATGCCCTGCTACTTTTACTACGACCCTTACCCAATCACCAAGTATAGTAATTTCAGCAACGCCTGGTTCTGTGCTTTGTAACGGGGGATCGACCGGCAAAATCAGTACTTTGGTAACCGGCGGAATTCCGGGTTATACCTATGCATGGACCGAAACTGGTGTTCCTGGATTTTCTTCAACATTAGCCAATCTCAGCGGACTTGCCGCCGGCACCTATAACCTGACGGTCACTGACAGCAAAGGGTGTACAGCAACTTTACCGGTTGTTGTTGGTACGGCAGCGGCCATTAGTATTGTGCCAACAGCTACAAATGCAAGCTGTAATGGACTAAATAACGGATCCATTTCCCTTCAGGTAAACGGGGGTACACCACCATATACCTATTTATGGAATGACGGTAATCCTTCACAAAATCGCACAAGCCTTGCACCGGGCACCTACTCGGTGACCGTAACCGATGCCAACGGATGTAAAGCTTCGGCAAGTGGCATCAGCATCAGTCAGCCATCTGCAGCCCTCACCCTAAGCATATCCTCACAACAAAATTTGCTGTGCAATGGTGTGTCATCAGGCGCTGTTACTGTGGCGGCGAGTGGAGGTACCAATCCATATTCCTACTCCTGGACCGGTCCCGGAACATTTACTGGGTCAGGCCCTGCCCTTACTAATCTGGCCGCGGGAAGCTATAATGTTACGGTTACTGATGGCAATCACTGCACAAGTACCCTTACTGTTACTGTTACTCAGCCACAGGCTTTAACGTTAAGCACCCTGGTTACAAGGCCAACATGTCCGCCCGGGGTGAATACGCTGGGTAATAATGGATCAATAAGCTTATCTGTTACCGGTGGCACAGCTCCTTACAGCTATTTATGGAGTGCCAGCGGCACTGGGATAATACCTTCCGGGCAGTCTGGAAACAAGGATTTGACACTGCTTGTTGCAGGGAATTACAACGTACAGGTAAAAGATGCCAATGGCTGTACTGCCACGACATCTGCGGTACTTACCAACATCAACCCGAACCCGGTTCAGCCAGTTCAGATTAATCATTAAAGAACCTAACTGTCAACCATTATGAACCTTATACGAAAAAGCATATTATTCAGAGTCGCATTGACTGCGGTGATTTTTTTTGGCACCCTGTTTATTGCCTTTGGGACAGCCTACACCGCTTCAGTTAGTGGAAACTGGAATGATAATGCAACTTGGGGCGGTTCAGGTCATCCTTCTACAACAAGCGATGCTGCAACAATTAATTCAGGAATAACGGTTACGGTTTCTGCGGCCAATGGTAATGCAACTTGCCAGAAAATTACCAATAACGGGATTTTATCGATTACCGGAGGTACATTGCTGATGGGTACTGCCGGAACCGGTGGGTGTGATTACACCGGTTCCGGAACGTTGGAAATGAGTGGGGGAACTTTTCAGGTCGGACACGATTTTAAACCCGGATCAATACTGCCAACAGCTGGAACAATAACCGGAGGAACAATAGAGTTTCTGGGTTCAGGAGGTGGTGGTGCCTTTAAAGGTGTAAATGGTGATTTTTATTTTTATAATGTTCTTATCGATGCTGCATGCACTGCTGGACCCGGATTTAACAATGATGGAGCTAATGTAATTAAAATTCAAGGCAATCTGACCATTCAATCGGGTGGCATTGCTGATTTGCCTGCATCTGAATCAAATACTGCAAGTACACTCACATTAGGTTCGACTTACCAGGCGGCAGGCTATTACGGAACTACTGCGACTACCTCAGCATTGGTGCCTGCCGGAAATAAAATTGCGGCATTTGGCACAGTTAATAGTAAAAATGCAATAAATGTTAATGCAAGTTCACCATGTTCAATTACATTAACATCAGCATCAGGGACGAACGCCCAAACCGTTTGTCTTAATAGCGCCATCACCAATATTACCTATTCGACAACAGGAGCAACAGGGGCAACAATTAGTGGTTTGCCAACCGGAGTTACAGGCAATTGGGCATCAAGTGTGGTTACCATAAGCGGAACCCCTTCAACGACCAGCGGAAGTCCTTTTAGTTACACAGTTACGTTAACCGGAAATTCCTGCAGTAATACAGCCACTGGTACAATTACGGTGAATGCATTACCAACAACGCCAGCAGGATTAAGTAACCAGACCGTATGCGGTAATGGAAATGTAATTTTTACCGTCACAGATCCTGGTAGCGGTTATACGGTGGAATGGTCAACTGACGGTTCCACAAATAATGATGGCACAGGAGCCGGAGGAAGCGGTAATGTGACAAAAACTCACGCTATAACCGTTGGATCACCAATAACTGAATATGCCAGAATAAGCAATAACTCGACCTCGTGCAAAAGTGCATGGAGTTCAGGTTATACCGGGACAGCAAATGCCTTACCATCTGCTCCTGTCGGTTTAAGTAACCAGTCTGTTTGTGGAAATGGGAATGTTACGTTTACGGTAACTGATCCTGGCACCGGATTTACTGTCGAATGGTCGACAAACGGAACCACGAATAATGATGGTACAGGAGCCGGAGGAAGCGGTAATGTGACAAAACCTCACGCAGTAACCGTTGGATCACCAATAACTGAATATGCCAGAATAAGCAACAACACGACTTTATGCAAAAGTGCATGGAGTACAGGGTATACCGGAACAGCCAATACCATACCATCGCTGCCCACAGGTTTAGGTAACCAGACAACGGCATGCGGAAATGGAAACGTAACATTTACTGTAACGGATCCCGGAGCAGGTTTTACTGTGCAATGGTCAACCGATGGAAGCACGAATAATGATGGTACGGGGGCCGGCGGAAGTGGCAACCTAACAAAAATTCATGCAGTAACAGTTGGGGCACCGATAACTGAATATGCCAGAATAAGCAATACTACAACCTTATGCACCAGTGCATGGAGTTCCGGATATACGGGAACTGCCACTGCATTGCCCACCATTACACTGGGCCTAAGTCCATCGGTATGTAAAGGTTCCGCAAGTGCAAACCTGCCGGTTATAACCACCACTGGCAGCCCAAATCAATATAGTATTGTCTACGATGCCACTGCACACACTGCAGGTTTTACTGATGTAACCAATGCCAGCCTAACATCTCCCATTCCTCTTACTGTACCTACCGGCACCTCTGCAGTTGCCGGAGTATATCATGCAACGATTACGGTCCGGAACAGCACTAGCGGTTGTTCAAGCAACAGTCCGGCGCCTTTTACAGTAACTATTAATCAGGTAAGCGTAATCCCGGCAATCACTCAGCCAACCTGTTTCATTGCCGGCAGTATTGCTATTACTGCCAGTGGGGGCACGGCTCCTTATACTTACGACTGGGCAGACTTATCAGGCTCCAGCAATCCTCAAAACCGATCTGGACTATCAGCAGGAACATATTCTGTAATCGTTACTGATGCCAATGGTTGTTCTGCTTCTTCAGGAACCCTGACCTTGATTACCCCCGTATGTGCCGGAGTAAATGTTTGCAGCACCGATATTGCGAGTGTGTTTTCTGTAGCTCCTGATCCGGCTAACACCTCCTATACCTGGACTATTGAATCTGTAGCAACGCCTGGAACTTATTACAATGGATCCATTATTGCCGGACAAAACAGTGCTTCCATCACGATTGACTGGACATCGGTACCTGTAGGTGCCTATAATATTTGTACTGTCGCGCACAATGTATGCGGCACAGCAACACAAACCTGCCAGATTGTAAATGTCAACAAGGTCATTGCATCTGCATCAGCCACTCCTGCCTGCGAGGGTGGAAATTTGCAGCTTTTTGCCAGTGGCGGCATAAGTTATTCCTGGACAGGACCCAATGGTTTCACTTCAAGCAGTGCAAATCCAATTATTTCCGGAGCCACATCAGGAAATGCGGGAACGTATACCGTTACTGCCACAGGCCAATATGGGTGTACAGCAACAGCCTCTGTCTCTGTGGTGGTAAATCCGGCACCTCAATTAAACATAGTCCACATCCTTCCTGCCTGTAACCAAAGTACGGGAACCATAACACTTTCAACAAGTTCGGGAACATCACCCTATACCTGGCTCTGGAGCAATGGCACCACCACAGAATCTCTCACAGGCGTGCCTTCAGGCGTTTATACAGTTGTTGCCACTGATGCAAAAGGCTGTACAGCCACTCTCTCAGATGCAGTGGGCAATGCCAACGGACCTGATGTAACTGCTATCCAAACCAATGTAAGTTGTGCGGGAGGCAGTGACGGTTCGATTACACCGGCTATTACCGGTACTGGGGGTTATAGCTTTTTATGGACAACCGACAACGGTTCAGGACTTAATCCGACAGCACAGAATCAAACCGGTCTGAAGGCAGGCACCTACAGTGTCGTTGTTACAGATATAAACGGCTGCAAGGGGGCGCTAACTGTAATTATAAGTGAACCAACACCAATCCTGTTAGATCATACCCAGACTAATGTGAGTTGCTTTAGTGGCACAAATGGTGCGATAAACCTTCTGGTAAGCGGGGGATCAGGTAATTTCAACTACGCCTGGACCAAAAATGGGACTTCTTATGGTGGAAACACACAAAACTTAACAAATCTGGGTGCCGGAACTTATGCGGTAGTCGTTTCGGAAACCACTAACTCTTCCTGTAATGCCACAACTACTGTAATCATCACCCAGCCTTCAACTGCTTTGGGAGCATCAGCCACTGCCACCCCTGCAGCATGTCATGGCGGTAACGATGGTCAGATTGTGATCTCTGTTTCGGGAGGTACTTCACCTTACACTTACGCCTGGACTGCATCGAATGGTGGGAGCATTCCGGCCGGAGAGTCCGCGAATCAGAACCTTACCGGACTGGTTGCCGGCACTTATAATGTCACTGTCACCGATGCCAAAGGGTGTACTTATTCTCTTCTCAATAATCTTGTAACGGAACCCGCAGCAATTTCACTGACAAGTGCAGCTGTAACCTCTCCGATTACCTGTAATGGGGGTACAGCTACTGTCACAATTTCAGCAACAGGGGGTACCACACCTTTATCTTATACCTTTAATGGAGAAACCAATCAGACAGGTATTTTTTCAGGTGTTTCATCAGGAACAGCTTTGGGGTATAGCATTACCGATGCGAACAATTGCGGTCCGGTAACCGGAACAATTAACGTAACGCAACCACCGGTAATTACCTTAACAAGTGCAACAGTGACTTCACCGGTTGCCTGCAATGGAGGAACGGCAACAATCACACTTGTGGCTTCAGGAGGAACAGCACCAATAACCTATTCATTTAATGGACAAACGAACCAAACTGGTCTCTTTTCAGGAGTCCTGGTTGGAAACGGAAAGATCTATACAATCACAGATGCGAATAATTGCGGTCCGGTAACAGGAACAATTGATGTGGCTGAACCAGCTACCATCGCAATTAGTGGTGAAGTCACAGATGTTAAATGCAACGGGGCTGCTACTGGGGAGATTCACATTACTGCCTCAGGTGGTGCCGGTAGCTATTCATATTCGTGGAGCGACGGACCGAGCACTTCTGCAGACAGAACCGGGTTGGTAGTAGGAACTTATACCGTAACGGTTAAAGACATCAATAACTGCTCAAAAACAGCAGATTATACAATCGTGCAGCCTTCTGCCCTCAGCCTTTCAATGGCCAACTCGAACATTTCGTGTAATGGTGGGAATGATGGAAGTATTGACCTTACGGTAACCGGAGGTGTTTCCCCTTATTCCTATTCCTGGTCACCGGCTGGGGTCACCACTGAAGACATAACGAATTTGACTGCAGGAACTTATACTGCAACAGTTCAGGATGCCAATGGATGTATTTCTCATTTAACTTCTGAGCCAATTGCGCAGCCTGATGCCCTAATCCTGACTCCCTCCATAATTACGAATGTAACCTGTAAGGGTGGAAATAATGGAAGTCTTACTGCAAATTCTGCCGGGGGAACCTCACCCTATTCCTACCTTTGGTCCAACGGCTCAACTGATCAGACAGCAACTGGATTGACCGCCGGCACCTATACTTTTACAATTACTGACTCCAAGGGATGTACAGTTTCAGGAAGTGAAACCATTTCAGAACCGTCAACGACCATTGAACTTTTTGCCACAACAATTGATGCTTCTGCGTGCGGCGGATCAACAGGATCAATAAGTTTAACAGTTCAGAATGGCAGCGGGCCATATACCTTTAGCTGGTCAGGTCCAACGGCGATTGGAAATATACAAAATCCAACGAACCTTGTTGCAGGTATCTATGAGGTAACAGTTACTGATAATTTAGGATGTTCAGCAACCTTAAACAATATTACGGTTGGCACTGCACCTGCCCTCTCCGTTACTGCTACAGTATCAAATCCTACTTGCTCAACTAATGACGGCGCAATATATGCAGTTGTAACTGGAGGCGTTGCACCATATACTTATTTATGGTCACCCGGTGGTTCAACATCTGAATCATTAACAGGAATTAACAGCGGTACATACACTGTTTCAGTAACCGATGCGAATGGTTGTCAGGCAACTTCCACGTCAGTCTCAATTACACCACCCTCCTGTGTTCCACCGGAAACAGTTAATGATTTTTTTACTTCATGCGAAGGTGCATTAGTCACCAAATCAGTTGCTACCAATGATTCGCCGGGTACAAACTCAGGTTATACCCTATCTGATCTCGTCTTCCTTCCCTTAAACTCTCCGGCACTGGAACAGGGAAGTATTTCATGGGACCCATCCTTTAACGGAGATTTTATCTTTACTCCAACTCCTGGTTATAACGGTACCGTTTTAATCAATTATCAGGTAAGTAGCCCAAATGGTCTATCCGCAAACGGGATTTTGACTATTTATGTATCTTCAATGACCGCTCAGGTTACTGCTGAAAATATCACTTATGCAACTTGCGGAACATCCAATGGTTCAGCAACTATAACAGTTACACCCAATGCATCCAGTGGCTTTGGTCCTTACTCCTACAGCACTGATGGGATCGATTACACCAATAACACAGGTAGCTTCAGCGGGTTGGCTGCAGGAACAAACACAATCTATGTTAAAGATAGCAAGGGATGTTTTGTATCAACACCAGTTACAATTGAGGATGTTTGTCTGACGATCATTAAAACAATCACCGCAGGGGGTACCTACTCCGCGGCAGGCGATGTGGTGCATTACAGCTACAAAATCACCAACTCGGGCAATGTAACCCTGGCCGGTCCGTTTGCCGTAACCGATGACAAGACAACCGTCCCAACAGGCGCCGGACCACTCGCGCCGGGCGCTTTTGTGACAGTCACCGCAACCTATACCATCACTCAGGGCGATGTCAATGCAGGTAGCGTAATAAACCACGCCTTTGCAACAACAACATACGCAGGGAATACCGTAACCTCAAATACCGATACCCAGACTGCAACAGCCTCGCAGACTCCTGAACTGACGATCATCAAAACAATCACCGCAGGGGGTACCTACCATGCCGCCGGTGATGTCGTGGACTACAGCTACAAAATCACCAACTC
>CAIVCR010000074.1 GCA_903904515.1 uncultured Bacteroidia bacterium
ATTCGTGAAAAAATTTGATTTTTCACCAAGTACCCTTTCTTTTGATGCTGCGTTTAGTAAAGAGTAGGTTTTCAATAAATAATAGTTCGGTAACTTTTAATATTATTCAATTTCAATTATATGTAACAGGTTGAAATACATAGAAATAAAGAAATATTTCAATTTATTTCCATATATTTCAACTTATTCATCATGAATTAGATACGAAAACATACCGAAGTATTGCAATAAAAAGAAATCAGAGAAAGGCTGGATACGAATCCGGCCTTTTTTACAAGGAGCTTTTTTTAGTGTCCGCCTGTTGGCGGATTAGTGTTTTGGTCCCTTCATGGCATTTTTTATTTTTTCTTAAGATTGATTTTCCCAATGCAAGTCAATGGCAAAAATTTTCATACAATCTGGGTGCATCCCGAAAACAACCAGGTCATTCAGGTAATTGATCAACGTAAATTACCCTTTGAATTTGAGATTGTTGACCTCAAAACTGCGGTTGATGCCTTCGAAGCGATTCGAAATATGACGGTCAGGGGAGCTCCGCTGATCGGAGTTACTGGTGCCTATGGAGTCTACCTGGGATTGCTTAATTCAGATGAACAAAATTGGAAATCCTTCCTCCTTGAAACAGCGGAATATCTGAAGGGGGCACGACCCACCGCGGTAAATCTGGCAATTCTCATTGATGAAATGGTGTCTGTTTTGCAGAGTTGCACCACACTTGAATCTGCTGTTAAACTTGCCCTCGAGAAGGCTGACAGGCTGAAAAGAAGAGAGATCGACTGGTCTGAAGCCATCGGGGAATATGGTTGCGATTTAATTGAGGCTATCAGCAAAAAGAAAAATGGTGAACCGGTTAATATTCTTACCCATTGCAATGCCGGGTGGCTTGCCTGCATCGACTGGGGAACTGCCACGGCTCCAATTTATAAAGCTTTTCTTAAAGGGATTCCGGTTCATGTTTGGGTTGATGAAACTCGTCCCAGAAATCAGGGGGCACGACTCACAGCCTGGGAATTGTCGCAGGAGGGTGTTCCCCATACGGTGATTCCGGACAATGCCGGAGGTCATCTGATGCAGCATGGCCTTGTCGACCTCTGCATCGTAGGGAGCGACCGCACAACCTCAGCCGGTGATGTGGCCAATAAAATCGGCACCTATCTCAAAGCCCTGGCTGCCTTTGACAACAACATTCCATTCTACGTTGCACTCCCTTCATCAACTATTGATTTTTCAATGAAAGATGGAATCCTTGAAATACCCATCGAACAACGGGATGGTGAAGAGGTCAGCCACATGGAGGGGAAACTTGATAACGGTAAGGTTACAACGGTGAGAATTGTGAATCCGGGTTCTCCGGTTGCTAACTATGGCTTCGATGTAACTCCGGCAAAATATGTTACCGCTTTGATCACCGAAAGGGGAGTCTGCGGAGCAAGCCTGGAGGCGATCGGTAAATTATTCCCCGAATGGAGACTTTGAGAGGGAGAGACTGGGAGAAAGAGAGAGTAAGTGACCGGGTGACTGTTCACATCATGGACAGTCACCCGGTCACTTATCCCAAATTAATTATCCTTAACTTTGAGCAAACTCAACCCGAATAGATGAATACTGTGCAACCCGATGACGGCTATATAAAATTTACCTGCCACCTGATCTCCGAAAAAACAGAGATCCCCGCTTCTCTTTTTGATCCTTTGAATTTCTGGAGGGAAGAGATGTGGCAGAAATCCTATATTGGTGCCTATCCGGATGGAATTGGATATGGAAATATCTCGGTGCGGATTCCCAGCAGTGACCAGTTTTATATTTCAGGTTCTGCTACAGGGAGCCTTCCTGAACTTGCGCAGATTCATTATCCGTTGGTAGAGCAATGTGATCTTACCCAAAATACAATTTGGTGCAGAGGTTTAGTAAAAGCATCTTCAGAGTCAATGAGTCATGCAGCAATCTATTCCTGTGATTCGGAGATCGGCTCAGTTGTCCATATCCATAATCGGAAACTTTGGGACAAATACCTTGATGTGTTGCCAACAACTGCCAAAGAGGTGGAATACGGAACACCCGAAATGGCCTACGAAATAATCCGGTTAATGGGACTTCCAGAAACGCAGGAAGGAAAAGTGTTCGTGATGGGCGGTCATGCTGAAGGAATTGTGGCGTTTGGAAAAACGGTTGAGGAGGCGGCGAGGCGGATACTTGAGTTGGAAGCGGATTAAAAGAAGGAGTGCTCATATTTGAGGGAGAGATGGAGTGACTTAGAGACGGAGAGCGAAATAATGTGCTAATGTGCTAATTTGCTAATTTGCCAATGTGCTAATTTGCCAATGTGCTAATTTGCTAATGTGCTAATTTGCCAATATGCTAATTTGAAAATATGCTAATTTGAAGATTTGAAAATGAAGTATTGGCAATTGGATAATGTACAAATTCAGAATCTACAAGCAATATTCATAGACGTCAAAAAATTTAAAATTCAGAATGCAAAATGTAAAAAGCAAAGTAAAAATTCTGTTAGTTCAAATTTATATTCATTCACACATTGCCAGCTGCCAGTAGCCAGTTGCCAGTAGCCAGCCGCCAGTGGCTTTTAAATTTAAAATATTCTGCCATGCCCAAAATCGCTATCATCGGAGGATCAGGACTCGAGAATCCTGAAATACTTAAAGACACTAAACGGATAACCCTTGAGACACCTTATGGTGATCCAACTTCAGATTTTATCTGCGGGACCATCGGTGGAGTGGAGGTGGTTTTGCTTTCACGCCATGGCCGCGAACATACAATTCCTCCAACACAGGTCAACAATAGAGCTAACATCTATGCAATTAAGCAGTTGGAGTGCACCCATATCCTGGCCACAACGGCTTGCGGTTCACTGCGTGAAAATATCGGGAGGGGTGACCTGGTTATTCCCGATCAGTTTATCGATTTCACGCGGCACCGGAAAATCACCTTTTTCGAAGCTTTTGAGCCCCATATCATGAAACACACTCCAATGGCCGACCCATTTAATGATTATCTTCGGGGAAAGCTTATTTCTGCCGGAAAGGATCTTGGGCTTACAATTCATCCAAGGGGTTGTATCCTGACCATTGAGGGGCCTAGATTTTCTACTCGTGCCGAGTCTCACATGTTCCGAACCTGGGGAGGTGATATGATCAATATGAGCACGGCCCCGGAGTGTATGCTTGCCAATGAGCTCGGAATCCCCTATGCAGCAGTTGCCATGGCTACTGATTTCGACAGCTGGAAAGAGGATGAGGCGCCCGTTTCATGGGAGGAGATCCTTAGGGTTTTCGGCCACAACGTGCACAATGTGGTCAATATTCTGCTAAAAGTGATTCCTCAGATTTAATTTGCGCAAAAATAGTTGGAAAATACGGCGCAAATGAGTAAAATTGCACTCCGAAATTCACATCCGAATTTTTAGGGCCTATAGCTCAGTTGGTTAGAGCATCTGACTCATAATCAGGGGGTCGTAGGATCATGCCCTACTGGGCCCACAGGAAATCAAGCAGTTACGAAGCGTCGTGACTGCTTTTTTGTTTTGCTAATTACAAACCTGCGTATTTAAAACTAACAAAGGTGAGGAAATGAAATACAGGTTTTATATTCTTGGCGAGTTATTCGATATGCAGGTTTAATTTTGTTCGCTTTAGGATGTTTGATTAGAATAAATCAGAGTGGGTGCCGGTAGCTACAAGGGAAATTATTTTTTCTTTATCATCTTGCCTCCAGATTAACAACCAGTCGGGCTTGATATGGCATTCTAAACAATCGGCATAATTTCCTTTAAGTGGATGTGTTTTGTATTTGGCTGGTAACTTACCATCAGATTCAAGAAAACTGATGACATTTTCGAGTAGCGAAAAA
>CAIVCR010000075.1 GCA_903904515.1 uncultured Bacteroidia bacterium
TAAATGGCCCATGCCCCTGCATGATCAGGCCGCACGAGAGAAAATAACCAGGCCACAGCTCTTATTTCTTCTTCTCCGGAATGTCGTGAAAGTAATTCGGCTTGAAATTCGGGGGACTGTAAATATGGATAGAGGCGGCCCGCTTGTCGGAATGATTGAAAATTTCATGTAATATAATATTCCCCTGCTTGTAAGCGATACCCCCGGCAGGAAGAACGCTGCTGCTTAACAATTCCGGCTTTTCTGATAATTCATAAACATTCTCGGTCACTTCACTTTGAAGTATCCGTACCAGGCAACCGTTTACTGGGTGATCGTGAACAGGGCAGCCCTGGTGAACCTCCCAGCAAAGAATAAGCATCTCAAGCAGGTCATTGATCTTTACGAGATTCCGGGCATAGTGATCAGCATTGTACTTTTCAAATTGTTTCCAGTCTTCCCCCTTATAACCTTCTATTATAGGTCCCATGTCTTTCAGTTTTTGCCCGCTTCTGAGTCCATCGTCCAGGGCATTGAATAATTCTTCCAGATTGCTCATTTATACTTATTTTCAGGACAAAAGTACCAAGACGGGCTGATTAATTCTACTTTGGTAGATTGAGAAGATGAAAAATGAGGTTGAGATAATTTTTTATCTATCTGTAAATCAATTTGTTAATGTTAATATCTTGTTTATAAAAACTCTAAATAAATGAAGTTAAGGTCCTGATAATCATTATCTTAGGTTAATGTACCACCAAAAACTTAAGATGTATGAGAACCAGGACCTCCATCAAAAGTACTGAATTTTTTAGCTCGTTTCAAGCCCGTTTGGGATTGAATAAATCCGGAGTTAAACGGTTTGTTTCAGCGATTAGGAATGGCAACTTAATAAAAACCAAGGAGAAACCATCTGAACACAAAGACAGAACAAGGTCAAATGTACCATCAGGATCAAAACATCATGGTAGAAATTCAAAGTTTGCATGTTCGCTGTGTTCTGGTTTTGAAAAGATTATAAGCACATATAACTCGTTTTTTCGCGCCGGGCAAAAAACACAACAGAACAATGCACATCAATATCTCCAGGGGATTTTCTGTGCTGAACGAGGGAAACGAAATATTGAGCGCATGGTGGAAGAAGTTTCAGGAAGTGAGTATGAGTCTCTGCAACATTTTATCTCCGACTCTCCCTGGGATTCCAAAGGTTTGATGTTGGAATTGGCAAAGAATGTTTCCAAAAAGCTTCAGCCGATTGGTAAAATTGGATGCACGGTGGATGAAAAAGCACATTTGAAAAAAGGAACAAAATCAGTGGGTGTGGCTCGTCAATATGCAGGAACCTCTGGGAAAGTGGATAATTGCCAGGTGGCAGTGTATCTAAGCCTGACCGCCGGTAAATATTCCTCCCTGACCAATTTCCGTCTGTTTCTTCCACAGCAGTGGATCGATAATCCAGCACGATGTCAGAAGGCCGGGATTCCTAAATCCGAAAGGGTATTCAAGACCAAACCACAATTGGCGCTGGAAATGATTCGTGAGCATCTTAAGCATGGAGTTCAGTTTGATTATGTCAATGGAGATGGGTTATACGGCAATGGATTTGAATTCAGCAAAGGATTAGCGTCGTTAGGTGTAAAATACATTTTAGAAACTCATTGTGATCAACTCATATTTACCGAGGAACCCCGGATCTTTATACCTGTTGCAGAGCCTGGGAAAAGAGGCAGACAACCCAGCCTGCCCAAAACTGACAGCCTTGGAATTACCGTCGAAAAATATGCGGCGTCATTACACAAGAGAGACTTTAAAGAAGTACGAATACGACCCACAACCAAAGGTTGGTTAACCGCATGGATTTATGTCGCAACCATCTGGGTTTGGGATAAAAAAGCCGCTGATCAGAAGGCCATCAAACAAACTCTTGTAATCAGAAAACCAATCGACAAAAAAGATAAAACAAAGTACTCTCTGAGCAATATTGCTCAACAGGATCAAAGCATTGAGGAATTTGCATTTATGCAGGCGCAGAGGTTCTGGATTGAACGATGCTTCCGCGACGATAGTCATGATCTTGGGATGTCCGATTACCAGGTTCGATTATATAAAGGCTTTTTCAATCATATGGCCTTAACCTGTGTTGCCATGGAATACATTCTGACCGAGAGGTTAGAGAATGTTCAGGATCTCCCTCTGCTTTCAACCAACGATATCCGTCTGCTGATTGCCAAAGAAATACGTTCCGGAGATGATTATGCAAGTGATGACAAACGCTTTGAACAACTAGAGAAACGACATCTTCAACGTCAACGAGATATTGCACGTTATTATAATTTCAATGTACCAAAGTAGAATTAGACAGAAAAACATAAAAAACAACAGATGAAACAAATTCTAGTTCTTTTCCTGACGTTAACCCTGACAACCGGGGTTTTAATGCAAACAGCAAATGCACAGGTAACCGTGACAGGTTCAACCGGTGCAAATGCTACTTATGCCACCTTAAAAGCCGCATTTGATGCCATTAATACAAACACAAATCAAAGCGGCAACAACATCATTATTACCATTACTGCCAATACCACTGAACCCGCTACGGCAAGCCTCACAGGACAGGCAACAAACGCATGGGCCACCTTAACGATCTACCCGACTGTTTCAGGTCTCAGCATCAGCGGAAATATCAACAACGCACCTTTGATTGATGTATACGGGGCAACTCATGTTACCTTCGACGGAAGGGTAAACACGAGCGGATCAACCATAGATTTAACAATATCAAATCATAGCGCCAATGCTAATGGAACCGCCACAATCAAATTTCAAAATGATGCGTCCAATAA
>CAIVCR010000076.1 GCA_903904515.1 uncultured Bacteroidia bacterium
TAAACAGCGCGTTGTTATCGTTTGTAACCTGGAAGGAGAGTGTTTGACCGGATTCATTGGCTGGTCCCGGGCTTATTGCCGTTGCCCAGGCAGTAACAGTTTGTGATCCTGCATCTTCTGAAACGGTCTGATCCGTTCCGGCACTGAAGGAAGGGACATCATTAACCGGATTTATTGTAATTGTAAAATTAACTGCACTACTTACATCAACTCCACCATTGGCCGTTCCGCCATTGTCATGCAGGTATACCTGTAAATTTGCGACTCCAGATAACTGACTGGAGGAGGTAAAGGTCAGGTTTCCGGTGGTGGCATTAATTGAAGGTTGGACACTGAATAAATCCGGATTATCATTTGCAAGCGTGAAATTTAAGCTCTGTGTTGATTCATCAGGTGCTCCTGTATCTATATTTGTTGCCCATGACAAAACGGTTTTTGAACCGGCATCCTCATTGGCAATAACGTTGCCCCCTGAAGTAAATGTAGGGGCATCATTTACTGGTATTACCGTGACTGAGGTAGAAAAATTTGTCGAATTGTTTTTTTGCACTGAACTCCAGTCTCCGCCTTTCAGATCAGTCAGGGTTAGGTTTAAGGTTCCGTTTCCGGAGGCATTAGGTTTTAGACTTAAGTTAAGTGTCTCATTAATTGTCAGTGGTGTTCGCGGAAAAGGATCTGAATGTCCTCCTCCCGGGACCGAGGGATTGACTTGCAAGGTTGGATCTGCAAGGAATGACGACGGGCTGGAAGTTACGGATAGCGATATGGCGTTTCGTTCTTTTCCGTTGTCTCCTGATTGATAGGTAAATGGAATGCTGGCGTTCGCTTGATCTTCATAAAATGTTACCGTAGCGGGCACAATTGCCTGGAAAAGTTCATTCTGGTCAACCACCCTTATAGTTTTCGGTTGTGGGGATGATTGTCCTGCGGCACCCGCAATTTCAGACTGAGTATACAACGAAATGCCATACTGAGTAAGCTTTTCGTAGTCAATAGAATCATTTAACACATAAAATAATTGGTTACGCGAACTTTGGTATGAACTCAGATTGCCTGTTGGTTTAACGGTGCTGACACTTCCTGAGAGATAGGAAGTCTGAAAAATGTCTGTTGTGACAGGAATAAAATCAACCGGATATATAGAATCACCGCTGGCTGTCAGTGCACTCAGCGTAGTCACTCTGATATCTGCAGACGGATTTAGAGCCGTTTTTTTAAAATTGTTTTCACGAATTGTGTCTTGCTTTAAACTTATAGTGCAGTCGGCAAGTGAACTCTTCCAGCGTTGTGCAAGAAGCTGGTCCTTGTTTCCTCCTCCACTCCAGGCTATCCAGAATTCATGATTCTGATTATCGTAGGCAACTGTTGGTGAAACAGAAGTGCGGGCCTGGTTGCTGACCGGAAAAACTCCGTTCAAGGTATTGTTTGCAAGAATCTCGCGCCCTAAAATAATAGTCCCGGGTGTGGTAAACGGTGTGGAATCCCATGCTACCAACCACGAATCTGTATCCGGATTATAAGCCACTGATGGGTGCCCTGATCCGTTTAAATCGCTTGTGTCAATTTGGAAAGGAGAGCCAGATGCTGTCCCTGATGAGGTAATCCACAATCCATTGATGATATATTTTGTGGAAGATAATTCGCTCCAGACGAGTAATGCCTTAGTTGATCCCGCGGCCAATGCAATCGATCCAATATTTCCTGAAGTGGTGACACTATTGGCAGATAAACTACCAGTTGTGGGAGCAATTCCAAAATAAAGCTTATTTATTGTGGCCGATGCGGCATAAAATATACCCCCTGGTTGGGCATCCACATCAGTGTCTACAAAAGGAACTGCCGATGACATTAAGGTAATGCTATCGGCAGATTCAGCAGCCCCGGCGTTAGTAATGTATTTTCCTAAAACAGCGTAGTTTGCGTTGCCAAGTCCTGTTGAAACAGTGATTAAGAATTTAGCGTTATTAGCAGCTACGGCAGGGTGCTCAGGCCAGCCATAATTTGTGGTGAACTGGGTCGATTTAAAAATGGGAATTGTATCACTGCTGGTTGCGGTAGTGGTACTCATCCGGTATTTTACACGTCTGTTTGAGTTAGCTGTGCCTTTCAGATCTTCCCAGACCGTAAGATATGTGCTGTTACTTACTGCAACATCCGATGAAGTTGCGCCAGAGTTGGCCCCTGCATTTGACGGCACATTTCCTGAGATATTAAAATTTGAATAATTTATCGTTTGGTCAACAGCGAAATGTTGAGATCTAATTTGAGCCAGGTCAAAACTTGCTCCGTAAATATTTTCTTTGCGTACAGAAGAGGACGTATAATTGGTCCAGCTTGAAAAGAACTTCTGATCGGTGGGATTGTAGATTAATTTTGGCTGATACAGCCTTGTCCCTATGTTGGCCAGTACAAAATCATCAGGCCCAATCTGCGGATCGATGGTTACCGGATAGGTTGCATTTTTTAATGCAGTTGCATCTAGAGTAATTTTAGTAGAATGATCTGTAACATCCATTTGAGCTGCAATCTGTTTGCCACTGGCATCGTAAACATAGACGTCGCCAAGGAAAACCTTTGAGTTTCCCTCAGACCAGATCCACCCTCCGAATACTTTAGAGAAACTTCCTTTCGATGAAACCGTTCCTTCGATTACTAAATCCTCTGTTCCTTCTATTTTGTTTTGTAGAACAAATTGTTGCTCAATTGAATTTCCCCGAAATAAATATTGTTCGGTAATATTTCCTCTGAAATATTTCACATCATTCCCATCAGCTAATGGGAATACTTCAGTTGTCTCAATATTTTTTATTCCTGAAATCCGGTTTAACTGCCATTTCCATTGGATTGGATTTCCGGAAGGATTAAAAAGAACCCCTGTTTCAGAATACGAAACTTCGAAATTCTCATGATTTAAGTGAATGCTCGGATGTGTATTTTTTGCTGAGATAGCTGCCGGAACGAATAACAGGACAAAAAGAAGGTTGTAGAAATCTGGGAAGTATTTCATTTACTGATTGTAGGGGATTTTTGAAGAAATATTTTAAACAAACAGATAAGGATTTAGCCATCCTGAGCGGTAGTCGCTTTCGAGAAGTGCGAAATCGGTATGCATCGCCTCTACAGGGTGCAATTTATCGACTACCTGAACTGTTTGGTGCGAACTTAAGATCTGGTTCACGGCTCGCAGATGATACAATGGGGTTTTAGTCCAACCAGTTTCTTTATCAACTGAAAATTCTCCTCTTGGTGACCTGAACGTAATTTCTGACAGGCATTTACGTAAGGATGGTCCGGAATAATCGCCTGCAGAATTGGCCAGTGCCTGGTAAGTCATTGCCCCGGTTTCGTATCCAAGTAGAGCGAATAAATCAGGTTCTGCCCGATAGGTTTCCATATATTTTTTGCAGAATTCCTGATTTTCCTGATTATTTGTTTTTTTATCCCACGGTGAAATACTTTCCAGATTTCCGGCAAACTGCCCCAACATCGGGAGGTTTGCCCCCTCTGTCATGAAAGGTGTGCCTATAACCGGAACCCTGTTCCCGCATTGGTTTTTATAGTGGATCATGAAATCGTTAGCCTGACTTCCGCTGAGCAGAACATAGAGGTAATCGGGGTTAATCTGGCTGATCCTGTCAATGGCTTTTGATACACAATCATGCTCGTTTGTTTTCATAACATGTGTCTCTTCAACAGTTCCACCTGATGTTGTAACACCTTGTGAAAATGCGAAAAGTGTGTCGTATCCGCTATCGTACAATGAGGTAACAACAAAACCGCGTTTCCCGTATTTCGATGTGGCAAACTGCCCGCTCTGATAGGCTGATTGGTACAGGTTCAGCGTATTGAAAAACAGATAGGGGTTATCGCGAAGCTTTTTTACAGGGAAATATTCGCCGGAATTACAGACTATAAAAGGGACTTGCTTTTTTGTGAACAGACTTTCGAACTGATTGGCCACCTCAGTTCCCAGAATTCCAACCATCAGATCAACATTATTTTCGTATAAAAGTTTTTCTGCGTTTTGCTTACTGATGAATGGAGTTCCGTAGCCGTTGGGTTCATTTACAATTTCGATGTATTGTTTTTTCAAAGCTTTATTCTGATCAATACCAAGCCTGAATCCCTTCATAAATGAATAGGGATATTGCGGACAAATATTTGACTGAGGACTCAGGATGCCTATTTTAAGAGGCCTTTCCGGTGTCTTCATTTTGGTGATCCCAGCCATTAACGGATTTGTTGATGCAGCCGCAAATCCGGTGCCCAGTATTTTAAGGAAATTTCGTCTGTTGCTCATTGTAAGTAGTTCAAAAATTAAGTCTGGCTTGGGAAAATACCTTGCAAGGCAACGCAAAAACTAAGTGTGAGAAAGGGTTGCATATTCTGATGAGCCTGACTCCCTCCTGTATTTCCAACTGTTTGCGAACCCAAGGCATTAAGATTCGTATCGGAAGATGTAAAGCGCCTTTCATCGCCAGAGTTAGCCAGCATGTTCCCCGCTGAAGCAACCGGATTTCCCGCATTGTCACTTAGTTTAACTGAATGAGAATGAGAAGGTATTTCTGAGATCGTGAGTGTATGCACCTGTTCTCCTCCTCTTTCACCCAGGGTGTGACCGTTTCCTGTATGAATTGGTGTTCGCCCCTGTAAATTAGGTAATCCAAAGTTGACTCTGCCATCTCCGCCATAAGTTGTTCCCATTAACGAAAACAAAGCCTGATTCTGGTTAATGGGCAATAATTGTCCGTTGCAAAGTGCCCAGCCTTTGGGTGGAAAAGAAAAACTCATGATCCGTATCTCTGATAAAAATGGTTCAGCCATCTTTGATATTTTACTAGGTTTGTGATGGGAAAATCCCGAAAAGTGAAATGATATAATCGAGACACAGATAAGGCATGAAATTATCGTGTGGCTGGCTCCCTCCGGTAGTCCCAATTGTTTGGGCTGCCGATAAAATGGCAGGTGTTGTTTCGATGCCAAATACCAGCTTCTCCTGACCTGCAGCTAAATACGACCCTGAGGAGGATGAATTGCCGGAATCAGAAGAGGCTGAAACGGCATGATTATGTGCCGGAATCTGATTGGCAGTTAGAGTTACTGTTTCTACCCCTCCGGTTTCAGCCAGCGTAAATCCACCACCCTGATGAATGGGTACTCTGCCACGCATATCAGGCAGAGCAAAGGTCTCCTGACCATCGCCACCATAAGTAGTCCCTATCAAATTGAAAAGGGTTTCATATTCGGAGATCGGAAGAATTTGCCCTTCACAAAACATCCATCCGGCAGGTGCAAAATTGCCTCCAAATATTCTGATTTCTCCAACGTAAGGCTGTGCCATAGTTTATTTATTTACGATCTTGGTGGAAATGCCCCCTGAAGGGCAATACAAAAATTTAAAGTAAGGTACGGCTGCATATTGTTATGCGGCTGATCTCCACCTGCTGTCGACAAGGTAGAACCCGATTTCAAATTTGAAGTTAATGGGGTATATACCGATGCGTTTGTATTTGGGGAATTTGAAAGATATGTATTTGCCGGGTTAGCACTTGTTGCAGTTGCTCCAACTAAATTAAACGGATGACTATGCAATGGTATTTCAGATTCAAGTAATGTGACTGTATCAGAGCCTGCGGCTTCTCCCAGATCGTGCAAACTTAATCCAGGGCCTTGTCCGGGGTGCATTGAGGCCCTTCCCTGTAAATCGGGAAGTGCAAAGATAGAAATCCCATCGCCTCCATAGGTTGTACCCATTAACGAAAAGAGTGCTGTGTTTTGCGATAGGGGAAGAATCTGTCCGTCGCAAAACGCCCACCCTTTAGGTGCGAAGTTGAATGGGAAAATTCGTATTTCAGCCAAAAAGGGATCTGCCATAATCTGAATGTATTAGTGAAGCAAAAAATAAATCAAAGTTTCACTTCACAATTTCCTGTAAGTAAGTTTAAGTATTATAAACAGCTTTTTGAGCTGAATGTTCAGGAGGCAGATGATTTTATTTGGAATAATTCTTAATAATATCGAAATATGCGATATTAATTAAGGCAATTGAATTGTGTTGGACGATGAAGATTGAGAAAGGGATACAGGAGTGGGAGCTTCAGCAGAAATTTCAACTCCGGTAAATTAAAGAGAGCATCGTTGGTTTACCATTTAAGCGTAAAAAATAAGGAGGAAGTATTCTAATGCCTTTTAAATTAGTGGCTTATATTTTATTGAGAATTAAATTCCGGATATATTTTGTTAAATGGTACATCAAAGCTAATCCCAATATTTTGAACAGCAAGGGAAAAACTAGAAATTTATTCTGTTGGATTTTGTTGTTTGTTCATTCCTGTTTTGGAAATTGAATGTGCAATCTGTCATCTTGCAAGTGTGATTAAGAATCTTGCAAGTAATATGAGTCATCTTGTGAAGGTGTTTAAAATAATTGGCAACTTTACAATGACTATTTTTCCATATTCTTAACAGATTAAAATCCAAAAATATGAATCCAAATGCTATTCGGGAATTTGTTGCTTCCTTTCAAAAAAGCAGAATATTATTAAGTGGGTTTGAACTTGATATTTTTACAAACATCGACGATTCTGGTTGTCCATCCCATCAGATTGCAAACAAGTGCAATTTAAATGAACATGCCTGCGAGCGATTGCTAAATGGACTGGTCTCTTTAGGATTTCTTACGAAACAAAACCAGATCTATTTTAACACGGATGAAAGTTCAACTTTTCTTTCCCGGAAAGGATCAGACTATCTGGGAGGGTTAATGCATTCAAACCATCTGTGGAATACCTGGAGTAACCTCACGGAGGTGGTTAGAACGGGGAAATCGGCTCATCCTGCTGAGATAAATGAACGGGGAGATGAATGGCTTTTCTCTTTTATTACAGCCATGCATGACAGGGCAATGAAACAAGCTCCGCAGCAATTACGGAAAATTGATCTCTCCGGAATAAATACGATGCTGGATATTGGTGGTGGATCAGGAGCCTATTCGATGGCATTTATCTCCCTTAAGCCGGATATGGAGGCAACTGTCTTTGATTTACCGAATGTTGTACCCATCACCAAACAATTTATTGACAAAGAGGGATTTTCAGATAAAATCAAAATTTATACTGGTGATTATACCGTTGATGAGTTGCCAGGAGGATTCGATCTGCTCTTTTTGTCGGCAATTATTCACAGCAATTCGTTGGAGGTTAATAAGGATCTGATCAGGAAATGTTTTAGAGCATTGAATACCAATGGAAAAATTATCATTCAGGATTGGGTTATGAATAACGACAGAACACAACCTGCGTCCGGTGCTATTTTCGCTATAAATATGCTGGTTGGGACTGAAGCCGGAGATTGCTTTACAGAACTGGAAGTGACAGATATGCTTGAAGATGCAGGATTTAAAAACATTTCAAGATTCGAATTTGAATCTGGTTTGAGTCAGGTGATTGCTCAAAAGATATAGATTTACACTTTGCTCAGGAACAAAAGTCTTAAATAGTCCGGGTCCGACTCAGAGTCGGGCTCGGACTATTTAAGCATAAGTCGGACCCGGACTTACATTAAATCTTAATATTTCTGCCGTAATCCCAACCCTTGCGGGCAGGTTCATTTATATGAGCATCCAGTTCCGGACGACCTGTTGCTTTCATGTTGGCGGCATCATAGTTGATTATTCCACCATATCGTTGTGCCAGAATACCAACCTGGATCATTTCGGTCAGGCTCGCAGCATAGTCGAAATTGGATCCGGGAAGGGTATGATTCTTAATTGCAGCAACCCACTCCTGGACAGGAAGTTCTTCCCCGATTCGGGGGATCGTTTGTGCCGGAGCATTTTTCAGGAACTCCTTCATCTCCTCGTCGGGAACAAGTAACCGCGCATCGTTGGGTCTTCCGCCGGTGATCAGTGTTTTTTTATCTCCGATCATGATCATACCCCCTTCAGGTAATTTATCAACTCCCCATTCAGGTCTGATTGCAGGCATTTCAATACCCTCATACCATTTCATGGTTACAGGTGCCTTATTCCCGCGGGCGGCGAATTGCCAGGTGACCACCGACTCTTCAGAAACCCAACTATGATCAGGCATTGGATTGGGTATAACTCCCTCCACTGTGTGAGGCATTCCAAGATCAAGCGCCCAGAATGGGGCATCGAGGGTATGACAACCCCAATCGCCTAATTTCCCGTCTCCTAAATCGTAAAATCCTCTCCATGTTCCGGGGGCATAAATATTATTGAATGGGCGGACTGCTGCCGGTCCCTGCCATAAATCCCAATCGAGCTCTTTTGGGATCTCTTCCGTTTGTGGAGGAAAACTGGCCGGTTTTCTGAAATAACCATCATGTATTGGATCAATTTTTCCCTGCCACGCAATAACTTCTTTGACCTGACCAAGTACTCCGGCCTCATACCACTCTTTTACGAGTCTTATTCCATTGGTGGTATGCCCCTGGTTGCCCATCTGGGAAACAACACCGTAATGTTTTGCTGCGTGTTTAAGGACGCGTAACTGCCAGATATTGTGAGCTAAAGGTTTCTCTACAAAAACATGTTTGCCAAGTTCCATGGCTGCTATAGCTGCCGGGAAATGGGTGTGGTCTGGAGTGGCGATGATGACTGCATCAATATCCTTCGACATTTCGTCGAACATTTTTCTGAAATCCTTGTATCTCTTGGCTTTAGGACACGCTTCATAACCCTTCGCAGATTGCCGGTCGTCGACAT
Organism: uncultured Bacteroidia bacterium; assembly: GCA_903904515.1. Taxonomy (GTDB): domain Bacteria; phylum Bacteroidota; class Bacteroidia; order Bacteroidales; family Prolixibacteraceae; genus JAAFHB01. The sequence continues at coordinate 8,729 of CAIVCR010000076.1, forward strand.
CGCACATGGCAACGATGCTCTCCTGGGGAACCTGGGTCCAGCTCGCTTCCCCTCTGCCACCTACTCCGATGACTGCAAAATTTAATCTGTTGTTAGGGGAGCATTTCAGTAAATTCGGGATTACCAATACTCCGGTTCCAGCCGTTGCGGCTATTTTCATAAATGATCTGCGGGATAAATTTTTCATTCGTTTAACAGTAAATTAGGCCCTAAAATTAAACAAATTTGGATATTTTACATTAGGATCATTTTGAAGGTTATAAAGTTTATTATTTATTAGCTTTGTTACTGTATAAACCATAACCTAATACTATGAAAACTACACTCCATCAACTAATTATATTTATCATAGTATATTTTTCGTATGGTTATGCAATCGGACAAAGGATACGGATATGTCCCAAAGATTTACCGTGCCATAATGCCAGTGATGCAGAAGCAGGATTGATGTATATTTTAGCAAATGATTCGGTTAAGATTGTTGATTTGTTGTCGTTTAAAATTGTTAAATCGATACCAATAAAGACTCCGCAGGGATTAGAATTTGATAAATTACACCCGGTTTGCCTTAACCATAAGCTTTACCTGATTAACAATAGTGGTGGACAGACCTATATATTAAATAATGACAAACTCGAAGGAATAGATCAAGGAGTGAGCCATAATGCGCAGCAGTTTGCAACGCTCTTTACAAATAATGGCAAAATCTATCGATATGGAGGTTATGGATATTGGTCATACCGCAATTTCTTTTGCTATTTAGATTCACTTACAAAGGAATGGGAGATATTAGAACCCACAGGATCAAAGGTTTTCCCACTAGGAAGTGCTTATACGATATTTAAAATGATCAAGGATGATTGGTATGTATTTGGCGGCATGATTCTCGACCAGGCTTCACCAATAAATGGAAAACTCAATGATGAGTGCTGGGTTTTTCATTTTAAAACGAAATCATGGGAGAGATTAGGAAATCTCAATCCAAAATTTGTGAGCATGCACATTGCCTACTTTGATTTTGAAGATAATCTTGTTCTTGTATCCTATGATGCGCAAAACTATATTCTGGATCTGCCAAATAACAAGTATAAAGCGTATAGCAAGACTAAGGCTGGCCCTTTTGTCAATGGTGGAATAGTCCTTGTTCGTGAACCATATTATTTTCATGAGATGGTTTATATTATAAGTCGTGGAAGTGGAGACCAGAATCTGTTTCTTTACAGAGAAAATAGGGATGATTTTTTTGGTGATTTTATGGGAGAGGGAGAAATTTACTCCTCAGACCGAATATGGATCGGATTAGTTGCCGCTACCATTTTATTAATTTTGGTTCTTGGACTTCTAACGTGGCTCTATAAAAAGAGAGCGGTTGATAAAATCAGGGTGGCTGAGGGAAAAATAATCTTCAAAACCCGGGAACTTGACCTGGAGCCTCTCCATTTCGCCCTGATACAACTTTTCTTATCCGCAGAAGAACTAACGTCAACCGATTTACTCGAGGTGATTAATAATGACCACTTACACTATTCACAGAATATGCGCATCCTGAATAATCTGATTGATGAACTAAATTTCAAATTCAACTTATTGACAGGATTAAAAGTTGAATTTATTCAATTTGAGAAATCTGCTATAGATAAAAGGATGAAAGCCTACAAACTTCAGAAGAAATATTTTTATGGTTTAAAGTCACCTGGCATAGTAATTTAAATTTTATTATTTTCGGTATATCTGGCGGGGTTTTTATTGATTCTCTTTTTCTATGAGTATTGGAGATAATCAGCGTTTATCGGGATATTTTTATCAAATTCGGCGGGAATAGACAGCTATGACCAAAAAAAAAAGGTCAGGCATTTCTGCCTTACCCTTTGATTTTCAATCCGTCGGGGTGACAAGATTTGAACTTGCGACCCCTCGCCCCCCAGACGAGTACGCTACCAGGCTGCGCTACACCCCGAATTGAACTTGTCTACTTTGACACAAGTGCAAAACTAATATTTTTTCCTCAAATAACGAAGAGGGAATTACTTTGCATTATCATAAAAGGGATAGTTTTAATCCGATCTATGCCATGGATCAACCGAAATGACATATTTAGGTGTTAGCACATTTTATTCTGTTTTCGATTTCATACAATTGAATTATCGAATGATGAGCTTATTAACCACTATTGTTTTGGGTTGGCTTTTGTAATATGTTATTGCGATCTCTTTGATCGCTTCCATCCGTTGCTTTTCCAGGCTAAGTGCATCATGATATTGCTCCATGCGAAAATCCCACTCCTTTTTGGCCTCGGCATTGGCTTTCTTTTCGGCTATAACAGCCAGTCTCTGGGCCTCGTTAAAACATTCTGTCGAAGGATCAATATCCGCAAGGATTTGCAGAGTTCCCATGTAGTTGTTCCCTGCAAGGGTGGTCGTGGCTCGTTGGATAAGTTCCGAACATTGCTGTCTCTTAAAGGCTTTGAAAGCATCAATTGCCTTGTCCTGAATTTTCGCGTAACATCCTGAAACCTCTTCGGGTACTGTCATCAGCAAGGCCAGCGCCTGGTCGTATTTTTGCATCTTCGTGTAACTCTCTGATTTCTTTACGATATCCTCACATTTTGATTCATAATAGTTTATAATCTTAGACTTTCCTGTCTGAATAAACTGTTCAAACTGTGGATTTGTTGGAGGAACCTGAGAGATCGCATTGGTGATTGCCGCACTCCGGGAGCTTCCACTCCCCTTAAGCGATATGGTGACTGTTGAGAAGAGCAGGTTATTGTCAATCTGCATTATCGACAAACTGAGTTCTCCTTTTACAACGGTTATATTCTGAAGTCCGCCTTCAACAACTTCGCTTTCGTAGATATCGAATTTAGGATAGATAATGAAATTATGATTATAGCCTGTTGCAGCCAAACCCGATGCCGTAATTATACGGGTAATCTTCGACTCTATCTTAGAGAACTGTGCTCCATCCAGATTCTCGATATTTTCAGGCATAACAACAGAAAGCGCGATCTTTCCAACATCGCTTGTCGATTGTGCGTTAGAACTGAAGCTTCCCAATAAAGGAAATAAAACACAGCAAATAAATCTCATATTCAGTTATTTAATGGTCATAAATATGGTATTGCCCTTTATTTCCTTTTGCGGCTGCAATCCAACCCCTTTTAAGAATTTGAATAATTCAAGTGCAAACTTGTTTGGATTGTAATTATTGCCTGTTGATTGATCTTTTAGAGGAATCCTAACATCGTCGATAATCATTTTTAAATCGGTTGTCCCCTGGATATGGTAATTATTCTTGAATGCATTTTTCTCCAGCCACATTTCAATCTGATCGGACAATGGCAGGTTATCAGTTCCTAATTCGGATGACATTTTATAGGAAGATCCGGCGTCGAATCCAATCTCCATCATCACCGATTTCCCATTATTTACTATATCGGTAAATTTATTCTGCAAAATATTGAGAAAATCTTCGATGCAGCTTTCCACCGCTTTTGAAGCCAACTTATTAAAATCATCCGTATAAAATTTACCACTTTCTCCAATTTTGTTGGAAAGAGAGTTGCCTGTTGAAATCTCAAATCCGGTAAGGATCATCTTGACCGAATTTCCGGTGGTTGACTTGTCAACAATAATCTCAGCCTGGACATACACATCGGCACCAGACATCTGAATAATCTGGGTCTTGATATCTGACTGGTTTTCTGAAGTGAAAACATTATTGTCTTTTGCCGCTTTTAATTTTGCCGTAAAATCCACGGTAGTATAACCCCTGCTATCGAAACCCTCCTTGATCTTGGTTATCGCTATTCGTTTATTCTCATCATTCTCAAGAATTAACCGCAGGTCTTCACCCTCTTTGGTATAAGGTATGACCATTATTTTGGGTTGTACTGTTACAACTTTCCCGGTAGCAGTAGCGGCATTCTGTCCCAATGCGCCATGCAAAAGGATAATCTGAACCATAAGGGTCAACAGATAGGTTTTGTTTTTCATAAGTCAGGATTTTAAAAACCGAATTTTCGGATGATATTATTTTCTTCCAAGTCTTTTTTTAATGCATTAAGGTTGATCGTGATATCCACTTCAATTCTCTTTTTACCCTTTGGAAGCTTTTGTAATGGAATAGTAGGCTGTGTTGAGAGTATAAATGTTCCAAATCGTTGCTTGTAAAATTGATTGAAATAATCGCTGTTTTTCGAACGTATTTCATTTTCATTTGTACCTATTAAGGCTTCCGGTTGATCTGAATCCGGTATTCCACGGAATAATAGTTGTTCAAACGCATTAAGAGAGGCGTCTGTAATTGCCTCTGCTTCGTTCTTGCCAATACCTGTCTCATGTAATGTCAATGTTTTGGGTTCTTTAGTGCCAGGATAAGCAGTGACATCTGACAGCCTTGGAATAGGGCAGCAAATGCCACTTGAAAAAACAGACAATAAACCCAATATCGTGAAAAATGAAAGTACTCTAATCATCCTATTTTACAATTAATTTACAAATCAATTTCTCTCCGGCGTTCACCCTAGAAAGGATATCTTTTCCTCCATCTGATACTGAACATTCAGTAAAATCATCTCCGGCAATGCGGACTACTTTTAATTGACCAACGACAGAAGGAAAGGCCTTTCCTTTAATCATCTCTGTTTTCTCTACAATCAATTTATCACCTTCCTTAAATCCAAAACCGGTACCACCAACGATTAATACCGTTGATGCCGACTCTCTTTTTGAGGCTAAAACTTTTACAAGTTTCGTTTTTAGCGGGAATGTTTGGGTAAAATAGGCCATCATCTTAGGCTCCACTGACTTTAGTGCCTCATTCATTGCACTCTCAGGAGATAACATCAGCGGACTTACCTCGGTCTGAAAATTCTCTGCTTCAGTGGTCTTTGCTGACTCTACATCATTCACTTTCAACGTAAAGGCGGTACTTGCTTTGTATCCGTTAACTGTTCCATCGGGATTTTTCATCCTATAGATACTCAACTTAATGATATTTCCAAGGATTAGATACTGAGCAGCCAAAGCGACACCTTGTTTAGCGGTATTTTTGTTGTCTAAAAAAGCCTCCGTCTTCTGAAATTCAAGCTCAGACTTTACCTTGTCGTAGCTTGTACGGTCAACGACAGTAAACCTGCGAGTATTCGTGACTACTTTAACAACTTTCTCAGCTACAGAACTGGTAAAATTGGAGTTGACCTCAGAATCAAATTTTTCTACCCCAACAACAGGTTTAGAATCCTGCTGTGCCGCAGCCGTAGTGGATTTATTGTCGATAAAGGCCTCGGTCTTTTGAAATTCACGTTCCTTTTTGACTTTGTCATTTGTTGTATCCTGAACTTGCTGCCGTGCGTCGATGGATGCAAGCCAATTGCTTGGTATATCAGATTGTGAATAGCCCATGAGGCTATTCACAATACAAAACACGATGAAGAAGAATCGCTTCACATTAGTTATTGTTAGCTGACTTTAAAGTCGCGATCAGGTTATTTACGACCTTCACATTTAGCGCCAGCTCAGGTGCTGCAAGTGCTAAAACTTCCTTACTGAAATTTAACGATTTCATCCCTTTAGGAGCCTGAAAAGGACTTGCTTTTTTAATATCCTCTGCTGCTGCAGAGATCGCCTGAGTGGCAACCGTTACAGAAGTAACTTGTAAAGCAAGATTTCCGGCTAATTTTACCAATTCATCCAATGTAGGCTTTTTAACAGTTACATCAGTTATGCCATCACCGGAAGTTGGATTAATGGCTCTTCCATAAATCTCAGGGATCAATTTGGTGTTTTCCTTAGAAGTTAATAAAATACCTGCCGAACTTACTGCCAGCGCATCAACAGTTGCAATTGAACAGTTCTTCGGTGCTTCCAAACTTTGGAATTTAGCCTCCCGATCCTGAACATCCTTTGACTGCATTTCTGCTTTCAGGGCTTCCCTTTCAGCCTTTATTTCTTCCTTAGTTTTGTCCTGAGCAGAACAATTTTGATGAATTGAAATTACGAATCCAATACATGCAACAAATACATAAATCTTTTTGAACATAACGATTAAGTTTAAATTTTTTAAGTCCGTTTTTAAAGGTGGTTTCAGGTCTCCACACACAATATGCCCGACATAAATAATATTATTTTCAAAAGTAATCGGTGCGATTGGGTTTCGCTAAATAAATTAGTAGCATTACATTGTTACTAATTTTAAAAACCAGTTATCTGGAGGGTTTTTTTTCTGACTTTTCTTTTCCAAATCCTATGTATTTAACAAAGAGATTACTAATCTTTTTTTCCTCGTTTGGTTTGGCTAATTCAGTTTTCTGTTTACTAAAGCCTTTAAATAAAATCAGCACCCTGGAATTTAAATATGTAAAAATTTAGTTGGGCATAAACTCTCACAGATGTCTATTCATGCAAATGAAAGGCCTCAATTTGTCGATTTAGGTGCATTGATTGGGAAATGATAACAAAAAATCAAACTTCAAATGTGATAGTTCATCACAATATTCCGACTGAATTTTTAAATCATTAACTTATTATTTGGATTCGATAAACTAATGCTCCCAGAGCATAGTTTATTTTCTACGAAATATTACTTTCGCATTTCAAAAATTTAGAATTATTTCACACTAGCAATTATTGCCAAAGTGAAAAATTAATTAACTTTGAAGAACAATAAAACAATCATAAAATGGAATTATTTAAACCTCTGAATATTGCTGATAATCAGCCATCAAAAAATAAAATTGAAGGCGAAACTGAACATGTTAAATGTTTGATTATTGGCTCCGGTCCTGCCGGATTTACGGCAGCTATATATGCCGCCCGTGCAAATCTAAGCCCTGTAATGTACGAGGGATTACAACCTGGCGGACAGCTGACAACAACCACTGAGGTGGAGAATTTTCCCGGATATCCGCAGGGGATTACCGGCCCCGAAATGATGGAGGATCTCAAGAAGCAGGCAGAACGTTTTGGGACTGACGTGCGCTGGGGATTGGCTACAGCAGCCGATTTCAGCGGAGCCGTCCATACCATTACCATTGACAGTATTAAAACGATTACTGCCGATACCGTAATTATCGCTACGGGAGCCACCGCTCAATACCTTGGCATACCCGATGAGACAAAATATGCCGGTTCAGGAGTTTCTGCCTGTGCCACGTGCGACGGTTTCTTCTACAGGGGAAAAGATGTTGCCGTAGTAGGAGGGGGGGATACTGCCTGTGAAGAGGCAATCTACCTGGCAGGGCTCTGCAAAAAGGTCTATCTGATCGTTCGCCGCGATGTTTTAAGGGCCTCGAAGGTGATGCAGGATCGTACAATTAAAACCCCCAATATTGAGATCTTATGGAAACATCAGACTAAAGGTTTATTCGGCGATGGTGTCGTTGAAGGGGTGAACCTGATTAAGAACAAAGGTGAAGCCGATGAATCGGAAGTAAGTATCAATGTTGACGGTTTCTTCCTTGCGATCGGACATGTACCCAATTCGGCCATTTTCAAGCCATATCTTGAGACCGATGAGGTTGGTTATATCAAGACCATCGGGGATTCTTCACATACAAAAGTGGACGGTGTATTTGCCTGTGGCGATGTAATGGATCCAATCTACAAGCAGGCTGTTACGGCAGCAGGTTCAGGGTGTAAGGCTGCCATTGATGCTGAACGGTATTTATCTGAAAAACATTAAGATATAAAAATAAATTACATGAAAAATGCCTCCCGGAATGAGAGGCATTTTTTTATACGATATATTTCAGTTGATTCCTATTGTCTATTGTATCTGTGCAAGTTTTGTTCCTGCGTATTTACCGGCTTCAAGTTTCTTGCGAACCTCTGAAAATGCCTTAATGGTGTATTCCACATCTTCAATGGTGTGATTAGCGGTTGGAATAAGCCTTAATAAGAGCTGACCTTTGGGGATAACCGGGTAGACTACAATCGAACAAAAGATGTTGTAATTTTCACGCAGATCCATCACTACATTAGTCCCTTCCGGCACACTGCCTGAGAGGTAAACGGGGGTAACGGGTGAGTTGGTGACTCCAAGATCGAAGTTTTCCGCTTTCAGGCCGGACTGGAGTGCACGCACAACGGTCCAAAGTCTTTCCCTTAATTCAGGTTCGGTGCGGATTAACTCAAGCCTCTTGAGTAAGCCCAAAACCATCGCCATTGGAAGTGATTTGGCAAATATCTGTGAACGCATATTGTAACGAAGGTAGTCGCAAACCTCTTCACTGCTCGCGATGAACGCACCTATTCCGGCCATTGATTTTGCAAATGTTCCGAAGTACATGTCGATCTGATCCTGAACGCCAAAGAATTCTCCGACTCCGGCACCTGTTTCACCCATAGTGCCAAAACCATGCGCATCATCAACAAGCAAACGGAAGCTGTAATCTCTTTTGAGTGCAACGATTTCATCCAGTTTTCCGAGGTCTCCCGCCATACCGAAAACTCCTTCAGTAATAACAAGTATTCCACCGCCAGTTTTCTGGGCTAAAGTAGTGGCATGTGTAAGTTGCTTCCGAAGGCTATCCATGTCGTTGTGCACAAAAACAAACCGTTTACCCATGTGGAGTCTGACACCGTCAAGAATACAGGCATGGGCTTCAGCATCATAAACAATCACATCGTTACGGCCACAGACTGCATCGATGATGGATATCATTCCCTGGTATCCAAAGTTGAGCAGAAATGCATCTGGCTTATGGACAAAACTTGCAAGCTGTCTTTCGAGTTCTTCATGCATGCTGGTTTGCCCTGACATCATTCTTGCCCCCATTGGGTAAGCAAGGCCGTATTGGGCAGCAGCCAAAGCATCAGCCTTTCTTACTTCCGGGTGATTAGCCAGACCGCAATAGTTGTTCAGACTCCAGTTGAGAACCTCTTTTCCCCTGAATTTCATCCGGGAACCAATTTCCCCTTCTAATTTCGGGAATGAGAAATAACCATGTGCCTCTTTCTGATATTGACCTAGATTGCCCTTGTCAGTTTTGAATTTTTCAAAAATATCCACGATTGTTTTGATTTTATTTTAACTATGCAAAAGTATACTTTTTTATTTTGGCAAAAAAACGGAATGATGATTACTTTGTTAATTTTAGGATGAAGGAGATCAGAATGAAGATTAAGATTGCGAGAGCAATTCCATATATGGTGAATGCTAAAATAAATGCAGCAGAGATACCCAGAAAGATAAAACGAACCTGATTTTCTTTCCACGATAAATTTTTAAATTTAAGCGAGAACATGGGGAGTTCCGAAACCAGCAGCAGTGACATCCCGATCGTAATGATCACCAAGAATGCAGGGTGTACTAAAAAAGCATCAATAATTTCGTAATGACCATGCTCAACAATCAAGGCCAGAGCAGCAATGAAAATGGCATTTGCCGGTGTAGGTAACCCGATAAATGAGCTGGTTTGGCGTGTGTCGATGTTGAATTTTGCCAACCTTAAAGCCGATGTGACAGGAATGAGCAGAGCTGCCGAAATGCAGATAATTTCCCCAAATGACAAAGATGCAAAGCTCTCTGCCCTGACATTGACTCCAAAAAGCGAATATTCGAGCATTACCATCATCAGCATTCCGGGTGCCAGGCCGAAGGAGATCATATCAGCCAGTGAATCAAGCTCTTTGCCTACGGGAGAGTATGCGTTGAGCAGCCGCGCGGCCATGCCATCGAAAAAATCAAAAACGGCAGCAGCAAAAATGAAAATTACAGCGAGAGATAGTTCCCCTTTTATCGCTAAAAAAACTGCAATACTGCCGGATACAATATTCAAACAGGTGATAAAATTGGGAATATGTTTTCGGATCATTGTTGGTGAATAGTGTTATAGTTCAGCAATAATAGTCTGACTTCCAATAACATTTTGACATAATTCAACATTTACCTTTGTCCCTAAAGGGAGGAAAAGATCGACCCTTGACCCAAAGCGAATAAAGCCGAGTTCATTTTGCTGGGTTACCTTCGAATTTACTTTGGGATAGGAAATAATCCGTTTTGCCACTGCACCTGCTATTTGCCTGACAAGGACTTCGGTCCCGTTCTCCATCTGAACAACGGTTGTTGCCCGTTCATTTTCGGTCGATGATTTAGGCAGGTAGGCAGCCATGAAATTTCCACTGTGATGTTTGAAATATTTTATAATTCCGGGGACGGGAATCCAGTTGATATGAACATTATAAACGGACATAAAAACAGAGACCTGAAGCCTCCGGTCACCAAAATACTCTGGTTCAAAAGTCTCTTCGATTGCAACGATCTGACCATCACAAGGTGATATTACAGCATGTGGGTTTAATTTAATTTTCCGATTGGGATAGCGGAAAAAACGCATGACAAAAATCAGAATATAAGTGGTCGCCAGAAAGGTAAAACCCCGAAAATAGAGCTCCTCAGTAAGCCCTACAATGATATTTAGAAATAACCAGATTAGAAATGCAACAGCAATAACTAAAAAACCTTCTTTGTGAATTCTCATAAGTTTGAACAATAGTTGTGCAAAACTAAGAAAATTAATGACTAGAGAAAAAATTGGAATACAAAATAAATTACGGGTGATGCGAGCAGTATACTGTCGAAGCGGTCGAGAAGGCCGCCATGTCCGGGCATAAACCGTCCGGAATCCTTTACCCCGATGCTCCGTTTGATCATCGATTCTACCAAATCACCAAGTGTCCCTGCAAGAGTGACTATAATAGCCATTATTGCGAGAATACTAAAACTATATTCCTTAAAAATGAAGGTAAGAATCCAGGCAATAAGCAGGGCTGTAAAAATCCCTCCTAGTAATCCTTCCCACGATTTTTTTGGGGAGATACGCTCAAACAACCGATGCCGGCCAAAACGGACCCCGAAAATATATGCTCCTGAATCACTGGCCCATACAAATAGAAAAAGGCTGATCAGCAGTTCGTAATGGTAATCAAATGCCCCTTCAATTTCATTAAACGGGAGGAAATTCAGTAAGGCGAAGGGGATCGATACATAGAAGATTCCAAAAACAGTCAATCCGAGATTTGTAAGCGGATTTTTCTTTTTCCGAAAAAGTTCGTAAACAGGTAATGCGTAGATTAGGGGTAGAACGTAGAGGTATGAATTATAAGTTATTAGATGCTTTGCGATGAAAAAAGATAAGACAAACAACAATAATCCCAGGAATAATCCGGGGTAAAGCTGTGGCGAATATCCTGCTGCGCGGCAAAGTGCATAGAACTCCCGCAGTGCGAAAACAGAAATAACTAAAAAAAGCAGACCAAAGGAATAAGCGCCAAGCATGATGGCACCTGTTAAAACAGTTGCAAACAGAAATCCCCAAATGGTGCGCGTATGCAACTCTTTCAAGATCAACCTTTATTTAATTGTTTAAGTATCTCCCTTGCCTGTATTTCATTTTGATCGGTAACGTAGAGCTCTGCTTCACCAAAAATAACATAGGCTGAATCTTTGCGGTTAATCACAACAGATTCAATTCCGCTATTCTCAAGCAAATCTTTAGCAATGGCTACCAGGTATTCATCGCTGCTACAAAAGACACTTGTCCACCCCTTTTCCATGACAGGAAATATATTGATTAAATTTCAGTTTCTAAATCCGCGATTGGGATTGTTGCTTCAACAACCGGAACCTCTTCCTCTTCTTTTTTCTTCCCCCATGGACGAGCGCCAAAGATTTTTTCCAGATCCTCGGTGAAAATTACTTCCCGTTCAAGAAGAAGTTCAGCAAGCTGTTTGTGACCATTCGCATTTTTACGCAGAATGTCTTTTGCCCTTGCGAATGCGTTGTCGATCAGTTCTTTAATTTCTGAATCAATCAATTCGGCTGTTTTTTCGCTGTATGGCTTATTGAAACTATAATCACTTTGACCAGTTGAGTCATAATAACTTACATTTCCAACCTTTTCGGACATTCCAAAATAGCAAACCATTGAAAAGGTTGTTTTGGTAACTTTTTCAAGATCGTTTTGTGCCCCCGAAGAGATCTTATTGAATACGAGTTCTTCAGCCGCTCTTCCACCCAGGGTGGCGCAAACTTCATCAAGCATCTGGTCACGTGTTGTGATCTGGCGTTCCTCCGGCAGGTACCAGGCAGCTCCCAATGCTTTACCACGTGGCACAATGGTTACCTTAACCAGCGGATGAGCATGTTCGAGTAACCAGCTTACCGTTGCATGACCTGCTTCATGATAGGCAATGATCGCCTTTTCATCAGCTGTTATAATTTTATTTTTCTTTTCCAGACCACCTACAATACGGTCGACAGCATCAAGGAAATCTTGTTTTTCGACCTTGGATTTCTTTTTACGTGCGGCAATCAGTGCTGCTTCGTTGCATACATTCGCAATGTCTGCTCCTGAGAACCCGGGTGTTTGTTTGGCGAGAAAGACAACATTGACATCATCTGAAAGGGTAAGAGGCCTCAGGTGAACCATAAAGATCTCTTTACGATCGATCACATCGGGCAATTCCACATGAATCTGTCGGTCGAACCTTCCGGCACGCATCAGGGCCCTGTCGAGAATGTCAGCCCGGTTGGTTGCGCCTAAAATAATTACTCCGGAGTTGGTATCAAAACCATCCATTTCGGTCAATAATTGATTCAGCGTATTTTCCCGTTCATCGTTAGATCCCATATTTGGATTTCGACCCCTTGCACGACCGATAGCATCGATCTCGTCAATAAAGACGATACATGGAGCCTTCTCCTTGGCCTGTTTGAAAAGATCACGAACACGTGATGCGCCAACTCCAACGAACATCTCCACAAAATCAGAACCTGACATGGAGAAAAAAGGGACATCAGCTTCTCCTGCTACTGCCTTGGCCAATAAGGTCTTGCCCGTCCCCGGAGGGCCAACCAGCAATGCACCCTTCGGTATCTTTCCGCCGAGTTTTGTATATCTTTCAGGGTTTTTTAAGAATTCAACGATCTCTTCGATCTCCTGTTTTGCCTCAGCCAAACCGGCAACCTCCTTAAACGTAGTACTGACCCTTGATTCTTTATCAAATATTTTAGCCTGCGATTTTCCAACATTGAAAATGTTACCTCCTGCACCGCCACCCTTACTCATCCTTCTGAAAATCCAGAACCAAACAGCAATCAGAACAAGCGGAAGAAATAACCAGCCCAGTACCTCGCTGAAATAGTCGTGCCGAATTTCATACGTTAGGGTAACCTTTCCACCCAGGTTAAATTCTGTTAGCGCATTTTCGAGGTTTTTTTCAAAAACATCGACAGATCCAATCGTGAAAAAGAAGTGAGGACCTGTTTTGGTAGGTCCGAAACTTTGCGGAAACTTGCTTTTGTACTTTTCGTAGGAACCCTCCTTGAGGTAGATGTCTGACTGTGATTTATTGACAACCACAATCTTCTCAACGTCACCGTTTTTAAGCATTGTATTTTTCACCTCCTGCCAACTGGTCTCAACAGGGGAGCCTCCTGAGGTATAATATTGAATGGCAAAAAATGCAATCAATAAAATTCCATAGATATAAATCGGATTAAATTTTGGCGACAGCTTAGCTCCGCCACCTGTAGTTTTTTTCGGTCCACGAGGGATGTTATTCCCTCCATTATTTGTTGTATCCTTCTCAGCCATAATTTATTAAATGTCAGCGTCTATATTATAAATTCTTCCATCAGCCCATAAACTCTCAAGATCGTATAACTTACGGATGGGTTCTTGAAATACGTGAACCATAATATTTGCATAGTCGAGCAATATCCATTGGGCCTGGTTATAGCCATCCCGGTGCCATGCAGGTTCATTTTTTAACTCTTCAACGGTTTGTTCCACAGAATGTGCAATCGCATCGACATGGGTATTGGAAGTTCCATGACAAATAATGTAGTGATCACACTCGGTATTGCTAATTGCCTGAAGATCAATGTCAATTATATCAAGTCCTTTTTTGCGTTGTATCCCTTCGATAATCGCATCTATTAAATCGATTGAGCCATCCTGAATGGCAGCATTAACCATATAGAAATTTTAAAGTACAAAGATAATTCTTTTGCCCGATAGATAAATAAAGAAATGATGTTGTAGTCTTCTGAAATATTAGTTTTTACTTTGACCCTATCTATTTACCAGGTAAATCAAGGAACGAAATGATAGGATCAATTGTTCATCGAATCATTGAAACTGATTCAACCAATAATTATGCCGCATCTCAGTTACTGACAAAACGGCCGTCGGAAGGGGCGGTTTTTGTTGCTGACAGCCAGATTGACGGACGGGGACAAGCTTCAAACAGATGGGAAAGCGAACCAAACAAGAATTTAACCTTCAGCATTATCCTGTATCCTGAATTTTTGGAAATCGGCAGACAGTTTGAACTCTCGAAGGTAATTTCTCTTGGAGTTACCGATTATTTGAAAGAACTAACAGATAATGTGCGCATTAAGTGGCCCAATGATATTTATATCGGCAGCTCAAAAGTGGCCGGTATCCTGATTGAAAATTCAATCAGGATCACTAAAATCTCATCCAGCGTTGTAGGAATCGGGTTAAATATTAACCAGCAGGTTTTTATTAGTAATGCGCCAAATCCGGTATCTCTGAATCAGATTACCGGCCAGATTTATAACCTTGAAGATTCGCTTGCGAACTTGTGCTTCAAACTTGATGGCCGGTACCAGCAACTTCGCCATGGTGAATTTAGGGAAATTGATGAGGATTATGCCAATATGCTCTTCAGACGTGAGGTGTGGTCCTCATTCTCTGATGAAAATGGTGAATTTGAGGGGAAGCTTTTGGGAGTTGACCGGATCGGACAATTGAGGATCGAAACCCAATCGGGAAAAATCAATAAATATCAATTTAAGGAGGTGGTGTTTAGGTAGGCTGGTAGGCAATTAGGCTGTAGGCAATTAGGCTGTAGACAATTAGGCTGTAGGCAATTAGGCTGTAGACAATTAGGCTGTAGACAATTAGGCTGTAGACAATTAGGCTGTAGACAATTAGGCTGTAGGCAATTAGGGGTTTAGGCTTTAGACTTTTAGGTGTTTAGGCTATAGCGTTTTAGACAGTTAGGGTGCTGGTCTAACAGGTAATGGGATTTTTATAGTTGATTGTAATTACCTAAATAAAATTCACGGTAAAAGTGGATCCAGGGGGGCATTTCACTCCGGTCTAATACCCTACAGCCTGCCAGCCTCAGGAATAATGTATTCTGCTCAATGCTTCGGCAATCTGGTTTACTCCATCTTTCAGGTGCTTTCCTACGAGCATTTTTATCATTGGACTCAAATCGGCATGGAGGGTAATTTTCACTTTGGAATTGCTTTCGTCCACAGGTAAAAGCTGAATCCAGCAATTAACCTGAAATGGAAGAGCCTTATTGCCGGTCAGCTTAATCAATTTAGAGGGTTCCCGTTCAATAAT
Source organism: uncultured Bacteroidia bacterium (assembly GCA_903904515.1). GTDB lineage: Bacteria > Bacteroidota > Bacteroidia > Bacteroidales > Prolixibacteraceae > JAAFHB01. The sequence goes on from CAIVCR010000076.1 coordinate 24,117, forward strand.
TTCGACACCGATATTGCCTACCGGGCTGATCGAGAAACTGCATTCATCCTCTGAAGCCCGAAAATTGTCAAGTTTTATATCCGGAGTATTAGGGTATTGTTTTTTTAGCTCGGCCAACCGGTTAGGGTCAAAAAGAGGTTCAAGATTCTTCAGGTTTGAAAGATGATTATACACGCTCTCATGCGGTGAAGTAATAAATTTCACTTCACTTTCATATTTTTCGATTCCCATTGTCCGGTGATTAATTGTTTTTACGCGACTATTTCCCCCATGTTTCAGGACTTTTTCTCCAGTTATTCAGACTTTCAAGTTGAGAATCACTGATTTCACCAGAATCATAAGCCAGCTTAAGCAATAAATTATAGTTACTCAACGTAGTTAATTCTATTTTGGCATCCTCGAAATTCTGGGCAGCCAATGGGAAATTATAGGTAAAGATTGCGAGCATTCCAAGAACTTCCGCACCAAAGTTCCGGATTGCCTCAGCCGCGCTTATAGAGCTTCCGCCTGTCGAAATGAGATCTTCAATGACAACAACTTTTGTTCCAGGCTGAATGTCACCCTCGATCAGATTTTCAAGTCCATGACCTTTGGGCTTTGAACGAACATAAATGAACGGCAGTTGTAATGCCTCTGCAACTAAAACTCCATGCGCAATGGCACCAGTGGCAACTCCGGCAATTGCTTCGGCATTGGGATATTTTTCGCGTACCAGTTTAACAAACTGGGAACAGATAAATGTTCTTGTTTCGGGAAAAGAGAGGACCTTGCGGTTGTCACAATAAATCGGTGATTTCCAGCCTGATGCCCAGGTGAATGGAATATCTGGCTGTATCTTAATCGTATCAATTGCCAAAAGGCGTCTGGCAACCTCTATTTGATCGTTTTCCATAATTATCATGATATTTAGATTTTTTGCAAAAATACGAAGAATTTTTGCTTCAGGGGCAACATATCGATCGCAATATCTTATTAAAACGTTAAATTGAGTAACTCCTAAATACGATCTTTGTTTTTGCAGTAATTGTTTAGAATTCAGTATTACAGATATTTAAGGACAATCATGAAATCCGCTCACCTTAATTCACCGGTTTTAAGGAACGTGATTTTTCCTTGAAATTATGATCCCTTAAGATTTTTAAAAATGCCTGATCGAATCCGTGTGAAGGGAAAGGGGCCTGCGAAAGTTTCAGAGTACCATCAGGAGCAATCAGGTAAAAAGCGGGTATGCTGGAGGCGTTGTAGTTGTCAATTAGTTGTTTTTGTTTCGATCCATTGAGTAATTCCCAGGAATAACCTTTTGATATCCAAAGTTTTGATGCATTTTCAAAATCGTCATCAAGTGAAATCGACACAAAATTGAGAACCTGTCGCAGCTCTTTTTCCAATGAAACAATAAGCTCAATTTCTCCCCTGCAGTCTGCGCTTGCACTGTTAAAAAAAGAAAGGTAAATAAATTTGCCGGCGTATTGATCCAGTGTTACTGTCTCATGTTTCAGATTGGAAAGCCGTAATGCAGGCGCTTTCCCTCCAACGGCCAAATGGGCAAGTTTATTCTTAATCTGATTTGCCAAAGGTTGAAGCAGGGGTGATAAAATGGTATTTCCGGCAAATTCAACACCCTGGATCACCCCATCTTTGGAGAATCCTCCGGTATAATAACCGTCATATAACCCTTTAAGAACTACCAATTCTGCAAATTCCTTTGAGAATCCCCTGCTTTCAAAAAAAGAGACTAAACCGGAGAAGTTTCCGGAATCAGTCAGGCTGATTAATTTATTATTTTGAATATTTAAGGATTGCTTTCGCAGGAAATCGGTAAAAAGGGTTTCAAAGGCCTGCTGATAGGCTGGGTGAGCAAGTTCCAGCGAGGCTGATGCAAAATATTTAGTGATCAAAAAATCTGTATTTCTTTGATATAATGGATATTCCAATTCGGCGAAGGAGTAGTTCATCAACGTTTTAAAATAGGGATTTTTAATACTTCCATATTTTTTTTCCAGAAGGGCTAAAATCGCACTGACAACCTCCTTTGATTTTTGCTGATAAATCTGATTGGAGTTTTTTACTGTTTCGAGGTTTAAATCAGTAAGGAACGAGCGCACCGAAAAGTTCAGATCGGTGTTGTCGGCGCCCGGTAAGCCCAGCCAGTAAAGTGCAGGTTTGAAGTAGGAACTATGTGTTTCACCTGATGTTTTTGGAGAATACGGGGGAAGCTCGACCCGGTAATTTTTTCCCGGTTCAACGACTATTGTTCCGCGATACTTTTCAAGGTCAGTATAAATCTCAGTTGTTTGGCTGAGTGAAAAGATGACCGAAAAGGAGCCGTCAGAATCAATATTGGTAGTTGCCAGTTCTGTTTTTTCATGCAGAATCGGATCTGAAACCCGATAGAATTTAATTTCTTTGGAGGCATAGTCAGCTGCTTTACCATAGAGCACAGACTTTTGGCCATTCAGCTGAAAAGTGGTGAACAGAATAAGCAAGCTTCCCACTAAATGGGAAGTTTTCATCAAACCCGGCAACCTATTTTTCATAGAACTCTGAAAGATCAAGACATGCAGGAAGAAACAGACTAGCATCGCCTTTGTGACGAAGAATATCTCTTACTATAGTCGAAGAGATTGCCGTCGTTTCGGGTGTTGTCAATAAAAAAACCGTTTCAACTTCCGGATACATTTTTTTATTGATCTGGGCAATTGCACGTTCATATTCAAAATCGGCAGAGGTGCGCAAACCACGTAAAATATACTGGGCATGGACCCGCTTGCAATAGTCAACTGTCAACCCGTCAAATTTCCCGACATGTATTCTGGGCTCATTCTCAAATACGCGTTGGATCCACTCCTTTCTTTTAGCCAAAGGATAGAACGGTTCCTTATTTGAATTATAACCGATCATGATGATGATTTGATCAAACATGGGCAATGCCCTTCGGATGATCGATTCATGTCCTAAAGTAAAAGGGTCAAAGGATCCCGGAAATATTGCAATTCTTTCCATACCGTATAAATTATTCTACAAAGCTACGAAGAAAAACGGGACAATTCCATACTTTGATGATACGGGAATTTGTCAATTTAGGTGGTTAAAAATGATTAACTTTAGAGTTGTTGAAGCTGTAAAATTTTGGACTATTTTTTGAATAGGAATTGATTTTTTAGTTCCTTTACATTAGCTGATAAAAACGAAAATGACAGAACGGGATATCATTGGGATTTTTGGGAAGATGAATTCAGGGAAGAGCTCTCTGATGAATCTTCTTACGCAGCAGGAGACCTCTATCGTAGATTCAACACCCGGAACTACTACCGACACAAAGATTGCGCTGGCCGAAATTCATGGATTGGGCCCGGTAAAGATTATCGACACAGCCGGATTTGACGAGACTGAATTATTGGGGGAGAAGAAACGAAAAAAGAGTATTGCAGCCTTGAAGGAGTGTGACTTGGTTTTGCTTGTTATTGATCCGTCGACTGATGATTTTGAAACTGAGAATTTGATTATTAACGAGGCACGAAACCTTGAAAAGCAATTGATAACCGTTTTTAACCTTTTTAAGGCCGATGACCGTGTTCTTATTCGTGAGATAGAATCAACGCTTTATAAACCAGACTCTTATTCAAAGATTGTGCTAAGTGCTGTTGATATAAATGACCGACAGTTACTGCTTTTTTCAATTCTGAGTAATTATATTCCTAAAAACCATGCAGTTGAACTGTTGCCCTTTGTTGAACAGGAGGAGTTCTATATCCTCAATATTCCAATGGATGAGGAGACCCCTTCGGGCAGATACCTCAGACCACAGGCAATGGCCGAAGAGTATATCACGCGGAAATGGGCTTTCCCGGTCTCCTACCGGATGAACCTTGCCATGGCCCGGATGGGGGATCTTTCTGAAAGAACGAGATGGGATGGATTTGTGAACAGTTTTACGAAAAGGCCTAAGGTTATAATTACAGATTCCCAGGCCATTGATATAATAAAGGATTGGGCTCCGGAAGATATCGGCTTAACCACCTTTTCGATTATGATGATCAATTTTATGAGCAGGGGACAATTACCAGAATTTGTCAATGGAATCAGATCATTGAACGCATTACTCCCCGGTGATCATATCTTAATTGCCGAGGCTTGCAATCACTCACGGATCAAAGAGGATATCGGGACGGTTCAAATTCCCAAATTATTGAATAAATTCTATCCGGGCGTCATCATTGATCACTCCTTTGGGCGGGAATTTTTTGATGAGTTGGATATTCAGAAGTGCAAACTCGTGATCCATTGTGGCGGCTGCATGATTTCGAACCAGCGCATGGCCGCCCGCCTCCGCGATCTGAACGCAACAGGAATTCCGATTACTAACTATGGAATTTTTCTGTCCTATATGCAGGGAGAGGAGACGCTTGAGCGGGTTATTAAACCATGGATGAGCAGAGATTAAATACAAAATATTTAGAGCCCCTGAAAAGTGAAAAAATTCAAAATAAAGAATGCAAAATGCAAAAATCAAAGTGTATTTCGATCAGAAAGAGATTTTGCTCTTTGAATTTTAACTTTGCATTTTGAATTATTAACGAAGTCTATCTGATGATAAGAAATATATTAAACGAAAACCCTGCCCTGATACTGATCGACATTCAAAAAGGATTCGATGATATTGGCTATTGGGGAGGTCAGCGGAATAATCCGGAAGCTGAAGAGAATGCCTCTAAACTGCTCAATTTGTGGCGAAAACATTCCCTGCCAATCTTCCATGTCAAACATTGTTCAATCAATCCCGGCTCGCGTTTAGCGGAAGGAAATCCGGGGAATGATTTTAAGGAGATGGTATTGCCGCTTGCTGCAGAAACCATTATTCGTAAAAGTGTAAACAGCGCCTTTATCGGAACCGATCTGAAGGAACAGCTTGAGAATTTGAAAATCAGGAAGGTCGTCATCGTCGGGCTGACAACCGATCAGTGCGTATCAACAACAGCCAGGATGGCGGGAAACTATAATTTTGAGACTTATGTTGTCTACGATGCCACTGCAACATTTAACAAAAAGGGATTTAAAGGAGAACAATTTTCTGCCCAGCTGATTCACGATACGGCACTGGCAAGCCTGAACGGTGAATTTGCCACTATTATTAAGACTTTTCAGCTATTTTTTTAGACAGCAGCTCTTATATTTCTTCCCCGATCCGCAAGGGCAGAGATCATTTCTTCCGACGTTATTGAAAATATTGGCAAGCATGGGATTCTCTTCGGCAAACAGCTGTTCTGCGCTTTTGTAATGGCTTACCCATTCACCACGCTGGTGAAAATAGCAACCCGGAGTATGCGTTACATCATCAAAAAGTTCGAGCGCATACTGAAGTTCTTCGCGAATCAGATTCTCGTTGGTCCCCTTTTGGGTGAAGGGGAGAAATGTTTCATGAAGTTTTTGCACCTCCCCGCGGCATGATAATAATCGTCGTTCAGCAACGTGGACGGCCAGTAAAGGTTTCCATCCGGTATCGGGATTGCCCAACAATCGTCCAATCTGCGCTCCGTGAGTTTCGTCCTTTGCAAAATAGATCGAATCGTACATGAAAAGATAGGGGGCATTGCTCTTTTTTGAAACCTGCTTTTCGATGGCATCGAGAAAAGTGGACACGTTTTCGGGAAAACGTTCAGAAAGCATGCCAACCAGGAAAAGCCCCTGTTCGTCCAAAAGATCCCAATCGGGAGAATCAGCAGTCGTAAAAAGGTTTATCACGGAGGGAACCATACGGGCAGAAGAATGTACTTCGGCAAGAATGGCATACCACAAGGGGAGATTTGGCAGACTTCTGTTTAACGTTGCAATCCGTTCATCGTAAGCATTATCCAGGTGGAAGATTATTTTGTTTTCAAGATCTTCGTCATAGGGAAGGGAGTATAAAAACTCAAGTGCCTCAAATGGAATACCTGAAGTCCGCGTGTGTAGAATGGCCAATGCCTCTGCCTTTGTCATCGTCGATATATTTTGGGCGCAAATATAAATGATTAAAACAGAATAGGGGGAACTCTAACGGTTATGGTCCTACTTAAGATTTGATTTTTCAAAAACTCAGTATTAAGAAAGATACAATGTCGAATTTTTCCTAATTGGCTGATTTCTTAAAGATCAAAAATAAAAAAATGCCAACCTAGTAAATCCTTTTGAATCTAAAATCTGACAATTATTTTATTAAAATAGCCAATGGAACAATTCCAAATAAAATTATTTTCATGAAAATAAGTCGACAACTGATAAAATAGTGTGATATTTGTAAAACCAATTACTTGGTTAATTGGTTGTCGTTTTGTATGAAGAGACTCTTGTCCATATCATTTGCGTTTCTCATCCTCCTTTCGGGGATGCACTTAACTGTGGCAACTCACTTTTGCGGCGGGAAAATTGCATTCACAAAACTTTCTGTTTCGGGTGAGCTGGCTTCGTGTGGTATGGAAGGTAAAACCGATAAGTGTACTTTACCTGTAAAATTCAAAACGCATAATTGTTGTAAGGATAAAGTTTCTGCTTTTGTGGTAGATAACAATTACGCACCAACCTTTTCAGAATTTAAGGTGTTTCCGCAACCGGTGCTGCATGCTTTTATTCTTCCCCTCTTTTTGTCGGATTTTTCACAAGCTACTTTAACACATATTTGCACAAATGTCAGTCCCCCTGGCCATTTTTTGGTGAGCGATGTAAGCTTGCCAGGTATTTGTGTTTTCCGCATTTGATTTTAATGTTTTTTCGTGGATGAGATTGGTATGACCTTTTTTGTCCCAGAACGTTTGTTTTTATGTTCCTTGCGGAACAAGAAATTTTTTAGCAATAACATTAAATAAAAAATACAAATATAATGAAAACTGTAAAAATCATTATAATAGCCTTATTAGTAGTTGCTTTTGGAAATAATTCCAACGCCCAAACTCAGGTTAATTCTAAAGCTTCGGCTACAAAGACCGAGAAACTCAAAGTCTCAGGAAATTGTGAACAATGTAAAGCCCGAATCGAAAAAGCTGCAAAAATTGATGGTGTCACAAAAGCGGAATGGAGCACCGAGAGTAAAATTCTTGCGGTGACTTACGATCCTTCAAAGACCACCATCGATCAGATTGGGAAGAAAGTGGCTGCCTCTGGTCACGATACCGAAAAAGCAAAAGCTGACGATAAGTCTTTCAATGCCCTGCCCGGGTGTTGCAAATACAGGTAATTAGGCTATTAGGCGTTTAGGCTGTTAGGCATTTAGGCTAATAGCCTATAGCCTAATAGTCTACAGTCTGAAAGCCCATTTTCAAATTCTCAAATTCCCAAATTTTCAAATCGAGCTCATGTTTAACCGACTTGTCAAATATTTCCTCGGGAACCGGTTAATTACCTTTATTTTCCTGATCGCCGTTGTGGTTCTTGGAATGGTATATATACCTTTCAACTGGAAGGCTGATTTTTTTCCTCGTGATCCCATTGCTGTAGATGCAATCCCCGATATTGGAGATAACCAGCAGATAGTAGCCACCGAATGGATGGGGAGGTCACCCAAAGATATGCAGGACCAGGTTACCTATCCGTTAACGACGGCTTTACTGGGAATTCCCGGGGTCCAAACCATCCGGAGCACCTCTATGTTCGGTATGTCTTTCATTTACATCATCTTTAAGGATAATGTGGAATTTTACTGGAGCCGCTCACGGATCCTCGAAAAACTGAATTCTTTACCTTCAGGCACCTTGCCACAAGGTGTGCAGCCAACCCTTGGGCCAGATGCTACTGCTTTGGGACAAATTTACTGGTATACACTTGAGGGGCGCGATCCTAAAACGGGAAGGGCCAACGGAGGATGGAACCCTCAGGAACTTCGGTCAATTCAGGACTTCTACGTAAAATATGGGTTGTCTACAGCCGAAGGGGTTTCTGAGGTGGCTTCAGTAGGAGGATTTATTAAGGAGTACCAGATCGACCTGAATCCTGAAGCGCTTAAAGCCTTTAATGTTTCTGTGATGGATGTGATGACCGCCGTCCGTAAAAGCAATCTCGATGTCGGGGCAGAGACGATGGAGCTCAATAATGTGGAATACATCATTCGTGGACTGGGATATGTTAAAGATCTGAATGATCTTGAGATCTCGGTTGTTGCTGTCCGTAATAATGTCCCGGTTCGGATTAAGGACGTGGCACATGTTGCATTTGGCCCTGCTACCCGCCGTGGTGGCCTGGATAAGGCGGGCTCCGAAGCTGTCGGAGCAGTTGTTGTTGCCCGGTATAGCTCTAATCCGATGGATGTTATCACCAATGTAAAGGACAAAATAAAAGAGATTGAGGCCGGATTACCTCAGAAAACGCTTCCTGATGGGACCGTTTCGAAGGTGACGATTGTCCCTTTTTACGACAGAACCGGTCTGATCCGTGAGACGATAGGAACCCTGGAATCGGCACTTTCACACGAAATATTGATCAGCATAATTGTAATTATTATCCTGGTCATGAATCTCAGGGCTTCACTAATTGTGGCCGGGCTATTGCCAATTGGGGTGTTGATGACCTTTATCCTCATGCGGCTTTTCGGCGTTGAGGCGAATATTGTAGCCCTGTCGGGAATTGCAATAGCCATCGGGGTCATGGTCGATATCGGGATCGTTGATGTGGAGAATATTCTGCGACACCTGGAAATGCCCGAAAATAGCGGAATCCGGGGCAAGAAGCTCATCGGGGTGATCTATCTTGCAACGACTGAAGTGCGTTCGGCTGTAGTAACCTCAATTGCCACCACTATTGTAAGTTTCCTCCCGGTCTTTGCGATGCAGGCAGCTGAAGGGAAGTTGTTCCACCCGCTGGCATTCACCAAAACCTTTGCCCTGGTCTCAGCTTTCCTGCTGGGTATTATCGTTCTTCCAACTTTGACGTATCTCTTCTTTTCGATTCGAATCGACACTAAAAAGATTCGTCGGATTTGGAATAGTGCCTTGTTTGTTGCCGGTGTATTCTTCATTCTGATCTGGCACACCTGGCCGGCTCTTGCTTTGATTGCCATTGGAATAAATAATCTGCTTGACTACCGCTGGCCAGACTACCGCAAGGAATTTCCAAACTTTATCAACATTGCAATAACTGTCCTGATAGCCTCGTGGTATCTCACGATCGAATGGCTTCCCTTAGGGGCGCATAACTCTATATTTGCCAACTTCCTGTTTGTTGGTGGAATTATTGGGGTGATTTTGGCAGCGCTGATGTCGATGGTCCATTTTTATGAAAATATCATGCGGTGGGCATTGGCGCATAAGCGAAAATTCCTCATCATCCCAGCAGTTACGTTGATATTCGGTCTGTTGGTCTGGCTGGGTTTTGAAAAGACATTTGGATTTATTGCAACAGGTGCTGAAAAAATAGGTTGGAAAAGTTTCAGGCAGACAGCTTTCTGGCACCATCCGGTTAAGATTTTCCCCGGAACAGGTAAGGAGTTTATGCCTTCGCTCAATGAAGGTTCGTTCCTGTTGATGCCTACCAGCATGCCGCATTCAAGCATCGAAAAGAATCTTCAGTACATCGAAATCCTCGATAAGCGGCTGGCTGCTATCCCCGAAGTTGAAGTTGCGGTTGGAAAATGGGGACGCGTCAATTCGGCGCTCGATCCGGCACCGGTTCAGATGTTTGAGAATACGATCAATTACAAGTCTGAATATATTCTTGACGAAAACGGACAACGGGAAAAGTTCAAAGTCGATCGGGAGGGGAATTTTGTGATGAATATTGAAGAAGTTAGAAAAGCATTAGAAATAAATGGAAATAGAAAGGGTAAGGATGGAAATAAAGTAGAAATTAATGGAAATATTAAGGAGGTTAAGTACGATAAGGAAAAGGAGACCTTTTTGGTTGATTTGGATAGTCGATGGCTTAAATTTGAAAAGCCTTATTCCAATAGTTCAACCAATTTCAATTTATTTCCTTTTATTTCCCCTAATTTCAATTTATTTCAAAATATATCAACCAATTTCAATCAGTTTCTAATCCAGGATAATAATGGCGAATATTTTCGGCAATGGAGGGCGGAGATAAAAAAGCCGGATGATATCTGGAACGAAATTGTAAAAGTCACAAACATTCCGGGGTTGACCTCCGCGCCTAAATTGCAGCCAATCGAAACCCGCCTGGTGATGCTTTCGACGGGGATGCGCGCCCCAATGGGATTAAAGGTTTTTGGCCCCGATCTGGAAGCCATCGAGAAGGCGGGGATGCAGCTGGAGCAGGCACTGAAAGATGTCCCATCCATAAAAGCTTCATCGGTGTTTTATGATCGGGCAGTAGGGGCTCCATATCTCGAAATCAAGCTTAATCGTGAAGCGATGGCGCGTTATGGAATGACCGTCAGCGATATCCAGGAGGTGCTTCAGGTGGCTGTCGGAGGTATGGCTTTGACCTCATCGGTCGAAGGGCGCGAACGATTTCCGATCAGGGTTCGTTATGCGCGCGAACTGCGCGATAATCCGGATGACCTTAAACGGATTCTCATCCCGGCACTCAACGGTGTCCAGGTCCCATTGAGCGAAATTGCAGATATTGATTATACCCGTGGAGCCCAGATGATCCGAAGTGAAAACACCTTCCTGAACGGGTATGTCATTTTCGACAAAAATGATGGAAAAGCAGAGGTGGATGTTGTGGATGAAGCTTCAAAAGTTTTACAACAGAAACTTAGAAACGGCGAACTTGTTTTGGCTGCAGGGGTCTCCTACAAATTTGCCGGAAATTATGAACATCAGCTCAGGGCCACCAAACGGTTGGCTATTGTTATTCCAATAAGTCTGCTGCTAATATTGCTTTTGCTGTACTTTCAGTTCCGGACGGTTACCGCCTCATTTATTCACTTTTCGGGTGTATTCGTTGCCTTTGCAGGTGGTTTTATCATGCTCTGGCTCTACGGGCAGGATTGGTTCCTGAATTTTTCTGTCGCAGGGATAAATCTCCGGGATATGTTCCAGATGCACCCTGTCAATCTGAGTGTGGCAGTCTGGGTCGGATTTATTGCGTTGTTTGGAATCGCAACCAATGACGGGGTAATTATGGGCACTTACATACACCAGGTATTTGAAGAGAGGCATCCTTCAACTGTTCGCGAAGTGCGCGAGGCTGTGGTTTCTGCCGGGATGAAACGGGTGCGTCCTGCAATGATGACAACTGCGGTTGCCGTTATTGCGCTGTTACCTGTTCTTTCATCGAACGGCAAAGGATCGGATATTATGATCCCCATGGCAATTCCAATGTTTGGAGGGATGGTGATTCAGGTAATGACCGTCTTTGTGGTGCCGATGTTTCAGGCGATGTGGAGGGAAAAGGGGTTGAAGTAGGGAAATTAATAGAAATAAGGAAATAAATAGAGATAGGTTGAAAATGGGGAAATGAAGATAACTTGAAATTTACTTGAAATAAAGAAAGCTAAAGCGTGGCATTTTTCAGATAAAATCCCTAATTTGAATGTGTTAACAGCTTTTAGAGTTCTTAAAATTATTATCATGGAAAATCAAAACTATTCAAAAGAGGAATTCGAAAATATTCATGGAATGGCTTCTGCATTACTTATCAAGCTTAATAATTTTATTACCATCACAAGTAAAAAAGGAAGAGAGAGTCATGATAAAGTTTAAAAACGATGTTCAAAACCATTTGAATATGAAACGAGACTGGGTTGCATCAATTTTTAGTTATTTAATTTCAAATAATACAAGGAACAAAGTATTTCTATTTATTTCTATCAGTTTCCTTTTATTCCCATCAATTTCCGTCCATTCCCAGGATTCCTTGTTCCATTATTTGGAGCTTGCCGGAAAGACGAATCCCACAGTTTTGCAGAAGTTTGCGGAATACCAGGCAGCTTTGCGAAAAGTTCCACAGGTTGGAAGTTTACCTGATCCGGAGTTGACTGCAGGAATTTTCCTCAGCCCCATGGAACTTGTTGCGGGTAAACAGGTTGCCGACTTACGGCTAATGCAGATGTTTCCATGGTTTGGGGTGTTGAAAAATGCCCGGGATGAAATGAGCCTGATGGCCAAAGCAAAACTGGAATCCTTTCGGGATGCCAAAGTAGGGCTGTATTTCGAAATGCAGAGAACCTGGTACAATCTGAATAAGATCAAACAGAATATCCGTGTTTCCGGGGAAAATATTGCACTGCTGCATACCATTGAGCGATTAGCTATTTCGAGGTTTAAGGCTGGCCCTTCAGGGAACAGCCCTTCACAAGTGGGAAATGCAGTGAATCTCACTTCCGATAATGGGTCTTCCTCAGGATCGTCAGGTATGAATAAAATGGGAGGTAATCCGTCTGGTTCAACCCCTGTTCAGGGTACCGCATCCATGGGAGGCAACCCGATGGGATTCGCATCAGCAGGTTCCGGCCTTTCGGATGTATACCGCATCCAGATTGAAATCGGCGACCTCCAGAATACTATTGATCTGCTAAAAAATCAATTGACTACGGTTACTGCTCAGTTTAACGGTTTTTTGAACCGGTCGCAGGCAATGGTGATAAATCTTCCTGATACATTAAAGACCCTGGATTTTCAACCTGCGTCTTTACAAATTTCAGACACACTGCTTGGAAATAATCCGATGCTCGGAATGCTTAAGCTTGAAAACCAATCGCTTGAAGCACGCAGGCGAATGGTCACTCAAATGGGGTTTCCCATGGTAGGTATAGGACTTAATTATTCACTGATCAATAACAACGGTATGTCAACGTCACCCATGAACGGGAACGATATGATTATGCCGATGGTAACCGTTACTCTGCCGATTTACCGAAAAAAATATCGGGCAATGCGCGAGGAGGCCGAGTTGCTGAAAGCAGCGAATACCCAGAATTATAAGGCAGTCGTAAATTCGTTACAAACGGAGTATTACCAGGCAATCCAATTGTTTCAGGATTCGCAGCGACGGATTAAACTGAATGCAGGTCAATATCAGCTGGCATCAAAATCGCTCGATATCATGATTAAAAGTTTTTCATCTTCAGGTTCTGCCCTAACCGATATCTTAAGAGTTCGTCAGCAGATGCTTGATTATGAATTTAAAAAGGTGGAAGCCGTTGCCGACTACAATACATCTATTGCGTGGATTAAGAAAATAAGTTGCGATGATGAAAAAGGGAAATAAGTTGAAATAAATAGAAATTAAGGTGAAATAAATAGATAAAAAAGAAATTCTTTAAAATAAGTTGAAATCGGGGGGAATGACCGTTGAAGCAGGTGACTGTTTAATTCTATCAAATATAATTTTTTTCCTAAATGTACTTTAGCTCATTTACATTTATCTCTACTAATTACCTTTTTTATTTTTGTTTATTTCTACCATATTTCATTATAAAACATTAAATATTAGAATATTATGAGCCGTCAAACTATATTAATTGTCGTTACTCTGATCATCGGAATTTTTCTTGGCTGGATTTTCTTCCATTCCTCTAACCCTAAGAATGAGAGGCATGATCACACTGGGGAAGCTTCGAAAGCGACAATCTGGAGTTGTGCTATGCATCCTCAGATCCGGATGGAAGAACCGGGTAAATGTCCAATATGCGGGATGAATTTAGTCCCTTTAAGCCATAGCGGAACTTCCAAAATGGATCAGGGATCAATTTATCTGACTAAAGAGTCAGCCCAGTTAGCCAATGTTCAGACCTCGGTGGTTTCACGTCAGAATCCGGAGAAAGAGGTGCGACTCTATGGGAAAGTACAGGCTGACGAGCGATTACGGCAAAATCAGGTTGCCTTTGTCTCCGGAAGGGTAGAGAAACTGATGGTCAATTTTACGGGTGAACCGGTTCGGAAGGGGCAGCCATTGGCCCTTATTTATTCACCCGAGCTGGTCACCGCACAACAGGAATTGCTTGAAGCAGCTAAATCAAAGCAGGCACAACCAGAAATTTACGAAGCCGCCAGGGAGAAACTTCGTCAATGGAAACTTGCTGATTCACAAATTATTGCAATCGAGTCCACAGGAATTGTACGGACAAACATCGAGATCCAATCGACCACATCAGGTATTGTAACAGCGAGACGTGTAAACAACGGCGACTATGTCGCACAGGGATCAGTTTTGTTCGAAGTGTCTGATCTTTCAACCGTTTGGGTGTTGTTTGATGCCTATGAGAGTGACCTTCCATTCCTGAAAACAGGGGATAAAATTGAATTTACGATCCAGGCCCTTCCGGGATTGCACTTCTCCGGAACTGTGAAATTTATAGATCCTGTGATCGATCCGGTTAACCGGGTCGCCAAAGTGAGGCTTGAAATTGGTAATCCGGAAGGGAAGCTAAAACCCGAAATGTTTGCCACAGGTACAGTGAAAGCCAATCTGGACCAGTATCGTGATAATCTGGTTATTCCCCGTTCTGCAGTCTTGTGGACTGGCAAACGCTCTGTGGTCTATGTGAAACAGCCGGGAATTGAAGAACCTGTATTCAAAATGCGGATGATAGAGCTTGGACCTTTGCTGGGAAATAGTTATGTTGTAACCTCTGGGTTAACTGACGGCGAAGAAGTTGTAACGCAAGGGGCATTTAGTGTGGATGCGGCCGCACAATTGGAGGGTAAACCCAGCATGATGAATCAGGGGGAAAACATCGGTTCAGTTGAAGTTCCTGGTAAAAATCAAATATCAACCCGTAGTACTTCAAGCAATACACCTTTAGTTCATTATCAATTTCAGGTTTCCGGTAACTGCGATATGTGCAAAGGGCGTATTGAGTCGGCCGCAAAATCAGTTGCGGGTGTTGAATCAGCTGAATGGAGTGTTAATTCAAAAGTGCTACAGGTTCAGTTTGATAAAACTAAAACAAATGTGGATGTCATTGAGAAAAAAGTGGCTGACACCGGCCATGATACTGAGAAATTCAAGGCTTCAGATGTAGCTTACAAGCAACTTCCGGCCTGTTGTTTGTACCGATTGAAAAATACATCATCACTCAAAAAATAGTATAACATAAATATTGTGACAGAGTCTTAACTTTGTCGAAAATTAATTAGTTATGGCAATTACGGTCAGGAAAAATTTCACGGTTTCGGGGTTGAGCTGCGCTTCATGTGCTGCTAACGTCGAAAAGACGTTAAGTGGTCAGCCGGGGGTGAAAAGTGCCACCGTCAACTATGCCTCTTCAACCGTATGGGTGGAATACAACCCGGAAGCAACATCACCAACGGGTTTGCGTAATGTTGTTCAATCCTCAGGTTATGATATCATCACTGACGAAGCAGAGGCCGGTCAACAGGCAGAAGTTACCCTTCGTGCGTCTGAGATTCTAAAACGCAAAACCATCGGGGCTTCTCTGTTAACAATTCCGATAGTTATCCTGGGAATGCTTTTTATGGATTTTCCCTATGCAAACTGGATTATGCTTTTCCTTGCAACTCCGGTTGTATTCTGGTTTGGAAGGAGTTTCTTTATCAATGCTTTCAAACAGTTAAAGCACGGCTCAACAAATATGGATACGCTGGTTGCTTTAAGTACAGGAATAGCCTATATTTTCAGCCTAATTAATACCATTTTCCCTCATCTGCTAATGACAGCCTCCGGTCATCCTCCGGTCTATTTTGAAGCCTCCGCAGTGATCATTGTCTTCATATTGTTGGGAAAGCTACTCGAAGAGCGGGCCAAGTCAAATACATCCTCAGCGCTGAAAAAACTCATGGGTTTACAGCCCGATACAGTGACTTTTGTTAACGAAGATGGGAGTGAATCGATCATGGCATCATCTTCAGTGCTGATTTTTGATTTGCTGCGAGTTAAGCCGGGAGAACGTATTCCTGTTGATGGAGAGATTACCGAAGGGGGATCATTTGTGGACGAAAGTTCAATCACCGGTGAACCTGTTCCTGTCGAAAAAGTTCCCGGGAACATGGTGTTTGCCGGGACGATAAATCAAAAAGGGAGTTTCATACTCAAAGCTCAGAAAGTTGGAAGTGAGACCCTTCTGGCCCGCATTATTCTCATGGTGCAGGAAGCGCAGGGAAGCAAGCCTCCTGTTCAAAAGCTGGTCGATAAAGTCGCATCTGTTTTTGTCCCGGTGGTGATCGGTTTGTCGTTAATAACCTTTGGAACCTGGATGTTTTTAGGAGGGGCCCAGGCTTTACCTCAAGCCTTGCTCGCAATGGTTTCCGTTTTAATTATCGCTTGTCCTTGTGCCCTGGGCCTGGCAACACCCACCGCAATCATGGTGGGAATTGGTAAAGGGGCCGAACACGGAATCCTCATTAAGGATGCCGACGGGCTGGAGCTTTCCCACCATATTAATGCCATTGTTTTGGATAAGACAGGGACAATCACGCAGGGGAAACCTGCCGTTACAGACTGGATCTGGAATACAAAAGATTCCGAACTATTAAAAAAGATTGTTTTAAGTATTGAATCTCAGTCTGAGCATCCCCTTGCAGGAGCAGTTTCTGCCTCTTTACGATCTGAAAACATCGAATTACTAAAGATCGAAGGGTTTCGAAGCATTACAGGCAGAGGGGTGATCGCCTCGTTCGAAAACACAGAGTATGCCATTGGAAATGAACTTTTGATGAATGATTCAGGGATATTCCTCACCTCTGAAGATAAAAAGAGCGCATACCAATTGCAGGAGCAGGCTAAAACCGTGCTTTTTGTTGGAGTGAAGGATAAAATTGAGACGATTATTGCGATTGCTGATCAGATCAAGCCAACTTCTGCGGCAGCCATTCAACGGTTAACACAGTCGGGTATCGAAATTCACATGCTAACGGGGGATAACGAACATACAGCAGAATCAATTGCAAGGCAAACAGGGATTTCCAATTTTAAAGCGGGTTGCCTTCCGGAAGATAAATCCGATTATATCAAAACCCTGCAGCAGCAAGGCAAGGTTGTGGCGATGGTGGGAGACGGAATCAACGATTCATTGGCCATGGCCCAGGCCGATGTGAGCATTGCCATGGGAAATGGTTCGGATATTGCCATGGACGTTGCAAAGATGACCATTGTTTCATCTAATCTGGACGCTATCTCATCAGCCATTGAGCTTTCAAAACAAACCATCCGGACCATCAAACAAAATCTTTTCTGGGCATTTATCTATAACCTGATAGGTATTCCCATCGCGGCAGGGATTCTCTTTCCATTCACCGGGTTTATGCTCAATCCGATGATCGCGGGTGGTGCAATGGCACTTAGCTCGGTTTCTGTGGTGAGTAATTCCCTTCGGCTTAAATTCAAAAAAATGACCGTTAATCCTTAAAATAATTAGACATGAAAACATTAAGATTTAAGACCAATGTAAACTGTGGGGGCTGTATTTCAACGGTAACCCCTCATTTGAACAAGCTTTCAGGAATTGAGAAATGGAGTGTCGATACCACTACTCCGGATAAGATTTTAACTGTAGAAACAGCCGATCTTGAGGCTGATACGATAATTGAAACGTTAAAAATCGCGGGGTATAGGGGGGAAGTGATTGCTTAAGAGTTATAGTGATAGTTTCACTCAAAGTGAAACTATCACTATATTGATTTTGTTTTTTTAACTCGTCACCTTTTCGAGTCGTTTAATCATCGAGAACATAAACGTGGCGGAGATGGCGCAACAGACGATAAAGATCGCCCAAAGCTGCCAAAGTTCGATCTTGCCCCAGAAAAAGCTACCTACAAAAAGGAGTTTATTTCCTACGGCTGCAGCTAAAAGCCATCCACCCTGCATCAATCCCTGGAACCTTGCCGGAGCAACTTTTGAAACAAAGGATAATCCCATCGGGCTGAGGAATAACTCTGCAACTGTCAGTATTAAGTAGCTATTGATCAGCCAGTATGGAGAGACCCGTGAAGAGTTGGGAACAGGAGCGCCTGCTAACTCATGGGGAGAGATAACATTAAGTGAGGCAATGAGTACAAGTAAAAATCCCAAAGCTGCGATAATCATTCCAAAACCAATCTTTTTTGGGGTTGAAGGCTCTTTTCCTATTTTATTCAGAAAAGCAAAGAGTCCCATAACCAATGTTGTTAATGCGACTATAAACAGTGGATTAAATGACTGGAAAACCTCAGGAGCAATAGAATTGGTTACCCCGTTTTGGCTCATATAATAATAGGATGATCCCGCTCCAACAATAAATAACCCGGCGCCAATCAGTCGTGTCAGGATTGCTTTGTTTTTGCCAATCATCACAAAGATCCCCGCTATTGTAGCAATTACGGCAAGCATTGATTTTAAATCAAAGAAGAGAAAAGTAAATGAGCCAACCTCTTTAGCGATATAATCCCGGGCAAAGAAAGTCAATGTTAAACCATTCTGATGAAAGGACATCCAGAAGAATATTACCACGATAAAAACAAGGATCAGGGCAATAATGCGGGGCTTTTCCTCTTTGTTTGAAATGGTTATAATCCAGGTGATAAATGTGCCGAATAGTCCTACAGCCAGAGCGATATCCATAACACCCAGTCCAAAATTTAAGATAGAAAAAATAATGGTCCCCACTGCCAGTGCAATAGCAAAAGCCCAGGGTTTCTTCTCAACCTGCGGTGCGCTGGCAGCCGGCACTTTTTCCTTATTTGGAAGATGCTTATTAAAAATCACATAAACCAGCATCGAAAGTAACATGGCCCCTGCAGCAATTCCAAAGGCATAATTGTAACCTACTGAAAAAACATTTATATAACTATGCGCAAATTTTGAGAGATCAGAAATCGGACCGGTTAGCGAAACTTTATTGGCCAGCTCCTGGAATTTAGCCGGATCTGCCATTGTTCCGTTGATGTATTGGTGACACATCGCGGGA
The DNA here is from genome assembly GCA_903904515.1 of uncultured Bacteroidia bacterium. GTDB lineage: Bacteria > Bacteroidota > Bacteroidia > Bacteroidales > Prolixibacteraceae > JAAFHB01. The sequence goes on from CAIVCR010000076.1 coordinate 42,892, forward strand.
AGACTTCCGTCGTGCAGAAACCCATTGGTTTTCAGAAACCAGTTCCTGACCCCGGTAGCAGCAAAGGGTGCAAAAAATGCGCCTACGTTAATACCCATATAAAACACCATAAAGGCTGAATCCCGGAGCTTTTCATATTTCGGATCATCGTAAAGCTGACCCACAACTGCCTGCAGATTCCCCTTGAAAAGCCCGTTTCCAAAGGCAATCACGAAGAGACTCACAAGAGTCAGATTCAGCGATACTCCGGGAATAGCCATCAGAACATATCCAGAGAACATAATTAGGATACCACCAAATATAACGAGCTTATATTTTTTTGTGGCATCGGCTAACAATCCGCCAATCAATGCCAGCGCATAGATTCCGAAATAGAACCAGCTGTAATATCCGCCGGCTTCCTGTTCCGTTAATCCAAATTTCACCTGTAAAAATAGTACAAGGATTGCCATCATCGTGTAAAATCCGAACCGCTCACCCATGTTTGCAAAGAAGGCTACTAAGAGCCCCCTGGGATGTCCTTTTAGCATAGAATTATAGTATTAAGGGGTTAAAAATTGTCTAATTGGCGCAAATATAGCGAACTTTTCCCGTCACCTTATCATGCTAAAAGTCATGTTTGAGGCGAATGAGGAAATTTGGAGAAAACTTAAAGTCACCACTTCCGATTAACCAGGATTTAGCAGCTCGATTTTAGCCACTGGCTGCTGGCCAGAACCTCTGAGCAATTTTGTCTAATATCCATCTAAAGAATCTGTAAGGAATCCGTTTCAACCGTGCAGGTGATCTGCAAGAAGCTAGTTGCCAATTGCCAGTAGCCAGCTGCTAGTCGCCAGTCGCATCAATATCTCAGAAATTCCTAAAACCATGGAGCCATTGTTATGCCGGTTTATTGAGAAAATTTCTCGATTATTCTGTCCGTTGCTTGACTTAAGCTAATTTCTTTGTAGCTTTGAATGAAGAATACTTAAAAGTGATGAAACTATTTACTACGGCCCAGGTTGCTGATCTGGATAAGTATACGATTGTAAACGAACCGATCGAACCGATTGATCTGATGGAACGGGCCTCAATGCAGGTGGCCGACTGGATGGCAGAGCATGTCAATTACAATCACCGGATTGCCATTTTCGCCGGTCCCGGGAACAATGGGGGAGATGCCCTGGCTGTTGCCCGGATGCTCTCCCTGATGAATTTTCAGATTCAGGTTTTTATACCCGATAAGGAGAGGCGATTTTCCGATTGCTTTCTGATTAATCTAAAGCGGTTAAAAGAGTGCTCAAAGGTAACTGTGATTAACTGGGCCGATGAAATGATCCTTCCGCCACTTTCCGAAATTGACCTGATTCTGGATGGACTTTTTGGTACGGGGTTAACCCGCCCACTCTCAGGATTCCCCGCCCGGCTGGTGAAACATCTGAATAATTCAGGAGTTCCAATTGTGTCGATCGATATTCCTTCCGGATTAATGGGTGAAGATAATGGGGAGAATGATCCGGATGTAATCATCAGGGCAGCCTATACCCTAACCTTTGAATTTCCAAAACTGAGTTTCCTGTTCAGTGATAATGCCCAATATACCGGAGTGTGGGAGGTATTACCAATCGGATTGCATCCTGAAGGAATTACCCAAACCGTATCACCCTGGCACTTCACTGACCGACAAACCATCTGCAGATTACTGAAGTCACGGGGAAAGTTTTCCCATAAAGGGACGTTTGGACACGCCCTTTTGGTGGCGGGAAGCTATGGTAAAATGGGAGCTGCAGTCCTTGCAGCCAAAGGATGCCTGAGATCGGGGGTCGGATTATTAACGGTTCACCTTCCCCGGACAGGCAATCAAATCATCCAAACTGCACTTCCTGAGGCAATGGTTTCGTTTGATGAATCAGAAAATATCATCACTAACATCTTATTGTTAGCCGGATATAAAGCTGTTGGAATCGGACCCGGAATTGGGAAATCAGGTCAAACAGCAGCTGCTTTCCAATCGCTTCTGGAAAATTATCAGGGTCCTTTGGTTGTTGATGCCGATGCGCTGAATATTCTATCTGAATATCCAGATATGCTTCCACTTCTTCCGGTTGGATCAATCCTGACACCTCACCCCGTAGAGTTTGAGCGTTTGGCGGGTCCTGTAAAAACCGATTTCGAACGGTTATCACGGGCACGTGAATTTGCACAAATCCATCAAATTGTGTTGATTCTTAAAGGTGCAAATACATCCATTTCATTACCTGATGGAGGTTGCTGGTTCAATAGTACAGGAAATCCCGGCATGGCAACAGGAGGAAGCGGGGATGTTCTTACCGGGATACTTACCGGATTACTGGCCCAAGGTTACCTGCCCCACGAAGCTGCCTTACTTGGGGTCTATCTGCACGGACTTGCGGGCGATTTAGCTCTGGAAGGTAGCTCTCAGGAGGCATTATTGGCCGGTGAGATCGCCGATCACCTGGGGATGGCATTTTCAGATGTGAAAAATGATCCGGATTTTGGGAAACCCGAAAAAAAGAGTCACTTTTGATAGTTCATAAATCACGGATACAAAAACTAAAAATTATACGAATGAAACAATTATCACTACTGTTATTCATAGCGCTGCTTGTTGCCGGAACTTTTGGCGCATCAGCAAAAGACGATAAAAAGAAGGGAGCCTCTGAGATGGGTGCCTTTCAGGGAGGTTTAATCTACTCGCTGCCCCGCACGGGAGTTCGTATCCTGGCAGAGGTAACTCAGGAGAAATTCTTTCATGGACCCTACTACGAATATGCAGGGAAATATTTGGGATTAAAAAATGTCGCATCATCAGATGGCGAGAGCTGGAAAATTACCGATCTGAAAATGGAAACCTTCGGTGCTCCTGATCCATCCGAAGTCCATAAAGCTAATGGAGCTGTTGCTTCAATGCTGAGTTTGTCCGATGAAGGTGTATTACTGGGAATCAATTGCCCGGTAAAGGCAGATGGAACCAAAACATACACCACTGATTTTACCCAGACTGTTGAGCTTCCACATGATATTTGGTCTGAATTGTCGATGCATTCGTTTCTGGAGGGGAAAGACTCCACCAAACATTCTGGAGATAAACTGAAGACATTTGAGGAGAAGGCAGCTGAGGCGGGTCAGGATGTTATAAAATTGCGCAAACGGAAAGCGCTTATCCTGGCCTCAAAATATGATAGACTTCCACCAGACGGACAAGCTTACCAGGTAATGGTCGATGAATTAAACAAGATCATTAGTAATTATGAAGCTCTTTTTATCGGGAAAACCTATAAAGTCACCCATAAATATGTGTTTGAGGTTGTTCCGGATGCCAAAGCAAATAAGGCGCTGGTTGCCTTCAGGTTTTCACCCTCTGCGGGGGTCTTGCCTGAAAGTAATGTTTCCGGAAAACCGATTATGCTTGAACTGGATCCGAACCTTGACCTTTCAAAAAATAGCGAACAGAGAGCCACTCCGGCTGCAGGTGAGACTTCAGGCAACGGATTGTTTTACCGTGTGCCCGGATCGGTTGTTGCGCGATTACTAAGTGGCAGCGATGTTCTTGCACAATCGCGTATGGCCATGGCTCAGTTTGGAATTGTATCCCCATTTCCCGATGGAATGATCAATGGCGATTTTTCAATTGAAATTCATCCTGCTACAGGTGCCATAAAACGGGTTGGAAATTAACGGGATAAGGGTGGAATATTACGGCAAATTGCAAAAATCAAATGCGTAACATGTTTGATTTTTGCAATTTGCATTTTAAATTTTGCATTGATTTTTCCAGCATTCCTTGTTCCTGATTTGCGACCAATCTTCACTTTTTTTCCTGATCTTCCACCAATAGTAAATCTCCTCTTTTTAACTATATTGTGGCGCTAAAATCATTTCAAAAATTTACAAAAATCATAAAATAAATCTCTTTTTAAACTTCCTTACCCAATTCAAATGCAAGAACTAAAAAAATCTCTCCGCGAGTCAAAATCAGCACGTTGGTTGATGCTCGGACTGGTGTCATTTACCATGATGTGTATGTATTACCTGACAGATGCCATGGCACCTCTGCAAGAACGGTTACAGGCAGGTTTATCCTGGTCGGCATCTGACTATGGTTTGTTTACCAGCGGTTATGGCTGGTTCAACGTGTTTTTGCTGATGCTTGTTTTCAGCGGGATGATTCTTGACCGGATGGGGGTTCGATTCACCGGGATTCTTGCAATTGCGATTATGCTCATGGGCGGATTCATTAAATATTTGGCTATTTCAGGTCATTTTCATGGAATGTATGAATTAACAATAGGGTCGTGGCAAGTGATAGGCCCGACGACAAAATCAGCAGTGGTGGCCGGCTTCGGATTTGCTATTTTTGGTGTTGGATGCGAGATGTTTGGTATTGCGGCTAACAAGGCAGTGGTGCGCTGGTTTCGTGGCAAAGAGATGGCACTGGCAATCGGCCTGAATACCTCGACTGGTCGTATCGGAACAGCTTTGGCAATGTTCACCCCTATTCCATTGATAAAATTAACCGGCGATATAAGCATGCCTGTAATTGTTTCCCTTTTCTTATTGGGAATTGGAATGCTGGTATTTGTCCTGTTTACGTTTATGGATCGCCAATTGGATCAGGAAGACGCGGATGCAGGTGTTGCTGCCGATGAAGAATTTAAGTTTGCGGATATTGTCGAAATTGGCAGGAACCGCGCATTTTGGTACATCACAATCCTTTGTGTCCTGTTTTACTCAGCTGTTTTCCCCTTTATTAAGTATGCCACAAACATGATTGTTCAGAAATTTGGAATTACAGACTCTTTTGCAGGGTATATTCCCGCTTTATTACCATTCAGTGCTTTATTGCTGACGCCGGTTTTTGGAAGCATGTTCGACAAAAAAGGGAGAGGAGCCACAATCATGATTATTGGTTCTATACTGCTGGTTTGCGTCCATTTATTGTTCTCGATACCTTCTCTTAACAGCTTTCCAATTGCAATCGGATTAGTTATGGTTTTAGGAATCGCCTTTTCAATGGTCCCTTCGGCAATGTGGCCCTCAATTGCTAAAATTATTCCTGAAAGTAAATTGGGAACAGCTTACGCATTGACATTCTGGGTTCAGAACTGGGGCCTGATGGGTGTCCCCTTACTTATTGGTGTTGTTTTGGACAAATATTGCATAACAGGTACTATAAATAAATTGGTGGATGGTAAGGAACAAATTATTACACAATATAATTATACAATTCCAATGTTGATTTTTGCCTGCTTCGGGATGGTTGCTATCGTGTTTTCATTTTTATTAAAAACAGAAGACCGTAAAAAAGGGTATGGCTTGGAATTGCCAAATATCGAACACCGAAAAACTACAGTATAATATTTAAAAATCATTAAGTTATGAGCAAAGAAATAGCGAATCTCGAACCTAAAGCGGTTTGGGAAAATTTTTATAAACTGACACAAGTGCCAAGACCCTCAAAAAAAGAGGCGAAAATTCAGGCATTTATGATGGATTTTGGTAAAAGTCTTGGACTGGTTACCGAAAAAGATAGTGTTGGAAATATTTTGATCCGAAAACCTGCCACTGCCGGGATGGAGAACCGTAAGGGGATTGTTTTTCAGGGTCATCTGGATATGGTTCCACAAAAAAATAATGCAACGGTTCACGATTTTGAGAATGATCCTATCGATGCATGGATTGACGGAGAGTGGGTTCGCGCACGGGGAACTACCCTTGGTGCGGATAACGGTCTTGGGGTTGCATGCGCTATGGCAGTTCTTGCCTCCAAAGATATTGCGCATGGCCCGCTCGAGGCACTTTTTACCTGCGACGAGGAAACCGGAATGACCGGGGCACTTGGATTAAAGCCCAATTGGTTGAAAGGAGATATTTTACTGAATATGGACTCCGAAGAGGAGGGGGAACTGTATGTAGGTTGTGCCGGTGGTGTCAATGCAGATATCGAATTTGAATATGACGAGGTCATTGTGCCGGAGGGGGTAACCCCTTTTAAACTCGTAATTTCGGGGTTAAAGGGGGGGCATTCAGGCCTCGACATCAATCTTGGCCGGGGGAATGCCAATAAATTGCTTGTTAGATTTTTGAAATATGTAACCCGCGAGATCGATGTCCGATTGGCTGAAATCAATGGAGGAGGGATGCGTAACGCAATACCCCGCGAGGCTTATGCTGTTGTTCTTGTCCCCAATGAAAATATTTCCCTGTTAAAAAGTGCAGTCGCAAAATACGAAGCGATCTATAAATATGAGCTTGGATCTGTTGAGCCCACGTTAAGTTTTTCAATTAACCAAACTGAATTACCTGCATCGTTGATTGAAGAACGGGTACAGGATGACCTCATCGATGCAGCCTATGCTTGTCCAAATGGTGTAATCCGGATGAGTGACGGAATGGCTGGAATGGTTGAGACTTCTACAAACCTGTCAACCATAAAATCGAGCAAAGGGGTAATTTTTGTGAAATGCCTGCTGCGCAGCTCTGTTGATTCGGCAAAAGACGACCTTGTTGAAATGGTCGACAGCGTTTTTGCGTTAGGAGGTGCCATGGTAGTCTTCGATGGTGATTATCCGGGATGGAAACCCAATATGGATTCTCAGATTCTGGCCAGGATGAAGGAGATTTATCAGGATAAATTCGGGAGAACCCCTGCTGTTTTGGGAATTCATGCCGGTCTTGAATGTGGAATTTTAGGGGCAGCTTACCCTAACTGGGATATGATCTCCTTCGGTCCGACAATGCGCTCTCCCCATTCTCCGGACGAGCGGGTTAATATCCCATCGGTTCAGAAATTCTGGGATTTTCTTTTGGAAATATTGAAGAATACGCCTGAAAATTAAGGTGTTGTGAATTATATAGACCCTGAAGGTTTCTAAAACCTTCAGGGTCTTTTTATTATTTATATATTTGTAATATCCCGAAGCTTATCAACAATTCAACACAACACAAAAAGATTCATTTTCTTTATGGCAAAACGAGCAATCCTTGTCCTCTTGTTTTTTCTGATATTTCATAATTTCGGAATCTCTCAAATTAAAAATATCGGGGTTCCGTTTATTCGTAATTACCCAAAAAGAGAATACAAGGCAGGTACCCAAAACTGGGGAATTGCACAGGATTCGAAGGGATTTATGTATTTTGCAAATAACGAAGGGTTATTGGTTTTTGATGGTGTTACCTGGCAATTGCATAAAATGCCCAACTCTTCACTGACCCGGTCTGTATTTATCAATGAGAGCAAAGGCATCTATGTTGGTGCATATAATGAATTGGGGAAGATGGTATTTGGGAGCAATGGAAAATTAACGTTTAAGTCGCTCAAGAAATACATCCCCACTGAATATCAGAACTTCGACGATATATGGAACATTCATTCGTTTGACGGGAAGATCGTATTTCAATCATACTTTAATGCCTATATATTTGATAATGATACAACCATAACAGTATTAAAAGCTCCTGTCAGATTTCAAAATTCTTTCAAGGTCGGAGAGAAATTATATTTTAATGATATTGATCGTGGATTATTTGAATTGGACGGTGATAAGCTGATTGAATTACCGGGATGCCAGCGTTTAAAAGGAGAGGAGATCTCTGCAATTCTTCCGTATTCCGATGGTGATCAGTTTCTGGCATGCACCCTGAACAAGGGGATCTTTCTCTATAAGGGGAAACAACTGGAAGAGTGGAAAGTGACTGTGAATGAGTATCTCAAAAAAACTCAGATATTTAGTGCTACACTCCTTCAAGATCATAATTGTGCATTTGGAACAATTCAGGATGGTGTCGTTATTTGTGATCCGCAGGGTGATGTTGTTCATATTGTAAACCGGAAAAAGGGGTTGCAAAACAACACAGTGCTTAAAGTCTTTGCAGACCGGTCGGGCGATTTATGGCTGGGGCTGGATAATGGCATCGACTATGTCAATATTAATTCGCCAATTACTTTTCTGAAGCAGTCGGAAGAAATTGGGGCTGGATACACCTCAATTATTTATCAGGGAAAGATCTATTTAGGTACCAATCAGGGTCTTTTTGTTAAGGATTGGGAGAAGAGAGACCAAAACAGCAGTTTTCAGCTGATTCCAAATACTTCCGGACAGGTGTGGTACCTTGGAGTACATGATGGAGTTCTGATTTGCGGACATAACAAAGGGACATTTATTGTTGAAGGTGAGCACGCCCGGGAGATCTGTACAGTTCCCGGGGGATGGAAATACCATATTCTAAAACGATTCCCCAATTATCTGGTGGGAGGGACCTATAGTGGGATGATCTTATTTAAAAAGGAAAACGGCACATGGAAATTTGTCAATAAGATCAAGGGCTTTAGCGAGTCCTTCAGGATTTTCGAGGAGGATACAGAGGGCAATTTATGGATGAGTCACGGATTTAAAGGGATTTACCGTGTCAGTTTTGGAGCTTCCCTTGACAGTGTGAAGTCATTTCACTATTATACCGTTAAAAATGGTTTGCCTACCAATTACAACCTGAATGTTTTTAAGATTAAGGGTCAGATTGTTTTTGCTGCAAATGCCGGATTATATCAGTATGATTCCGGAAATGATCACTTTGAAAAGAGTGTCTATTTTAATCAACTCCTCAATCCTGTTTCCGATTTCACGTATCTTCGCGAAGATGAAAATGGGAATATCTGGTACATCGCCTGGTTCCATGCAACCCACCGTGCCGGGGTATTCCGGATGCAGGAGGATGGAACATTTAAAAATTTCAGTGCACCGTTTATTTTGCTGAATGGAAAATTTATCAGCGGGTTTGAAGCGATCTATCCGTATTCTAAAGATCATCTTTTTATAGGCACCGAGGATGGTTTTGCCCACTATTCTCCGACTGCACACTTCAGTTACAATCCCGAATTTTCTGCCTTTATCACACGAGCTGTCGCTTTAAACCTGGACAGTACCTTCTATTTCGGTAATGCTTATCCTGCAGCCAAGGGGCAGTTACTTCCGAAGTATACATTCCGTTATCCCAAAAATGCCTTTAAATTTTACTACGCTTCTCCGATTTATGACAATCCCGGAAGTGTGGAATATAGTTTTAAATTGTCAGGATTGAATAACGACTGGTCAGGGTGGAGCAGCTCCACATCAGTCGAATTTGCCCTCTTGCCCGAAGGAAACTATGGATTTAACATCAGAGCCAGAAATTCACTTGGGGTCGAAAGCCGAAGTGATGAAATTCAGTTTACGGTCAGTCCTCCATGGTACCGGTCAGGATTCGCCATTTCAGCATATGTGATGCTACTAATTATGCTTGGTATTCTATCTGTTTTGTTGTTTATAAAACGGTTGGAAATTTCGAGGAGGAAGGAGCGTTTGAAGCATCTTAAGGAATACCGGCAAAAGGAGAGCGAATATATTCAGCAGGCTGCGTTGGCTGAAAAAAAGATCATAAAGCTTAAAAATGAGAAGCTTAAAAATGAGATGATTCATCGCGATAAGGAATTGGCTAACCAAACAATGGATCTGATTCACAAAAACAAATTCCTGGCCAAGATTAAAGAGGATCTTGAGAAAATAAAGGGGTCGTCGTCAGATGAAATATTAAAGGGAAAAATCTCCTCGATGGTCACCAAAATCAGTAAAGATGTCGACCATAACAAACAATGGGAAGTGTTTGAAACGGCATTTGATGAGGTCCATGAAGATTTTCTGAACCGGCTGAAAGCCCGCTTTCCCGCATTAACCCCTAAAGAACTCAGATTATGTGCCTATCTGCGGATGAATATCTCCACCAAAGAGATCGCTCCGCTGATGAATATATCAATCAGAGGTGTCGAAATTTGCCGCTACCGCGTTCGAAAGAAGTTGAATATCGAGCGGGACACTAATCTGACAAGCCTGTTAATAGACCTTTAATTTGGTTTTTTCCCGATGTAGTATAATTTATCTGTTAATGTGTATATATTAATTTGTCTAAATAGGCATTAATGTGCAGATAAACAGTGTTGTATATTATTATTGATGTATTTTTGATGTATTGAATATTCTTAATTGATGTATTATTGTTGTATGTAATTTCATTTTTAATTAAAATGTTATAACTTATTTTGCGACATAAAATTTAAATCACAGTTAACTTATTGTCAATTAACATTAATTATTCTTAAATTTTTTATTAAATGCGAGGTAACTTTTCATTCACATTTCTAAATTCAATTTAAATTTATGAAAAAAACAATTTTAGTTCTTTTAACTATTGTATGTTCCTTGTTCGGTTATGGACAGGGTATACAAGTAAAAGGGGTTGTTACTTCTGCCGAAGACAGGCAGCCTATTCCAGGTGTCAGCGTTGTGGTTAAAGGCACAACGACTGGTACGACTACAGATGTCGACGGGGCTTATACTATAAAGGTTCCCGGAAATGCTACCCTAACTTTTTCTTTTGTAGGTTTAACCTCACAAGAGGTTGCTGTAAATAACCGCACTAAAGTCAATATTGCTCTGGCTTCCGTTGTGGCAGCCATTGATGAAGTGATTGTAGTTGGTTATGGTACTCAAAAGAAAAGTGTTGTAACCGGTGCCATTTCTACGGTCAAATCATCTGATCTTGATAATATGCCTACGCCGCGGGTTGAGGATGCTCTTAAAGGGAGAACTTCAGGGGTTACTGTTGCTTCAAGTTCGGGCCAGCCTGGCTCCGATGCAACGGTGAGTATCCGTGGTATTACTTCAATTAATTACACTTCTCCTCTATATGTGGTGGATGGAGTTCCTGTGGTTGTTGGCGGAATAGATTATCTAAATCAGTCAGACATCGAATCAATTGAAGTTTTGAAAGATGCGGCATCAGCTGCAATTTACGGTACTCAGGCTGCGGGTGGTGTAATTCTGGTTACCACTAAAAAAGGTAAAGTGGGTACAATGAAAGTGAATTATAACGGATATGAAGGGACCCAGGCTCCTGAGCACACGATAAATCTGCTCAATGCAACACAATATGCAACATTACGAAATGAATCCTCACTTGCTGCAGGCAGAGGAATTATTTTCGCTAATCCTCAGTCCCTTGGTGTTGGAACAAACTGGCAAAAGGCCATTTTCAATAACAACGCTATGATTCGAAACCATAATTTGAGTTTTAGCGGTGGAAACGAAAAATCAACCTTTTTTGCCTCGTTTGGCTATTTCGCCCAGGATGGAATTGTCTCTTCCGAAATTTCCGGGTACAAAAGGTTTACTGCCCGTTTAAACTCAGCTCATAAAATTAAACCTTGGCTGAACTTTGGGAATAACGTCTCCTATTCTCATATCAAAAGTAAAAGCATCTCTGCCAATGACTATTTTGGAGCCCCGTTAGCCTCCGCAGTTAACCTTGATCCTGTAACTCCGTTGGTTATAACCGATCCCAATGTATTATCGACAGAACCTTATGCTTCTCATGCAAGTTCTCTGCTCAGAGATGCAGCAGGAAACCCTTACGGTATCTCCAACTATGTTGGTCAGGAAATGTCTAATCCATTGGCTTTTGCCAAGAAACAACTGGGTAATTATGGATGGAGTGACAATATTGTAGGTAATGTTTATTTGGAAATTGCCCCGGTTAAAGGGTTGAAAATTAAAACCAGTATTGGTGCAAAGCTTGCTTTCTGGGGCTATGCTTCCTACACTCCGATCTATTTCCTGAGTAATACGCTTTCTAACCTGACCCAGAATTCATATAGTCGTACCCAGAACAGGGCCACAGACTGGACCTGGACAAATACTGCAGACTATAACCGTTCATTCGGAAAGCACAATTTTGATTTATTGTTGGGGACTGAAGCTCGAGACGAGAGTGATGTGAATATGATAGGAGCGACCTATTTGGGTATTCCAGCAACAAGTTTTGGGACCGCTTCTATGAATTATTCAATCCCTGTTGCCAATCGTCAGGCCTGGGGATCAGAAAATCAGCCTTACAAATTGTCTTCAATTTTCTCCCGTTTAACCTATGATTACGAAGGTAAATACCTATTTACCGGTATCATTCGTCGGGATGGATCTTCACATTTTGGTAGCAACAATGTCTATGGATATTTCCCCTCTGCATCATTTGGATGGGTAGCTTCCAGAGAAGATTTCTGGACAAAAAACGATGCTGTTAACCTCTTAAAAATAAGGGTAGGTTATGGTGTAAATGGTAATGACAACCTTTCTCCTTTCCTTTATACCTCAACGATCGGAGCCCTTGGTGGGTATGCTTATGGGAATACTGTAAACAATGCTCCTGTTACTGGCTATGGTCCAGGCGCCCCTGCCAATCCAAATTTGAAATGGGAACAGACAAGCCAATTAAATGTTGGGGTTGATGCTATATTGTTCAAAAATTTCACAGCTACCGTTGAGGTTTTCAAGAAGAAAACTACGGGGATGCTAATGGCCGTTAATCTTCCGGGTTATGTTGGTGCATCTGCCAGTCCTTACGGAAATGTAGCCTCAATGGAGAATAAAGGGATTGAATTCGATCTTGGTTACAATCAGAAATTCGGTGAGGTCTCTGTAGGATTAAAGGCAAATGCTTCATTCATTGAGAATAAAGTTACTGATATTGGAACGAATAATTACCTGACCAATGCAACCATGATTGCGAGCACATATGAAGTAAGCCGCAAGGTGGTAGGACAACCGGTCAATGAATTTTACGGATTTAAGATTGGTGGCGTATTCCAAACTCAGGCTGATGTTGATAGTTATGTTGGCCCATCAGGGACCAAGATCCAGCCTAATGCCAAGCCAGGTGATTATAAATGGGTTGATACAAATGGCGATGGAACAATTACTGAGAAAGACAGACAATACCTTGGAAATCCAACTCCGAATTTAACCTATGGTCTGACTGCAAATATTGCTTATAAAGGATTTGATTTAGTGGTATTTGGACAAGGTGTTTCAGGTAATAAAATATTCAATCAGTTACGCCGCCTTGATATCGTTGGAGCTAACTATATGAATAAAGCGCTGAGTCGCTGGACAGGTCCCGGAACTTCTAATACGTATGCACGTCTTTCTGACAATGATCCAAATAATAACTTTGCAAACCCAAGTAATTTTTATTTGGAAGATGGCGCATATTTCAGAATCAAAACTTTACAGCTTGGATATACCTTACCTAAATCGCTGATGGAACGTTGCCAAATTGAGAAATGCCGTATCTACGTCAGTGGTAACAACCTCCTTACACTCACCAAATATACGGGTTACGATCCTGAAATCGGTGGTGGCCAGGGAATTTACAGTATCGACCGTGGTGTTTATCCACAGGCACGATCATTTATGGTAGGACTTGATCTCACGTTTTAGTAACTAAAAAAAATCACATACAATGAAAATAAAATTTCTATTTTATACCTTAGTCTTTGCAGGTTTGATCCTCTTTGGAACTTCCTGTAGTAAGAGCTTCCTGACCGTGCAACCAATTGCCCTGTCTTTGGAATCAAACTATTATCAGACTCCTGATCAGGCATTTAACGGTCTCGTTGCAATATACGATGCTGTAGCCCCTGAGGCTGGATATGGCCATAACTGGTATGCCAATAAACTTGGTCCGTTAAACAGTGCTGGTGATGAATGTTATGCCGGTGGAGGAAGTTCTTCCGATATGGATAGTTATCAGAGTTGGAATACTTACAATCTTTCTGCAGCAACCGGTCCGTCTGATATGTTCTGGGATCTTGATTATGCCGGAGTATACCGTGCTAACCTGCTGATAACCAAGCTTGATAAGGATATTCCCGGGCTTACCACAGAATTAAAAAACAGGTATGTCGCTGAAGCAAAGGTATTAAGAGCTTACTTTTATTTCGAACTGGAACGTTTGTTTAAAAATATCGTACTCTCAACGGCTCCTATTACTACTGCCGAGATGTATACTCAGGTTCAGGCTAAGCCTGCAGATGTTTATACTCAGATTGAAAAGGATTTGACTGAAGCGATACCAGCATTACCGGCAACTGTCCCAACGGCCCAGGACGGAAGGATCACCTCGGGCGCTGCGACCGCAATGCTTGGGAAAGTATATCTTTACCAGGCAAAGTGGACCGAAGCTGCTGCAACTTTAAACAAGGTAAATTCCTCAGGTGTATATGCTTTAGTACCTAACTTTAAAGACATATTCAGTCCTGGTAATAAATTCAATTCAGAGTCAATCTTCGAAATTGTTCATACCAGCGCACAGTCTTCATGGTGGGGACCAAGTGATTTCCGTGGCAATGTCTATTGTACAATGGTTGGACCCAGAAGTTATTCCGCCGGTCCAGGCGCTGACGCTGATCATATCTATTATTCGGGATGGTCCTTCAATCCTATTATAGCAAACTTTGCTAATTCAATGAAAAATGACCCTCGTTACGCAGCTACTGTTGCCGATTTGGATGGACTCAAAGCACTTGGCCAGGCCAATTATCAGGCGGGCTATATGAATACCGGATTTTTTGAACAGAAATGGTGTGCTCAATTAAGGTGGTTGGCCCCAACGGGTCAGGATGTTTTAAACTGGCCAAATGATGTCATCGAAATTCGTCTTGCAGATACTTACCTGATGGAGGCCGAAGCATCTGTACAAGCCGGTGCAACGGGTCGTGCACAAACTCTCCTGGATGCAGTCCGGAACCGCGTAGGACTCCCGTCTGTTCCTGCTACACTGGACAATATTTATGAGGAGCGCAGACTGGAACTTGCCACTGAAGGACACCGCTGGTTTGACCTGGTTCGTACCGGAAAAGCAGCTACTGTACTGTCGTTTAAAGGGTTTAAGGCCGGTACAAATGAAATATTGCCGATACCTTTATCCAGTATGAATAATACAAAACTTGTTCAAAATCCTGGTTACAACTAATTTATATTAAACAACTGATTAAAAAGATTTTATATGAAAAATAAGATATTAAAATCAATAAATACCGGGGTTATAACGCTGTTGATATTGAGCGTTACACTTCTCTATAGCTGTAAAAAGGAAACAGTCTATACGTTGGGTCCGGTACCAACCGACTCCCAGGTAACCATCTCAAAAACAGCGGGTGCTGATGCCAACCACTGGGTTTTGAAAAATACCTCAACAGTTACCGGTATAGCATACTGGGACCTCGGTAATGGTGCTTCAGTATCTGGAAACGAAGTAACTGTTTTCTATCCTGACGTAGATACCTATAATATTGTTTTGACCCTTGTAACTAGTGGTGGTGTAGCCAGTTCTTCAATTACCCACGCCCAAACTGTTGCCGATCCTAAAGCCGGTAATTTGGTTAAAGGTGGCAAATTTGTAACTGCAGAGGATATTGCACAATGGACCATTCAGCGAATTAACGATAATGTTAATTCGACAATAACCTTTGCGAATGGTTGGGTAACCATTAAAAACAATGCGGAATCATGGGGTCAGGCCGCTGTTTATCAGCCAATACAAGTGGTAGCCGGTCAGAAATACAAAGTTGATTTAAAGTTTAAAACCGATGGTGTAAATAATGGTTGGTTCAAGGTATATGCCTGCACAACTCAACCTACACAAATGGTAGAATACACAGGTGCCATTCTTGTGACAGAGATTGGGATTTGGGGCAATGTGGGTGCAAAATCCGGATTGTTATCCACTATCTATAATCCTGATGCAGGGCTTAAAAGCAGTTGCGTTGTCACTTTTCCTACCAGCGGGACTATCTGGCTCGAAATACAATCTGGTGCTGAGGATATGAAAGGCGGCGTTTCATTTACAAATGTTGAATTCAGAGGTGTTCAATAAATAAGTTAAAACAGCCTGAAATTATCGTATTTTAGGCTGTTTTTTTGACACCTTACCTCAGATTTTAATTTCAATCTATAAAACTTCTCAATAGCCGGTCATTTCCAAGGATTGGCCGGCTATTTTTATCTTAAAATAGAAACCAAATGAGCCATTTTAGAGGATTTTTCCTGATCACAATTACCGCTTTTCTGATTTGCTCCTGCAGCAAATCTAAAAGCACAATTACTCCGACACCTACCCCCATAATTCCTTCCCTGACATTGGTAGATGTTTCACATTTGCGTGATAATAAACAGGTCATCTCATTTCGGTTTTTTATAAATGTATCACCTGCAAGCGACAAAGATATTAAGGTCACTTATGCCACATCTGATGGAACAGCCATAAGTGGTGCGGATTATACAGCAGTTTCGGGAATTTTGACTATTCCTGCCACTAAAACAGTCGGTTATGTGGATGTAAATGTGACCGGTGACAGCTTACGACAACCCAATCAAGTCTTCTATATGACATTGAGTTCCCCAGTCAATGCGACCATTTCCGGTACAGGGAAGGCAACTGGGACAATTACAAACAGTGGCACTTATTATCCAAGTGACAGCGAAGGTTATTTCTCACCCTCAACTTATCCAGGATATACTTTAGCATGGAGTGATGAATTCAACGATACTGCAATCAACACCAATATATGGAATTACGACATTGGGGGAAGTGGTTGGGGTAATAACGAACTTGAATATTATACTAACAGTACTAACAATTCTTACCTGGCTAATGGCAAACTGGTTATTGAAGCCAGAAAGGAAACTATCGGAAGCAATAATTACACCTCCGCAAGGTTGAACACCTCGGGAAAAAAATCATTTCAGTATGGAAGAATCGATATACGGGCTAAAATTCCGGTTTCACATGGCATGTGGCCTGCCTTATGGATGTTAGGATCCAATATTTCCAGTTCCCCTTGGCCAGCTTGCGGAGAAACAGATATCATGGAATTAATAGGAAGTTCACCCAATAGAGTCGTGGGTTCAATTCACTGGGCACAGGCAAATGGGACATCCGGAACTGTGAATAATGCCTATTTTTTAACGAAAGGGGATTTTTCTGAGCAGTTCCATGTCTTTAGTTTAATTTGGAAATTGAATTTCGTGCAGATTATTATCGATGGAATGCCCTATATGACGGCTGATAATACCAGTATCAGTTCGGGTACCTGGCCTTTTAATGCCCCTTTCTTCTTTATATTTAATGTTGCCGTCGGAGGAGACTGGCCTGGTCCACCTGATTCGAGCACTCCGTTTCCTCAAAGGATGTTTGTTGATTATGTCAGGGTCTTTCAATAGGATAACAAAAGAATAAAACTTCATCAGGCAGGAAAAAATATGTCATATAAAATAAAATCATGCTAATTAAGCAGCTAATACCATTCATATTTCTCATCCTTTCAATTACTCTCACTGGCTTTAATGTTCAGGCAGAACATCCAGCCTACAAGGTTAATCCAGTCGTGTCTCATCCGGAGGTATGGAAGAATAGGGTATTGGCTGAAAACCCGATTTCGCCACTGGATACAGCAATTAATATTAAGTATGCAGGGAAGAGGTTGATATGGGCTGAAGAGTTTAATGCCGATGGGGCTCCAAATCCTTCTAACTGGGTGTACGATCTGGGAAACGGTTCATGGGGATGGGGTAACAATGAACTTGAAAACTATACAAGCCGCCCCGAGAATGTTATCGTCCAGGGAGGGTTATTAAAAATCAGGGCTGCAAGGGAAACATATAAGGGAAGTGCCTTTACGTCCGCAAGAATAAAGTCGCAAAATAAATTTGAATTTAAATACGGCAGGGTAGATGTCAGTGCAAAATTGCCAAAAGGTGCCGGAACATGGCCCGCCATCTGGATGTTGGGAAGTAATATCGGTAAGGTAGATTGGCCGGCCTGCGGAGAGATTGATATTATGGAACACAAAGGTAGCGAGTTGAATAAAATTTACGGAACTCTCCATTACCCCGGAAGATCTGGTGGTAATGCTGATGAGGGAACCAGAACAATTTCGGATGCTACAACAGCATTTCATACCTACTCCTTAGATTGGTCAGATAAATTCATCTGTATTTATGTGGATGACCAACTGGTTAATAAAGTGGCTAATTCGGAAACTGGCTCTTTCAATCACAATTTCTTCCTGATCCTGAATCTGGCCATGGGAGGGACATTTGGAGGACCGGTTGATTCTGAATTTAACGAGGCAACATTGGAAGTGGATTATATCAGAGTATATCAGTAAGTATTTAATTGTCATTTATATACAATATTTTATGCAAAAACAAAAAAGTTCCATTCTCCTGATTGCTCTTATCATTGCAATGGGTGGATTCTTAATGGGTTTTGACGCTTCCGTGATTTCAGGAGTTATTAAATTTATCGAGCCGGAATTTCATCTCTCCAAAATTGAATTGGGATGGTCTGTGGCATCTTTGTCGCTGGCTGCTACTGCGGCAATGATGTTTGCCGGACCTGTTAGTGATAGGTTCGGCCGAAGAATAGTATTGAAGTATTCTGCTTTACTCTATGCTTTTTCTGCCCTGATCTCCGCTTTTGCACCATCTTTTATCATCCTGGTCATTGCCCGGATGATTGCAGGTATCGGGGTAGGAACTTCATTGATCCTGGCTCCAATGTATATTGCTGAAATTTCACCTGCTGAGAAGAGGGGCAGATTAGTCTCCTTTAATCAGTTAAATATCGTAGTGGGTATTTCGGTGGCATTTTTCACCAATTATCTGATCGTCCATTTGTCCCAATCGGATACCTCATGGGTTCAGACCTTAAAAATCCGGGAATTCAACTGGAGATGGATGTTGGGGATTGAATTTTTCCCCGCTGCACTCTATTTTTTCCTCTTGATGTTTGTCCCTCAAAGTCCCAGGTGGTTAATCATGAAAGGGCGATTTGACGAGGCCTTAACCGTC
The DNA here is from genome assembly GCA_903904515.1 of uncultured Bacteroidia bacterium. GTDB lineage: Bacteria > Bacteroidota > Bacteroidia > Bacteroidales > Prolixibacteraceae > JAAFHB01. Next base: position 61,611 of record CAIVCR010000076.1, read on the forward strand.
ATGAAAAAACTTGGGGATGAGGAGACCGCTATAAAGATGGTTCACGAAATACAGGAACATGTCTCACAGGATAAAGCACCCAAAGTAAAAACACCGGTCAGGGCATTATTCGCTCCGGCTATGAAGCTGGTGTTGACCATAGGTATTATTATCTCTATTTTACAGCAGATCACCGGGATTAACTCAGTGTTTTTTTATGCCCCCATGATCTTTGAACAATCGGGGATAGGCACAGATGCTGCGTTTATTCAGGCAATACTGGTGGGCCTTACCAATGTGGTTTTTACAATCCTTGCGATGGTATTGATCGATAAGCTGGGAAGGAAACCATTGCTTGCAGTTGGGATAACAGGAATTACGTTAAGTATGTTTTTACTCGCGTATGGTTTTAATGCAGCAACTTATACTTTGACCGATAGTTCAATCTCTAAATTGCCCTCTGCAGTAAATGCAACACAGCTTAGTCCATTGAAAAACAGGACTTTTGACAGTGATACACAGTATAAAAATGAAGTTACAACAGCCATTGGTGCCGAAATGGCAAAAAAATATGAATCAGAGTTTATTGCTGCCGCAATTAAAATGAATCCAACTTTAATTTTAATCGGAATCTTAGGTTTTGTTGCCTCTTTTGCGATTTCTCTCGGACCTGTGATGTGGGTCCTCTTCTCTGAACTTTTTCCAAACCATATCCGGGGTCTGGCGATCTCCTTTGTCGGCTTTCTAAATTCAACGGTAAGCTTTGGAGTTCAGCTGATCTTCCCATGGGAACTGGCAAATCTGGGGAGTACCGGCACCTTCCTGTTATATGGAATTTTTGCCCTTGTCGGACTAATCCTGATGATGAAATTATTGCCAGAAACAAAAGGGAAATCATTGGAAGAACTCGAAGCAATTTTGGTAAAATAAGTTCGCAACAATATTATTTGCAGTACAATACTAGAACGTCTTTATATGCTTTATCGAAAAATTCAAAACAGCCTCTCCGGAATGCTGTACACCGTGTCACTTCTGACTTTCTCAGTCCTGAGTAGTGGTTGTACTGGTCAAAATGAGCGTAAGCCTGACCAGGCTACCATAACGGTTGAGGCCGAATCATTTATCAGTAACTCGGGGAATATCTCCATTGTAAATGAAAAGAAGAATGTGGTTTCCATTCAAACTCATGAAGATGAAGCCTGGCTTAGTTATAAGATAAATGTTCCTGTATCCGGAAGGTACAGTATCCGGGTATTTGGGAAAAACGGAAGCACAAAAGAGGCGCTATGCTGGATCGAAGATTATATTGATAACAAGGATGGACGAACCTATAATGTGAGCGGAAATTTGTTTTTTGGCAATAAGGATACTCAGAGCTTTACGCAAAAAGATGGTACTCCTTTGACTGCCTCTCCGCACTATCTGAAACTTCATGTAGAGAAAGGTACAGCAGTCATTGATAAAGTGACCTTTACGCTGATCAGAGAGCATAAAGCTTCTCCACTGGTTGTTTATTCGAAAACAGCAGGTAAAGAGTGGCAACTGTTATGGAGTGATGAGTTTGATGGACAGGGATTACCCGATTCGACGAAATGGACTTTCGATATTGGAGATTGGGGCTGGGGAAATAATGAATTGCAGTACTATACCTGCAACAGGGTTGAAAATGCCAGGCAGGAGAATGGGAATCTGGTTCTGGAAGCCAGAAAAAATGATCATGGGTTTTCCTGGAGTTCTGCACGTTTAACAACACGAGGTAAGCAGAGTTTTCTTTACGGTAAAATTGAATTCAGAGCTAAAGTCCCTGTGGGACGAGGGAGCTGGGCGGCAGGATGGTTGCTTGGCGACCAATATATCGATGAAATGTCGTGGCCCTATTGCGGTGAGATTGATGTTTTGGAAAATGTAGGTTATGAAATTGATCCGTTAACCGGGAATGGTAAAACACATGCTTCTATCCATTGCGGAGCCTACTATTTTAAACTGAGAAACCAGCCAACAGCAATCACCGAAGTCGACAATATGAGCAATGCCTTTCATACCTATGCGATGGAGTGGCTCCCTACCGGGATGACCATGTTCGTAGACGGAAGAAAATATTTCGACTACCATGATACCTCCAGTAAGCTCTCCTGGCCTTTTGATAAGCCTCAAAACCTGATTCTTAATCTTGCAATTGGCGGAGGATGGGGCGGAACAAAAGGGATCGACTCGACATTGACCTCCCAAAAGATGATTGTCGATTATGTACGAGTCTATGAATTGAAATAATAATATCCGGGTATTAAAAAGTTATCAAAATATGGAACAGGAAATTCTTCTTGGGAACAGTAAAATGCATGTAGATGATAATCCGGTAAGTGGCGGGTTTATTGATTTCCAGGGGGAGACTTTTTACAAAATATCAAATTACACAAGGATGGATCCGTTTTTTATGACCATCCTGAGTAACTCGGATCATTGGATGTTTATTTCAAGTAACGGCGCACTAACCGCCGGACGCAAAGACCCCGATCATGCCCTGTTCCCCTATTATACGGTCGATAAGATTCAGGATTCAGCAGAAATTACAGGAAGCAAAACGGTGCTTCTTGTCAAAAAGGAGAACAGCACCTTTTTATGGGAACCTTTTTCTGATAAATACAACGGGATTTATAAAACAGAGCGAAATATTTATAAAAATATATACGGGAATAAGATTCTGTTTGAGGAGATCAATGTTGATCTTGGAATCGTATTTTCATATTGCTGGATGAATAGCGAAACGTTCGGATTTATCCGCAGATCCAATTTAACAAACATAGGAGATACGGATTTGTCAGTTTCGGTGATTGACGGAATCCAAAATATTTTACCGGCAGGCTTAAACCGGTCCCTTCAACTCACTTTAAGTAATCTTGTAGATGCCTATAAAAAGAGTGAATTAATTGTTGACCAATCAATAGCCCTTTATATGCTTAGCGCTGTAATTGTCGATAGAGCAGAACCCAGCGAGGCATTAAATACTACCGTGGTATGGTCTGAGGGGATGGAAAATGCAAAAATTCTATTGTCTTCCAATCAGATTAATAATTTCAGAAGGGGAGTTGCCCCTGAGATTGAAACGGATATAAGGGCTACACGTGGAGCCTATTTTCTAAATGGGGAAGTAAATCTTACACCGGGTGAGGAAAAGGTCTGGCATATTATTGCAGACCTTGATAAGGATGCCGGATATGTAGCCTCATTAAAGCAATTTTTAAATCAAAACAGCGATTTAGCCACCCTTCTGCAGGAGGATATTACCGGTTGTACGCACGATATTATCCGGATTCTCGCCTCCTCCGATGGATTGCAACTTACGCGCGATCAATTAAGTGTCAACCGGCATCTTTCGAATGTATTTTTCAACCTGATGCGTGGAGGTATTTTTGCAGATCATTATTCGGTATCAAAGTCAGATCTAATAGAATTTATTTCAGGAGCGAATAAAACGGTCTGTACCAATAATCTTGAATTTATTGGTGCTATGGAGGCAACCATTAATTATCCAACATTAATTCAGCAGGTTGCAAATCATGGGGATCCTCAGCTAGTTCGTTTGTGTTATGAATATTTACCCCTGGCCTTTAGCCGCAGGCATGGAGACCCTTCGAGGCCATGGAATCTTTTTGCCATCGAGATGAAGCGTGAAGATGGTACCATGAACCTCAATTATCAGGGAAACTGGAGGGATATCTTTCAGAATTGGGAAGCCCTTTGTTTATCCTACCCATCCTTTACAGAGAGTATGATTTGTAAGTTTTTAAATGCTTCAACTGCTGATGGATATAACCCATTCCGGATTACAAGGAACGGGATTGACTGGGATACACCCGATCCGCACGATCCATGGTCAAGTATTGGCTATTGGGGCGATCATCAGATTATTTATTTGCAGAAATTTCTTGAAACCTCTACCCGGTTTCATCCCGAGGCATTAAATGGGATGCTTTCCAGGAATATTTTTGCTTATGCTAATGTACCTTACCGGATTAAATCGTATCAGGATATCCAAAAGGATCCCTATAATACCATTGTATTTAATGAACAGGGTGATCAAACTGCACATGAAAGAGTTAAGGAGAAGGGGAGTGATGGTAAGCTGATCTGGAATCAGAACGGTGAAGTTTTACTTGTGAATTTTACGGAAAAACTCCTCGTAACTGTTCTAGCCAAGCTCTCCAATTTTATTCCGGAGGCCGGCATCTGGCTGAATACGCAGCGCCCCGAATGGAATGACGCCAACAACGCTCTGGTCGGAAATGGTGTTTCGATGGTTACCCTTTACTATATGCGCCGACTTGGGTCATTTTGCCTGAACCTTTTTAACGCGGCAACTGAAAAGCAGATAGAAGTTTCAGCAGAAGTTTCAGCGTTTTTCAATTCCATCCTGGATACCCTCATTCGGTTTGAAAAGCTTCTCAGTGCTGATATTTCTGACCATACCCGAAAATTAATCGTCGATGAATTGGGGATGGCAGGATCTGATTACCGCGATAAAATTTATAACATCGGTTTTTCGGGCTCCAAAAACTCAATCCCCAAAGAGACACTTTCGGAATTTTTCGGCGTGATGATTAAATATATTGATCATACAATCCGCAAAAACAAACGTTCCGACCACCTTTATCATGCCTATAACCTGATCTCGATAAATCATGAATCGATTTCAATCCGCCATCTTTATGAAATGCTCGAAGGGCAGGTCGCTGTTTTAAGTGCTGGGGCATTAAATACAAGTGAGGTTAATGATCTTCTGGATGCGCTCAAAAAAAGTGCAATGTTCCGGAACGACCAATACAGCTATATGCTTTACCCTGACAGACAACTGAAACGGTTTACAGAGAAAAATATTATTCCGGCTGAATTAGTCGTTAAAAGCCCTATGCTGATTCAGCATATTACTGACAATAATAAATCTGTAATTACCATAGATGTTGAAGGTTATTACCATTTTAACAGTCATTTCAGAAATGCTTCAGATCTTAAAAACACATTGGATTCGCCCAAAAATACGGGGTTGTCATCCCATGAAAAAACCCAGGTCCTGGAGATATTTGAAAAAGTATTCGATCACCAGTCGTTTACCGGAAGATCCGGTGCCTTTTATGGATATGAAGGGTTAGGTTGCATCTATTGGCATATGGTATCCAAATTATTACTGGCTATCAGTGAGAATTATTTTTCAGCCTTAAGGAATAATGCCAACACGGTCGAACTTTATAGATTGCAAGCCCATTATTTTGATGTGCGCAAAGGCTTGGGATTCAATAAATCTCCAGAAATATTTGGGGCTTTTCCAACTGACCCCTATTCTCATACCCCCGGAAACGGAGGAGCCAGGCAACCCGGGATGACCGGTCAGGTAAAAGAGGATATCATTAGCCGTTTGGGGGAACTTGGCTTATTTGTTGAGGAGGGGAAAATAACCTTTAACCCGGGTCTTCTCAGAAAATCTGAATTTTTAGATTCCCCTCATGATTTTCAATTCGTATCTTTGCAAAATAAGGATCGCCGAATCGCATTAACAGAAAATTCGCTGGTATTCACATTCTGCCAGATCCCAATTGTTTATCATATTGCTGAACAAAACCGGATCAAAATCTCAAAATCAGATGGTCAGAGTATTGAAATGCAGGGTCTAACTATTGATCAGTTAAATTCGGAGGCGATTTTTAACAGGTCAGATTCTATAAGCCAGGTTGATGTTTTTATTACTCCAAAACTAAATTAAAATACTACAGATCCAGGACATGGCTGTTGTATTTTTAGTTCACAAAATAAATTACCGGAATGCGATTAAATAGAAAGTTTGTAGTGTTAATTGTCTTGTCATCAGTATTTTTAACATGTTCAAAATCAGGAAACAATACGATTCCGATTATCCCTGCCCCGGTTGTTAAAAATGAAGTTGACTTCTGGCTAACCAAAAGTGATCAATCGATTACGCTTCAGAAACAAAGCACTGTTTTGGGATTTGGAACATCAGTAAATATCTACCCAACAATTGAAGTTGATGAATCTCAGATTTTTCAGGCCATTGATGGTTTCGGATACACACTTACAGGTGGAAGTGCCCAGGTAATAAATTCGTTAAGCCCGACGGTCAAACAGCAATTACTGCAGGAACTTTTCGGGAGTGCGGCCAACTCAATTTCAATCAGTTATTTGAGAATCAGCATTGGTGCCTCTGATTTGAATAGTGCTCCATTTTCCTATGACGATATGCCTGATGGACAAACAGATCTGACTCTCGCGAATTTCACCCTGGCTCCGGATATGACCGATTTAATTCCGGTATTGAAAGAGATCCTGGTGATTAATCCGGCGATCAAAATTATTGCTACCCCATGGTCACCTCCGGTTTGGATGAAAGACAACAGAAGTTTTATAGGAGGGAGTTTACTCCTGGAATATTATGGCGTTTATGCCAATTACTTTGTGACCTACATCCGGAAAATGAAGGAGCAGGGGATCACCATCACTGCGATTACGCCTCAGAATGAGCCACTTTACGGGGGTAATAATCCAAGCATGCTGATGTCCGCGGTACAACAGGCAGCATTTATTAAAAATAACCTTGGACCTGCATTCCAGACGGCAACTATTTCTACTAAAATTGTTATCTATGATCACAATTGCGACCAGCCGGGTTATCCGATAGCCATATTAAACGACGCTGCTGCCAAACCATTTGTGGATGGCTCTGCTTTTCATCTTTATGGAGGTGATATCAGTGCTTTGTCGCAGGTTCATAATGCCTTCCCCGATAAAAATGTCTATTTTACAGAGCAATATACCTCATCAACCGGTGATTTCGGAGGCGATTTAAAATGGCATCTGAAAAATATAATTATTGGTTCAACGCGCAACTGGAGCAAAGTCGCCCTGGAGTGGAACCTGGCGAACAATGCGGCTTTTGAACCCCATACACCCGGAGGGTGCAATACATGTAAAGGAGCTATAACAGTTAATTCAAGTGATAATTTTACCAGAAATGTGGGATATTTTATCGTAGCCCACGCCTCGAAGTTCATTCCATCCGGCTCGGTCAGAATAGCCAGTAACGTGACCGGAAATCTTAATAATGTGGCGTTTAAGACTTCAGATGGAAAGAAAATCCTGATCGTTGAAAATGATGGAACTACCAGCGAGATATTTAACATTAAATTCAACGGGCGCTGGGTAACCTCCTCCCTTGATGGAGGTTCAGTTGGAACCTATATCTGGCTGTGACCATTTCCAGAATATTTCCTTGCAAAACAATACCGATAATCAATTGCACATCATGAAAAAAAAAGTTGTATCCATTTTTCTTATTGCCTTTCTGGGTTTTGTTATAACGGTTCATGCCAGAAAAAGCACTGCTAATTTGGGAATAAAGAGACCATCAAAGTCAGATGCAACTGTTTGGATCACAAGCCCTGAATCAAATGTACTGTTTCAGTCTCAAAATTTAAGTTTTAATCTGAAAAAGGAGAAAAATAAGAATCCGACGATCCTTATCGATCCCACTTTGACCTTTCAGACCATTGATGGATTTGGGAATTGCCTTACCGGTGGGAGTGCCATGTTGTTGCACCGGATGGATCCCCGGAGTCGTCAGGCAATCCTGAAGGAGTTATTCGCTACCGATGGGAATAATATAGGAATCAGTTATTTGCGTATCAGTATCGGGGCCTCTGATCTGGATGAACATGTTTTTTCATATGATGACCTTCCCGTAGGGGAAACCGACATCACCTTGTCCCGTTTTTCACTTGCTCCCGATCAGGCTGATCTGATCCCTGTTCTAAAGGAGATACTGGCAATTAACCCGGATATTAAGATACTGGGTTCACCCTGGTCGGCACCTACCTGGATGAAGACGAATAATAATTCCAAAGGGGGAAGCTTAAAGCCGGAGTTTTATGATGCTTACGCGAAATATTTTGTGAAATATATCCAGGGGATGAAAAGTGAAGGGATAACGATTGATGCCATTACGATTCAGAATGAGCCACTGCATCCGGGCAATAATCCGAGTCTGTTTATGCCAGCCGATGAGCAGGCTCAGTTTATCAGGCAAAGTCTGGGACCCGTTTTTGCCGCCTCTGGTATCCGGTCAAAAATTATCGTTTATGACCATAATGCCGATCGTCCCGATTATCCCCTAGCAATATTCAAGGATCCTGAGGCTGCAAAATATGTTGATGGCTCGGCTTTTCATCTTTATGGCGGAAAAATTGAGGCTTTGACACCTGTTCACAATGCGTACCCTGATAAAAATCTCTATTTTACGGAGCAGTGGGTGGGAGCTCCGGGAAATCTTGCCGCTGATCTGGCGTGGCATGTTCGTACCCTGATCATCGGGGGGACCCGTAACTGGTGCCGTATCGTCCTTGAATGGAACCTGGCCGCCGATCCGAAATACAATCCCCATACCCCCGGAGGGTGCACCGAGTGTCTTGGAGCAATTACCATTGATGGAAATCAGGTAACCCGAAATCCTGCCTATTATATTCTTGCTCATGCTGCAAAACTTGTCAGGCCCGGCTCGGTGCGGATAGGGTCAAATACAAGCGAGGAATTGCCCAATGTCGCATTCAGGACTCCGGATGGGAAAAAGGTGCTCATTGTGCAAAATAACAGTGGTGGCCGGAAGAATTTCAATATTGAATTTAAAAGAAAAACTGTTTCTGTCTCGCTCGACAAAGGTGCAGTAGGAACGTATATTTTATAATTGCTTGTTTTATTGATTGTTAGTTTATAGAACGAGACCCGGCCCGATGAAAATTTGGTCGGGTTTCTGTTTCAATAAACTATTTGGCCATTTAAAATATCCAAGAAATAAAATAATGTGTATTTTTACCTGCATCTAGATAGCAAACCCAGTTCTGACCAGATAACTTACATATAAACAGTATAATGGTTGGTTGAAGGTGGTAAAGACAAGTGTCAATCCTGAAATACGAATAGCATGGATTTTGAAATTAGTCAGTTGAAAGGGCGAATCGCAGAACTTGAAGCAGAAAATTCAATCCTGAAACAACAGCAAATTGAGATTACCAAGGCCAAAGAATTGTATCTTAAAATATTTGAGGAATTTCCTGCTTTAATTTGGCGTTCACGGTTAGATAAATTGTGCGACTATTTTAATAAAACCTGGCTTGATTTCACTGGTAGATCCATGGAGCAAGAATTTGGCAATGGTTGGGCTGAAGGTGTTCATCCTGATGATTTTGATTCCTGCTTACAAACTTATGTCACTTCATTTGATAAACGGGAAGCATTTTTAATGGAGTACCGGATGAAAAATAAACTGGGCGATTATTGCTGGATCAGAGATTTTGGCAGACCATTCTATGATTTGGATAATTCTTTTTTGGGATATATTGGTTCGTGTTACGATATCACAGAAATTAAAGATAACGAACATAAGCTTACCGAATTAAACGCAACAAAAGACATGTTCTTTTCAATTATTGCACATGATCTCAAAAGTCCGTTCAATTCTGTTATCGGGTTTAGCGAACATCTTCTGGAACTGATTGAGAAAAAGGAATATGAAAATATTGAGGTATATGCTAATATCATACTTCATTCCTCTAAAAGGGCAATGGATTTGCTAACCAACCTTTTCGAATGGTCACAATCGCAATCTGGCAGGATGGACCTCAATCCCGAATTTTTCCAGATCGTACCCCTAATTGAAGAGCAAATAACGCTATACAAGTATATAGCTGAGCAAAAATCGATCGATATAATAAATATACTGCCTCCTGATATCGGGATTAATGCCGATAAGGCTATGATTAAATCGCTGTTACGAAATCTGATTTCAAATGCCATAAAATTCACCCCTTCAGGAGGAAAGGTTTCCATCTCAGCAGTGGAGAAACAAAATGAGGTAATCGTTTCGGTTAGCGACACCGGCGTTGGAATGTCGAAAACGAGAATTGACAAGTTGTTCAGCATTGATGAAAGTTATTCCACACCTGGTACGCAAAATGAAAAAGGGACCGGATTGGGTTTAATCCTTTGTCAGGAATTTATTAAGAAGAATAATGGAAAGATTTGGATTGAAAGCGAAGTAGGGAAAGGGACTACTTTTCACTTTTCATTGCCGTTGTGATTTTGAAATAATTAGGTTTAAACGATCACTTAAAATGTAAATCAGCCATCCCATATTTTATAATCAGCTGAAGAGAAAACCACATCATACTATAAAATTCCTGTCAATATAGGATTGAAAACTGGTTTTATATTGTTCTCCTACAGGAATGAATATCTTTCCATCGAAAACTATCCGGTTTCTTTCGACAACTGTAATTTTTGAAAGGTTGACGATAAACGACCGGTGGACCCTTAAAAACTGAGTGGGGGGTAATTGCTCTTCAATTGATTTCAAACTAAGCAATGTCATTACAGGATTACTACTTCCCAGGTGTATTTTAATATATTCGTGCATGCTTTCGATATATTTGATATCGTCTAAATCAATGCGTAGCAGTTTATATTCTGACTTGACAAACAGGTGACCGGTAGCAGGGATACTCACGGGTGATCCCCTTTTTGCTGTTAATTCGATCATCTCTTTCACCTTATTGGCAGCCCGCAGAAAGCTTGTGTAGCTCACCGGTTTCAGTAAGTAATCGGTTGCATTCACCTCAAATCCCTCCACTGCATATTCGCTGTAGGCCGTTGTAAAGACAATATAGGGTTTGAAGGTGAGTGATTTCACAAATTCCATCCCGGTCATTTCGGGCATGTTAATATCAATAAACAGGAGTTGAATATCATTTTTAGCCAGGATCTCCATCGCCTCAAATGGATTGCGGCATTGAGCAACCAATTCCAGGAATGGGGTTTTCTGAATGTACCCCGCTATTTTTTTAACTGCCAGAGGTTCATCATCAATGGCCAGACATGAGATTTTCATACCGGAATTTTTAAGTTCACTTCAAATTCTGTTTCCTTGTCAAGTATATCGAGACGGAAATTATCATCATATAATAATTGCAGACTTTTCTTAATATTATCAAGCCCTATTCCGGAATACTCTCCTTCGGATCTCGTGGTAATTTTGTGTTTGCTGTTTCTGATGTTGCAAATAAGGGAGGTTTCATTTATTTGGAGTTTAAAGTGGATGTACGATTTCAACGGATAAGATACTCCATGTTTAAATGCATTTTCAAGTAATGAGATAAAGAGCATCGGCGGAATTCTGGTTTCCGGAATTTGTTCCGGGAGCACGACATTCACTTCCACCTCATCCGAATGTCTGAGTTGCATCAATGCAATAAAGCTTTTTATGAATTCAATCTCTTTTCTCAGTCCGATCGTATTTTGGGCAGAATCATATAGCAAATATCGCATTAGTACGGATAGCCGTTCAATAGCATCCTGTGCTTTTTCTGCATCAATCTCAACAAGGGTATGAATGTTGTTGAGGGTATTCATGAAAAAATGGGGACTTACCTGATGCCTCAGCAGCGCCAGATTGGTTTTGAGATGCTCCTTCTCACTCTCTTTCCGCAATTTTTGCTCATTCATCCATTTATATTCAAGTTCAAGAGCTGTACTGCTTCCAATGATGAGTAAAGCTGTAATTAAGTTGTTCAAAATTGACCCCAGCAGTGATTGAAGGTCAGAGGGCGGATTCGGCAGATAGGAAGGATGATCACCCATGCCCGGATGGGGTGGGGGACCCGCAACCGGATGAATAAAAATATTCACAACGGCAACCACCGATATCATTACCAATACAATTAGAGCGTATTGTGATCGTTTGTTGTTGAACAGGAATTTAGGCACCAGTACGAATAAATTCACAAGAAAGACCAGGAAAAGCAAGGAGAGGTTTGTCCAATCCCCGATCATTCTGTTCATGCCATTTGGGCTAATATCCTGCAAATAACGCAAATATGGTGAAATCAATACAAGTATCCAGATTGCAGCATAGAGCAATAGAAACCCTTTTCTTGTTTTAAACATATCTTTTTAATTCAGTTTTTGATAAGCATTGAAATAGGGTGAACTGTAGATCAACTTAAAATTTTCAGGAACCGGATGCCCCATTCGCATACCTATTCCTGGTCCCATTGGTGGATGACCTCCATCCCCGTTCTCTGGCTTGTGCATTGGTCTTCGTCCCATTGGCCCTTGCCGCTCTTCGTTTTTTTGTTGCAGAAAAATAATATGCTTATACTTTTCTAATCCTAAATTATCCATTGTCCTTTCATTAGCTACTTTCATATTCAAATTCCAGGCTGTCCAGAATTCTAAACCGTGCCTTGCCAGAATAATCGTTTCAGCTCTGTCGGTGGGAATATAAGTTTTAATATTTTGCAAATCCCGGTATGCTAACTCATCAATACAAGGTTTTTTTTCTTCATTAAAATAGATGAAGGTAAAAGCCAAAGTTATTAATACCAGTGAAATTGAAAAAGGAAGCTCAAGTTTATTATTCATTCGTATTAAATTAAAAATCAACAGGCTTTGCGGAACGAAAAGCAAAACATGAAATCGCTGAACATATTGACCTTCATACAAGGGAAATGCAAAAATGAAAATTAAGAAAATTAATGACAGAGTCATGCATTTACTAACCTGATCAGTTGTATTCTTTAGTTTTCGGTATTGAAAAATACCAAAAACAGCAAGAGCATACGAGATAAAAGTATTTAACATTAGTGGAAGTACTAAAGGCCCCTGCATTTCAATACGCATTCCAAAGATTTCATTCCAGAAAGTGATTAAACGAAACGCTCTGCTAAAATCAAATAGTGCAATAATTGCAAATCCAATCGAAATTGTCATTAAAGAAGTAAGGATGGCTTTTTTCCCGTAAACCACAAAAAGCGATATGGACAGGAATGCCAGACCAAACACAAAAGTGCCAAAATGGGTGAAGGCAATTAAGAATAATGCAATTAATGTCACGATTAAATTCCTTTGGTTTGGGGAAGCCAGATAACCTTCTAAAAAATAGATGTACACTACAAATAGTGGAATGGCGAACGCATTTTTTTGTAGATCTCCAAGCATCACAAAAGGTGAAAAGGAGAATATCGCAAAGAATAAAATAGTCAACCCGGCAAAGAGTGGGAACTTCTGATCATTCTTTGTCATGATTTTAAAAAGTGGTATTGCCAATAAAGGTAAGGTGGTACTATCAACAATCTTGATTACAGAAATGATGGTTTCATCGTTAACCGCGAACCCCAAAAGCGAAATGACTTTAACGATGGAGGCGCAAAAATAAAAATAGAGCGGGACGTCATTAAAACTGAGCAATCCGGTTTTTAATATATTTCGCACCTGCACGGGGTAATACCCCCCATCCATCCCTAAGATCAGATCATAAGAGAAACTTATGTATAACCGTAAAATTATCGCCAAAAGAGTAATCACGGTAAATGCAAGTAATCTTACTGATGGTTTATTTTGCCTCAGCATACCGAAGCGTGAAACTTTAAACTGACTGGAAAGACTTCTCGTGATCATTTGTAATTTCATTTTTCAGGAAATTAGAACTGTATTTTATAGACTATATTGGGAAAAAATCCAAGCTGATAAGTCGTATTTATTGATCTGCTTTTGTCATCATAGTTTTGCGAGAATACATTCTTGTGATTGGTTACATTTTGCAAATCGAGGGAAAATGAATGGGATAGCTTTCTCTTACCACTATTAATGGTGTATCCAATTTTTAAATCCAGCCTGAAATAGTTGGGATAAAAGGCCGACCAGGCATCGGTAGACAATTGTTCGTGACCGGTAGAATTTGATGCTGTTAAATCGATGGGCGTATACGCCCTTCCTCCTGCATAAGTATATTTTAGGTCTGTTGAGAATTTGTTTCGCTTCTCACTTCCCACTTTCCACTCTTTCCCACCCAGAATATTGAAAATATATTTTCCGTTAAACGCCGTATTTCGCTCAATCCCATCACTCCCTTTGTACTTTGAGCTATATACCGACGAAGTAAAAAGGCCATAGTATCCATGACTAAAGAATTTTTCGATAGTCAATTCTGCCCCATAATTTTTTCCGGTCCCACTGTTTGTAAGTTTATCTTCCAGGTCGGCCTTAAAGCTTGCTCCGGTATTCAGCATAGAATAACTGCTTGAAAAAGTGTTCACCGGAACATTGTAGATCGATTGATAGTACACTTCAGATTTTAACCGCCAATCGTCAAAGGGATGCAAATCATAACCCAGTACAAAATGATGACTCTTGGTGAAATCTAAATTCTTATTGTTATAGCTGGTAGAACCATCTGCATTTTGAGTTTGAAGGAAGTAGACATTTATGGGTTGTGTTTGAGAATGAAGACCATATCCAAAACTCAGTGAGCTTTTGGTATTGAGGTCATATTTCAAACCCAGACGAGGTTCCACAGAAGTGGAACTGTTGAGGAAAAAATGCTGAGAATGCAGACCCGCATTAAGTGTCAGTTTATCGTTAATACTATATTTTAAATGTGCGTAGACCTGTGCAAGGTTTGTGTAGCTGTTGTAATCCCAAACCTGCTTCCATACAGACTGAATGTCCCTTTTTTCGCGGTAATAAAGGTTCAAGCCGATCAACTCATCCTGAATACCTACTTTAACAAACAGCTTTGAGTTTATTTTTGAATTAAAACTTGTCGAGAAGTTATATCCCGTTTTGGCTACTTTATTCTCTTGTTCCGTGAAGGAAGTGCTTGTCAACCTGTCAAAACCATAGTTTGTCTGGTCGTTTTTCGAGTAGTTAATACCAATATTGGAGCTAAAGTACGATTTGTTATTCAGTTGTTTAAAATGCTTTAACCCGATAATCCCAATCTGACTGCTTAAATCGTGTCCGCCACCGTTTCCATACAATGAACCTGTTTTTCCACCCTCAATATTGATGCTGCTTGTTGCGAGTATTCCAAACAAGGTAAATCGTCCAGCTTTGGTGTTACCGCTATTAAGGTTAAAGGATAAATCCTGGTAAGATGGCAATGCCGTTGTTCCTATATTCACGCCCATAGCCTGAGCAACACCTGCCAGGGCATAGCGGTATCCAACCAGATAAGACGAGCCTTTTTCTTTATTGATTGGACCTTCTGTTGTAGCCTCCAGACCTGTGATCACGCCTGCCTGTAGGGTTGTCTCCTTTTTTTGGGAATTTCCATTCCGAAACCCCAGATCAAAAACACCTGCTGTCGCATTGCCATATTCTGCGGGGAATGCCGATGTTAAGAAATCGGAACTTTTCAACAGGTTGGTATTTAGTGCACTTACTGCGCCACCGGTAGTTCCCACTGAAGCAAAGTGGTTTGGATTTGTGACATTCATCCCGTTGATACGCCACAAGACACCCACGGGGGAATTGCCCCGGATCACAATGTCATTCCGACTGTCATCGGGGGCGCTGACACCCGCAAAATTGGCTGCCAAACGGGCAGGATCGCTTCGCCCGCCGGCATACCGGTTTACCTCTTCGGTCGAAAATGTGCGTGCACTGATTGTAGCCAGATTGTTGATTGCTTTATCTTTGGTATTTGCCTTAATCACGACCTCATTCAGATTGGTGACATTCTCTTCCATTGCAATATCAAGGATGGTCTCTTTCCCGGATGTAACCACTACATTTGGCACAAATACATTCTTGTAGCCCAGGTAAGAAACATTGATATCATACCTGTCTGGTGAAATATTTGTCAGTACATAATTCCCGTTTGCATCTGCGGTTGCACCTTTATTTTCTGTTTTACTGATAATCTGAACTGTAGCTCCCGGAAGTGTTGTCTGAGAAAGCTTATCGGTGATAACGCCCCGAATATTTTGCTTATTGTTTTGAGCAAAAGTAAATTGGGTGATGAATAGGACAATTATAAAAATGTATTTTTTCATTACTATTGGTTTTGAATTTTTAGAATAATATGATGTCTCACCTCATCGTTTGTCATTTTGACCTTCCCTGGTGTTTATGAGCGAAGCCGAAGTAAAGGGGAGAGGAGTCGTACGCCGAATTCCATCAGAACTCAAATCAGAAGAGGCTGTCTAAAAACTCTGTGTGACTCTGTGAATCCTCAGTGTAACTCTGTGTAACAAACTAATTCAACTGTTTTGTGCTGCCCGCTTCAATGGTAAATACTTTGCCATTAATTTTCACAAATACATTTATTGAACTTAAATTTGTAACCATCGTTTTATCGACTGAGAATTTGAGATTTTTATAGGCATTGATGTAATCCACTAAACTTATTTGCGTTGTATAGTATAATTCAGGGTTATGTGAAATCATCTTGAAAAATTTCTCCACTTCTCCCCATTTGTTTCCGGGTCCTTCGTATTCCCAACTATGTCCCCACACATAAAACAGGGCTAAGGTTTTTGCTTTTAGAAAATCGGTTGTAAGCTGATAAAAGGCCTTCAATTCTCTACTGTCGTTTGCCGTGTCGTTGGGGATATAATTGGTTTTTCCAAATAAATGAATGGTAGGTTGCCATTTCAGAAAATGGGTAGGCAGGCTAAAATTGTATGTGTCGCCGACTGTTCTTGCGTATTCAATACCTAAACCGGTAATTGTCTCAATTACAAAATCGTTGGTATTGCCAAATGGATACGACATTCCACGAACAGGATAGGCTGTCAATCTTTCCAGCTCTTTCCTATCCTCCACCACTTCGTAAATCACATCAATTTTCGACAAAGAAGTAAGCCCCGGGTGATTTGCAGTATGACCGGAAACTTCGTGTCCTTTATACAAGCTTTTAATTTCTTCTTTGGTGAGATAATCTTTTGTGCCAAGTTTATTGGAATTGAGATGAAAAGTCCCTGTAAGACCATATTCATTCATCAAGTGTACCAATTGCCTGTCGGCCACACGACCATCATCAAAACTCAATATCAAAGCTTTGGATTTGCCTTGCGGGAAAAGCATTTCGATAGGGGTGCCAGTTATTGCAACAGGACTATCTGCCTGTGCTTTGGCGCAGTTTATTGAAAAGGAAAGGGCCAAAAAGAAGATCAATTTTTTCATTTTAAATAAATTTAATACATTAAGAAACTACTGCATTGATGCAACCAATAGGTTTTGAGTAATTTAAAAGCCTTATTCTGTTTTTTTACCTTAGTAGTTGTTTATTTATGCGGACCATTTTCCCCCTCTTTCGGTCCTTGTGGGCGGCCGGCCAGTTCCAATTCAAGGTATTTTGGGAACAAAGCGGCTGGAATAGTAAGCTTCACTTTCTCATCTCTGATCTTTTCCAGTGCATCAATGGTTGATTTCTGAGGTCTGGCAGGGGGATTTGTACTCTTGTCGACAAGTTTTTCCATCTCTGCAAAGAATTCATTAAAGGCAGAGGTAACTTTTTCGGTCTGCTGTTTGTCGAGATTTAGTGGCTTGCAGATTCGCTCCTCCACCATTCCCATTCTCTCTTTTAGTGATGGGGGTTGCAGCGAACCATCTTTAGGTTGTGAGAAGCAAAAACTTACTGCTGAAAGAACTATTATAACCGTTGCAAATACCTTTGTCTTCATCTTCTTAAATTTTAAGGTTTATGAATATGAAGGCAAATGTAAACGAGGGTAGGTCAGCGTGAAAATTGATTCATTAGAGAGTGCGATTCTATCTCTTGTTGATGGGTTTTTATCTCCGGACAGCCTGGTTCAATCTCCGGATTGGGGGGTATTCAACGCGTATTTCGTGGAATATTTTTCATATTCTCGTCTCACTAATTCTCTTCCTAGTGCCTTTCCATGTCCCGGCAGGAAAAGATGGCATTCGGTTTTCAGAAGTTTCTCCCAACTTCTGACCATCTCTTTCGGGTCATCGGCAAAGGGGGTAAAAATCGAATTCCGGAATATCCCCAGCATGGTATCTCCTACAATTGCGATCTCATTGTTAATAATTACTGAGACCGATCCACGGGAATGGCCGGGTGTTGAAATTAATTGAATGTCAAATCCATCTTTTGAAAGATCGAGATAATCTCCGATTAACCGATCAGTTGTAAAAGATGGATATCCGAACCAACTTCCTCCGATAAGGGATCCAAGCCCCGATAATAATTTGGTAATAAACAGTGTCCCTGCCGGAATTGGAGTATATCCGTATTTGGTAAATTTTGCCTCATGTTCACCCGTCAGGATCTTGCAATTTTCCTGTTTCCGGAGAATATATGCATTGTGACAATGGTCAAAATGGGTGTGCGTGAGGATGATCAGGCTGATTGGCTGAGGTAATCCTAACGAATTGATATTCCGTTTTAAACCGGGATAAGAATACTTCCAGCCTGTATCAACCAGGATATTCCCTTTCCCGGTTGAGATCAGATAGACATTGCTCCTTCCGGAAGAGACAAGATATATCTCATATCCGTTTTTTGTTTTCCACTTTTTCATCACATCAGTTATCTTTGGGAGGTTTTCAACTCTCATCCCTTCACTGTTGGTATGATTTTTTTACAACTTTTGGATATCCTGCTCTGAAAGACCAGTGAGTCCGGAGATGTCCGTTATCGGCAAACCCATTTTTAGTGCATTTTTTGCCAGGATTAATTTTTCCTGTTTAATCCCTTGTTCAATACCTTTTATAATCCCCCGTTCTTCACCCTGTTCCATTCCGGTTTCAAAAGAATCGGCCCTGATCGTTTTTTCGGTGCTGATATAATCCCAGTATTTGTCGTACGTCTCAAGCTCTCCTTTGGTTAGAGCGCTTTCAAGAATCAGGTCAGAGGCTTCCTTAAGTTCAGGAACATCCAGAAAATCGGAAGATATTTCTTCCTGCTGATCGCTGATCTCCGATAAAAAGCGCAGCCATAACACCTGTAACCGCTTGTCGGTAAATTGCTTTGACTTAAATTTTGGAAGTTCAATAAAGATGAATTCAAGTCCTTCGATTACCTTTTCGCTCTCCTGGGTATGAATAATTTTGTAATGGTGCAGGTAATTTTCAGACTTATTATCAAAATTTTCGTTGATGATATTCAGCGAGTAAACAGGTTGTAAGCCTTTGTACTGAACCCCTTTACCCACCTGTTTGATATACGCTTTTGAGGCGTTGAAAAGTACCCGGCTTTTGAAGCTGTCGGTCCAAAGCATCTGCATCTCAACGATAAATTGCTGCCCTTTTTCGTCAACGCATCTCACATCGACGATCGAATTTTTGAATATCGGGATTTCGGGGACCAGTTCGGCCGGAAGGTATTCAAGTGAAACAATTTTCTTACCCTCCGCCAATGGCATCACGGCATTGAGGAAACTTTTAAGCAGATGGGGATGTTCGCCAAATATCCGCTTAAAGGTTAAGTCATTTTTGGGGTCGAGATAACGCATGTCATAAATTGTTGTTACTACAAATATACGACAAAAAATACCAGAATAACTTTTTTGCAAAGTGCCTACCCAGCGATGGGTCCCGCGAAATGCATTCGCGGTTTTAAAAATCCCAGCAGGAAAAGGGCGAAGGCAATTCGCCCAACCCGATCGCCCCACCCAATGTCTTTCTAAGATTCAGAAATATTTTCTACTCAAATTGTGTGCCTGATGGCACCTTTTTCCGATCACCATTCGCGCCGGAATAGGAGTGTATCCTGCCAGTGTAAACTTTCGCTCCGGTACAACAGCCATATTCAGGTAATCATCTGTTTTTTTCGCTTTGGCAAGAGCCATACCATAAATCCGCTGATCAGAACCATCAGTACACATAATCCGGCAATGGGAATATATAAAAGATAGAGTATCCCCAAAAAAGGTTCCAAAACCCGACCGGTATGGATTTCCAGGGCAAAGTTCCAAAGTGAAATTGGGGATTTGGTTTTAACGTTGGCCGGCATATCCCATACTTCGCCACTGTTTTTCTCTGCAATTCCCCGGTTGTAATCAAAGATCCATTGTTTGTCGGTGCGGTCATGGATAAATCCTGCCACCATATGATCGGAGACCGGTTTTGACATCCCCACGGGTGCCTGATACCCAGTTCCGGTATAATAATCTGAAACCGAGCCGCGTGCAGCATCCCAGATAAATAATCCGGTAAATGAGCCTACAAGGTACCTTGTACTGTCAACTGGTTCCAGAACATTACACCCCATTAAGCTGACCGGGGCTTGCACATCGCTTCTGATCATTGATGCCGATAGCTTTTCATCAGCCCCGTAAAAGCCATCGGAGGTAGATAGAATGTAGTTCCCTAATTTCTGATTCCACACCCCTTTTCTGAGTTTGTCGTGCCAGGGATTGTCTGTGTCGAGGTGCGTTCCGGGAATGATCCCTACCCGCTTATTGACAATTGGGATGAGTAACGGTGGACGTAAAAAAATTCCGGCAGTAGTATTAATAATCAGGAAAAGTGCAAACACATATCCCACAAGATTATGCCATTTAAGATTTAGTTTGAAAGCTGCAGGAAGATTGCCCGAAGAGCTTTTGATTCTTTTCTTGCGTCTTATCAGATTGGGTAAAAAAAAGTGAATCAGTCCAGTAGCAGAAAGGATGATCGTCACAAATCCAAGTACGTCAACCAGTAGTTTCCCTGCCGTTCCAAAGAGTTCACCACTGTGAAGTTCCCATAACGTATTAAACATCCCTGCACTTTTGGTATAACCCTCAGGTGGCGGTAGAGTAGTGGTTTCAAAATGTTTTAAATCACAACTCTTAATCAGATAATCTCTGCTTAAAATTACCAGCGTGTCCTGTTTGATAAACAAATCGACAAGCCGCTGTTCGGGAATCGCCATTGGGACAGCTTCCCATTTTTCCGAGCTCATGGTTCGCCGGAACAAACCAAATTGGGTTGCGGCAATAAGCTGCTCTTTGTATCGGATAAGCTGATTAATTTTCCGGTTATCGATTCCCGCAGGAAATCCCTGATTATTTTCAAGATATCCTCCGGGAGTTTTAATCCATACACCAATATTTCCAAAGAAAAGGAGCGAATCGTTATTCAGATTAAATCCACCACGCACGGCAGCCTGATTCCAGTTTTGATATTCATAGCTTCGCGGCAGCCATTTTCGCGAGAGTTCAACCCCTGCAAAGAGGGTCCGATGATTCATAATAATCCCTGAAATCGCAAAATGAATCGCAAAAATGGTGATTATAACCCCCGGCCATTTGTGCAGTTTCCGGAATGTCTTGATAAGTTTTTTGCGATCCATTTACAATCTTTCCTTAATTTCTTACTCCCAATATAACATTTGATCAGTGAAAATGATTTCTAAAAAAGCGGCTGGCAATTGGCAGCTGGCTACTGTCTGGATTTTGCCAGTAGCTAGTCGCCAGTCGCTTTTCAATGAAGGAATTAAGAATGAAGGAATTAAGAATGAAGGAATTAAAGTATTAAAAATTAGAGAATTAAAAAAGCTGTTGTTCGATTCTCGACATTCTTTCATTCCTTAATTCTTTCATTCTTTCATTTCTTAACTCCTCTTCTCATTTTCTCTTAGTTCTCTCCCTCCTGGTTCTCTCCCTCTTTCTTATGGCTCCATCCCCCTTTGAGACCGAAAATAAACCAGACGAGTGCCAGAGTTCCTGCAGCAAAAATGGTGTCACCAAAAACACGCATCCATTTTAGAGTAGCCATTAACGGTGTTTGCATAAATTCTGCAGAACGGGCAAACCATAATCCATCTTTCACGCTGGCCAGAGTCTGTAAAAGTCCGATCGGGAAGACACTGAAAAGGACCATTGTCGCCAAACCAATGTTTATTGACCAGAAGGCAAATTTAATCCATTTATCTTTCCAGATGACCTCTTTGTCCATATCGCGTAAAACAAACAGCATCAGTCCGATACCCAACATTCCGTAAACTCCGAAAAGGGCAGTATGACCATGAACTGCAGTGGTATTTAATCCTTGCATGTAATAAAGTGCGATCGGTGGATTGATCAGGAATCCAAAGATGCCGGCTCCAACCAGATTCCAGAATGCAACAGCGATAAAGCAATAGATCGGCCATTTGTAGGCTTTGCTCCATGCTGCCATTTTGCTGATTTTCAGATTATCATAGGCTTCAAATCCCATAAGTACGAGTGGCACGACCTCCAGAGCGCTGAATGTTGCTCCCAATGCCATTATTGCGGTGGGTGTACCCGTAAAGTACAGGTGGTGGAAAGTTCCAAGAATACCACCTGCAAGAAATACTACCGTTGAGAAAAGTACCGCAGTTGTGGCTGTAGCAGCCTTGACAATATTCAGCCTGACAAAAAGGAATGCGGTAATCACCGCTGCAAATACCTCAAAGAATCCTTCAACCCAAAGGTGAACAACCCACCAGCGCCAGTATTCTGCAACAGCGAGGTTAGTATGACGACCCCACATAAGTCCGGCTCCGTAAAATCCGGCTATGGCAACCGAAGAGATCAGGAACATGGCAAGAAGGTTCCTGCTTTCAGATTTCTGCTTTAAGGCAGGCCAGATTGCACGACCCATCAATAACAGCCAAATAACCAGACCAACAAGAAGGAAAATCTGCCAGAAACGGCCAAGGTCAACATATTCATATCCCTGATGACCAAACCAGAAGTTCTGGACCAATCCGAGTTTCTGCATTACACCCATCCACTGTCCGGCTAATGATCCCGCAACAATAACGAGTAAAGCGGAAAATAAGAAGTTCACCCCTAAACGCTGAAAGCGGGGTTCAACACCCGAAATGGCAGGGGCATAATATAATCCGGTGGCAAGCCATGAGGTAGCGATCCAGAAGATTGCAATCTGAACATGCCAGGTGCGTGAAATGGAATAGGGAAGCCAGTCACCTAACGGAATGCCATAAAAAGCATGACCTTCTACACCGTAGTGGGCGGTAATCACACCCATGATCACCTGAACAAGTAGCAGAATCGAAACAATCCAGAAATATTTTAGGGTTGCTTTTTGAGAAGGGGAGTGGGTAGCTTTCAGCTGAGGATTTACTTTTGGAAACTCCTCCTCTTTTTCATCCCGCTTCCTGGCATAATACCAAACCATTAATCCGATTCCAGCCAAAAGCATCATCACACTAAAACCAGTCCACAGCAAAAGTTCACCTGTTGGACGGTTACCAACCAACTCTTCCGCAGGCCAGTTATTGGTATAGGAGATCTCCTGTCCGGGACGCTGGGTGACACATGCCCATGAGATCCAGAAGAAAAAGGCATTCAGCTGACGAACCCGCACAGGATCCTTAAGCGAATTTTCCGGAAGGGCATAAGCATTGCGAAGGCTCGCCATAGCAGGGTTATTTGTGAATAATCCACTGTAAAATAGTGTATTACTTGCAATAGCTGCTGCCCTTAAATCTGAGACCGTTAATGTTTTTGTCGATTCCTGATAGGTGTTCTGCCGGATATCCTCCTGTAACCGGATCTTTAAGGCTGCCTGGCGTTGGTGACTCACCTTATTATAGGGCAGGCTGTCCGATTTTATGGCTAATTTGTCAAGCATAAAAACGGCCTCTTTATGCAACCAGTCGGCACTCCAGTCGGGCGCCTGGTAGGCTCCATGGCCCCAAACGGTTCCAATTTCCTGTCCTCCGACCGATTGCCAGACATTTTGGCCATCCAAAATGTCCTCACCTGTAAAGAGTACCTTCCCATCGGCGGTCATCACCTTGTCAGGAATAGGAGGGGCCTGCCGGTAAATCTCCCGACCATAATAGATAAGGACGGCAAATGAAATAGTCATCACAAGAATAAAGCTAATCCACAGTTTTTTAGTGTTCATTGTTTTATTATATAAAGTTTAACTGATTTATTCGGACTTTGCGTTAAGCTATAAAAGCTTGTAAGCTCGTTCCAGATTCACTATTCGTTCAATAAAATCTCTTTTTTTATGATTTGTTTCATCCGGATTTTCCAGCTGATTGAAAAGTTGAAACATCGCCTGTTGATCAGAATCAGTAAGTGCATTATCGGCCATCCTGAAAAGCATATTGTTTTCCTTGTAGATGTGATTTTGAAGTAATTCACTATATCCATGGATGTTCGCATAAATCATGTTAAGGGCAGAGAGATCACCCTGCTTAAGAAGTTGGATGTTATCTGAAATTCCTTTTACATATTCCCTGCCGACAGTATGCTCATGAAGCATCACGGAAACCGGACCCTGGGTTGGTGAAAATCCGCGCTGAGCCAAAAGCGGGAATAGCAAATTCTCCTCCTTGGCATGGTGCAGCCCGTCAGCATAATTCCTGATTAAATCAACAGCCTCCTCTAATTGGGCGATTTCAGGGGCTGTCTGAGTAGTCATCATTTCCATCACATCAATAAGCCTGAGAATATAAATGTGATCGTCTTCCAGATTTTGTGTGGCGTGATTCATTTTATTTAAATTATTTAATTGGCTAATTTTAAAGCTGCAGGATAGAGAATGTTATTTTCAAGATGAACATGAATATGCAGATCATCTTCAAACTGTTCAAGTAATTTAAAGGCTACCTGATAGGTGCCGCAACTGTCTTCAGGAAGATTATAGTGATCGGTTATTTGATTGATACGATCCATTGCGCCGCCGGCAAAATCATGTTCGCCAACCATTCTGTTAATTTCCGAAACGATAAGGGCTTTTGATTCTGAGTTATTATCCGTTATTGCTTGCTTGATCGCAGGAAATAAAACCTCCTCCTCTTTCTTCAGGTGTTGAAGTAACTCTTCATTTATCTTGGCGAATAGTGAAGCCACTTCCAACAGTTCGGGATGATGTCCTCCATGGACTGACGCAATTTTCTGAGTATATTGCGCTAAGTCGGGTAAGGTTTGCAGGACATATCGATGATGGGTATTGACGATATAATCGCACAGAAATCCGGGTCTCCATGACCTGAAATCCTGTCCTGGGTTTGGAGGTGTTAAACTTACTGCCGCTAATTCGACTTCTACTTTCTGCTGATCAATCTCCAGTTCCTGACAGGTGTCTGCCAGCGATTTTTTGCCACCACAACAAAAATCAATACGATTATTTTTGAAAACCGAGGCTGTACGAAAGTCGTTTGCGACTATTTGGCCTATTGATACTTCTTCAAGGTTTATTGTTTCCATTTTAATGTAGATTAAATACGGTGCAATATTAGACAAAAATATTAAAAGACCAAAAGGTCTTTTAATATTTTATTGATTTTTTTTTATATTTTTGAGCTGATTTTAATTCAGGAGGTCAAAACTATGTTTAATAAGGAGACAGAATATGCGTTACGGGGGCTGGTCTATGTTCAGCTTCAGCAGACTAAGGGGTTTAAGCCTGGAATTATTGAGATTGCCAAGGAGATTGATGCTCCGGTATTTTATACCGGAAAAATCATGCAGCGACTTGTGAAAATGGGATTTTTGATGTCCACAAAAGGGAAGGGGGGCGGATTTTATTTTGACTTAAGTAAACCGGATCTTCCGCTGAAAACGGTCATTCGTGCAATAGAAGGTGATAAAGCCTATACAGGATGCGGATTTGGATTAAAATCGTGCAGTGACGACCAGCATTGTTCGCTTCATGAACAGTATGCGCCAATCCGGGAGTCGATTAATACCCTTGTTTCTCAAAACTCGGTTCAAAGTTTAGCGCGAGATTTCAAGAATGGCGATGATATTTTATTAAAAAGGGGGTAGATTTAAATTGTTAATGCTAAATATATAGAATGGCCGATTTTTATCTCTTCCCGAATCAGGTAATTATTTTAATATTATATTTAAACCCTTGAAACTGCTAACCAGGTAGAAAAGACTTTTCCTGGCTAATTTTTGGTCTAAAGGTTTTCCATTAGCAATTATTGAGAGCGCATCTGCCAATCTATACACGCAATAATCGATGAAAAAATTAGTGCTCATAGCGTTTTTACTATTCTTCATAAATTATTTATTTGCTCAGAAGCAAGGTACAGAACTAATCGATTCTCTTAAATTGCGTGAAGTTGTTTCCCCGCCGGATACCGGAAAAGTTAGGTTGTTGGGAAAATTGGCATTCCAATATTATAAATTTGATACTGACTCTGGTGTTTACTATGCCGAACAGGCTATTTCACTTGCAGAAAAATTAAAATGGGGAATGGGGATTGCCTTTTCGTGGAATTACCTTGGAACCAACTATGCTGTAAAAGGGAATTACCCCAAAGCCCTTGAATGTTTTATCAACTCTCTGACAAAATATTCTGAGATTGGGGATCAGCAGGGGATTGCCTTTTTATCAAATAATCTGGGTAACTTTTATCGGATACAGAAAAATTACTTTAAGGCAAAAGAGTATATTGAACGGGCAATACTTCTCAATTCGGGTATGAATAACAAACTGGATTTGATAAAAAACTATAATAATCTGGGCTGTGTTTACCAGGAGATTTCCGAATTTGCGAAGTCGGACAGTTGCTATCGAATAGGGCTGGTCATTGCAGAAGAGACCAGCAACTTCGATATGGTGGCACAGTTACTGATCAACGTGAGCGAGAACCAGGTTAAGATTAAGGATTTTTGCGGAGCCCTTGAATCAGCAATTAAAGCGGTTAAAATCAGTGAGACATTAAAAATTCAATACGATGGAGCTATTTATAATGGCTATGTCGGAGAGATTTATTTGAAATTATCAGATGAAGGAACAAAAGCTGGTCAAAATTGCATTTACTATTCCAGCAACAAGCTGACAAATCTGCTTAGTGCAAAGAAATACCTCACTAAATCAATTGAACTATTGAAAAAGGTGAATGACCTCTCCCTACTTTCCGAGAACGCACTTTTGCTTTCGCAGGTTTACGAGAAACTTGGTGATTCGGGAAATGCACTGAAGCTTTTCAAGCTGTATTCATCCAACAAAGACTCGGTTTTTTCAGCCGATCACAGTGTGAAATTGGCGAACCTCGAAAAGGCAAAGGAGGTTGATTTGAGAGATAACAAAATAAAAATTCAAAATCTTGAGATCGAACGTCAGCAATCACAAATGGGATCTCAGGTTATTCTTTTTTTGTTGATTCTGATCGTTATATCATTTCTTTTGTACTATTATTATAAAACAAAAACGGCAATTCGATTGAGCGCCAGTGAAGAAAAGTATCGCTCCATCTTCGAAAATCTGCAGGATATTTACTACTCTATTAATCTTGACGGTATTATTATTGACATTAGTCCATCAATTGAACGCTTTTCTGCATATAAAAGAGATGAAATTATTGGCCTTCCCGTTTATGATTTTTATGTCAACTCAAATGACCGGTCACTCTTTATCGATGCCATTTTAGAAAAAGGGGAGTTAAGAGATTGGGAATTAAAGTTTAAGACCAAAACCGGAGAGAAATATGTTTCAATAAATGCACGGCTGATGTACGATGCTGGCGGCAAACCGTCTCATATTAATGGTGCCATGAGGGATATTACTGAGCGCAGGTGGGCAGAGTTAGAACTGAAAGCAAGCAGGGAAAAATATCATAAAGATCTGGTAATTCTTAATTCGATTTTTGAAAGTCCGGTACACATTATCATGTTTGCCCTCGATAAAAATTACCGTTATACCGCTTTTACCCGTTTTCATAAGGAGACCATAAAAATGATTTGGGGCGTCGATATTGAGATTGGGATGAATATGATAGAACTTATTTCCAATGTTGAAGACCGGAAAAAGGCACGGCATAATTTTGACAGGGCGCTGGCCGGTGAGCATTTTGTTGAGAATGAAGAATATGGAGACAGCGCTTTAAAAAGGAGTTTTTATGAGGATTATTACAGTTCCATTAAAAATTCGGAAGGAGTCATCGTTGGTTTATCTGTTTTTGTTATTGATGTTTCTCACCGCAAAAGGGCAGAGAAACAGCTTGAACTTTTAATGAAAGCGATTGAACAGAGCCCGGTAGGGGTTTTAATAACCAATAAAAGGGGTGAAATTGAATATGCCAATCCCAATTTTTGTGAAGTAACTGGCTACAGCTATGAAGAACTAATGGGCCAAAATCCGGGGATGCTTAATTCCGGGGATAAATCCGGGGAGTTTTATAAAGATCTTTGGGATACCATTCTGGCTGGTAAAAACTGGTTTGGGGAGTTTCATAATAAAAAGAAAAATGGGGATTTTTATGATGAAAGTGATGTGATCTCCCCCATTTTCAATGATGATGGAGGAATTTCACATTTTGTGGCAGTTAAGACCGATATTACTGAAAAGAAAAGAATGGTCGCAGATCTTATAAACGCCAAAGAGCAGGCTGAAGAGAGCGACAAACTCAAAACAGCATTTTTAAATAATATCTCTCACGAGATCCGGACTCCGTTTAACGGCTTACTGGGATTTCTGGCTTTATTACAATATGAGGAGTTGACCGATGACGAAAGAGAGGAATATTTTGGGATCATTAATAAAAGTGCAGGCAGACTCATGAACACCATTGACGAGATTGTTGAAATATCGCAAATTCAAACTGGTCAGGCAAGACTTGTTTTGTCAGAATTTAGTCTTGATGATTTTGGTGTTGAACTAAGTGATCTCTTTAAAGAACAGGCAGAAAAGAAAGGACTTGGTTTTTCTCTTCAAAGCTCACTTTCACCAGACAATGACATTATTTTTTCAGATCGGATAAAACTTCTCGCTATTCTCTACCACATAATAACCAATGCAATAAAATTTACTTTTGAAGGTTCAATTAAAATTGAGATTCATGAACATGGTAATTTCCTCGAATTTTCTGTGGCTGATACAGGTATTGGCATTGCTGAAGAAAAACTAGCGGCAATATTTGAACGTTTCATGCAGGCTGACGTATCCAGTACACGACAGTTCGACGGTCCGGGATTGGGACTCACAATTTCAAAAGCATATGCCGAGTTATTGGGTGGAAGAATTCGGGTAGCGAGTGAAAAAGGGAAAGGCTCGAGGTTTTACTTATCTGTCCCAATCGGTAAAAAAACCGGTAAAAAATCGGCGGTTAAATTGAGTACGAACATAGATACAACTAAGGCAGATAAACATATGAGACTGAAGATTTTAATTGTTGAAGATGACGAACAATCGGCACTGCTCATGGAAATTATGGTTAGATTTTATATAGGGGATATCCTGAAAGCCTCAACAGGCAGTGAAGCGGTTGATTTATGCCGCAATAACCGGGATATCGACCTGGTGTTAATGGATATTAAAATGCCATTTATGGATGGTTATGAAGCCACCAGACAGATTCGGTTGTTTAATCCGGAGGTCGTTATTATTGCACAAACAGCCTTTGCATTATTAGGAGACAGGGAAAAAGCACTCGAAGCGGGTTGCAATGATTATCTGGCAAAGCCTGTGAAGAAGGAGCAACTTGAGTTGGCGATACAAAAATATTTTATAAAGTAGAAAATTTCTGTTCAGGGATCAATAAATGGGAGCAGCGCTGGCGAGTGCAAAATCTCCTGCTTAAAGTTCAAGGCCCAAGGAAATTGGGTTTGGCAGTGCCGAAGGATATATATTTTACGATCTTACTATCAAAAACAGATGAAGATATTACTTCTGGAAGACGATTTTAAACTCTCTTCCGAAATCAGGATTTTTCTGAAAGGGAAAAATTTTGACTGTGATGCAGTTTATGACGGGAATCTGTTTCTACGGCAATTTGCCTCTGAACCCTATGATCTGTTTATTCTTGATATCAATGTTCCGGGGGTGAATGGATTTGAGGTTTGCTCAAAAATCAGAAGCAGCGACAAGTCAACACCGATAATCATGCTAACGGCTTTTGGGCAGATTGAGGACAAAATAGAGGCTTTCAGAAATGGAGCCGATGATTACCTGGTCAAACCTTTCCATTTTGATGAGTTGTATATCCGGATTAACTCCCTGATGCGCCGAAATCAGATACCCCAGCAGTCGGATGAAATAATTCAACTTGAAGACCTTCAGATTAATGTTTCTGAGATGAAAGTTACCCGTGGAAATATCGGGATAAATCTCACTCCAAAAGAGTATCAACTGCTGTTGCTTTTGGCAAAAGCAAGGGGAAATCCTGTCTCAAAACCATATATTTCAGAAAAGGTTTGGGATTTGAATTTTGAAACAGGAACGAACACAATTGAGGTTTATATTAATTTTCTGCGTAAAAAGATTGATAAGAATTTTGAGACTAAACTGATTCATACCCGACCAGGATTCGGCTACTATTTAAAAGCGGAGGAGTGATGAATTTAAAACAACGGTTTACATTCTATTTTAGTTTGTTATTTTCTGTCTTACTCGCTGTTGTACTGCTGGTTGTTTTTTCAATTTTTTCCCAATTCCGAAAAAACGAATTTAAATTGCGTCTTGAAGAAAAAGCAATTTCAACAATTGCCTTGCTCGCCGATTTAAATGTTTCGAAGCAGGACATCCTGGCTATTATGGACGAAAATACGATTGACAAACTTTACAACGATCGCATTTTGGTTTTTGGAAATGATCAGAATCTTATTTATAGTAATTTAAGCGGTACAGCACCAATATTGTCAGCCGCAGATTTAGTTCTTTTAAAAGCTAATGGTGAGTTTTTTGTCTCTGAAAATGAGATTGACCGGTTTGGTATTCAACGTAAGTTGCATGATAATACTACTATGTATGTTTTAATCACAGCTGAGGATAAAACCGGACACCGCCATTTATGGTTTTTAAGCTATTTATTATTTGGTGCATTTCTCGTTGGTACAGGATCGGTAATTCTATTGGCCCGTTCCTTGAGCGGCAGGATCTTGCTCCCCTTAAAGCAAATCCAGCAACGAATCACCAATATTTCGGAGAAAAGACTCCATATTCGTTTGGAAGAGAAACAAAATAACGATGAGATTGATAAACTCGCTATTGCTTTTAACCAAATGATGGAGCGGATCAATGAATCGTACCGGCAGCAAAAAGAGTTTACCGACAATGCATCCCATGAATTACGCACACCGGTCACCCGCATCATCATGCAGATCGAAAATCTGATGAAGCTTGAAACCCATAGTGATCAGACTTTACAGTATTTGAACAGCATGATGATGGATTCAAACCAGATAGCCGATACCCTTTCATCCCTTCTATTATTGTCCAAAATAGATTCACGTGATATCTCCGGGTTTCTCCCCCCATGTCGTCTGGATGAGGTGATATTTGAAGCAATGCAATTTATTTCAAAAGCGTATCCGGACCTTCGGATACTTTTCGATATTGAGAATAATAGCGAGAACGAGATTGATATTGAGTTAAAGGGGGATCCTAACCTGCTCAGAATCGTGTTTATAAATCTGTTCAAAAATGCGTATCTTTATTCAACAGATAAACTGATTAACGTCAGGTTAATACAGGAATCAGAGCACCTTCAGGTTCGGATTACCAACAATGGGGAGTTAATTGCACCTGAGGATCGTGAAAGCCTATTTAAAGCGTTTACACGGGGTCGAAATGCCGGAAATATCCAGGGTACAGGTTTAGGGCTTCGTATAACTGAACGGATTTTAACTCATCACAATGCAAAAATAAATTACGAAGCGTTGGATCAGGATATTAACTGTTTTGTAATAACCTTTGCTTAAGTTTTGACCTTCCCCCTGTCTGTTATTTGGCGGTTCCCGGAAGGTAATTTCGGATTCGTGTTTATGATCAGTCTGATTTTAAGGTTTTTTTAAGGTCACTTTTAAGGTGGCTTTAATACGTGGTAGATACTTTTGTCAAAAAAGTAAATACAAATGAGAAGTTCAGCCTTTATACTATTCCTTTTTCTCTCATCGAGCCTCTTCGCTCAAAAGGATACAACCCTCACCCTGCACGAAAGTGAATCACTTTTTGCAAAAAACAACCTTGAGCTGTTAGCTGCAAAATTTAATGTTGATGCTGCCCGGGCAGCAATTATCCAGGCGCGTACCTGGGAAAATCCGAATTTATCGCTCAACCTTAATGCCTATAACCCGGAACGAAAGAAATATTTCGACATCGGTACCGCAGGGGAGAAAAGTGCAGGGTTTGATCAGTTAATCCACCTTGGCGGGAAAAAGCGGAATGAGATTGCGATGGCCAGCACCAATGCCGAAGTTGCCGATCTCGAATTTGCAGACCTGCTGCGCAACCTTAAATTTCAGCTCAGGCAGTCCTATTTCAGCCTATATTATCAGAATTTGTCATACAGTTCAATTCTTAAACAACTAACCAACCTTGATACGCTGATCGTGGCCCATCAGATCCAGGTTCAGAAAGGGAATATTCCGATGAAGGACCTCGTCCGGTTACAGTCGCTGGAATTGAATTTAAAGAATCAAAAATCTCAGTTGTATGAGAATATTATAGACTATCAAAGCAAACTCGCCCTTATAACAGGGTTGTCTTCCACAATAATTCCGATTCCTTCAGAGGGTGAGATTTTTATTTACCAGGAGGATAAGAATCTGAAGTCCGATACCCTGAATACACTGGCCTTGAACAACAGAACAGATCTGAAAATCGCTCAGAAACAAGTTGTGGTTTCCAATCTGAATATTAAATGGCAAAAATCGATGGCAGTTCCTGATGTGACACTCGGTGCGGCATGGACTCAGCGGGGTGGGGCTTTTCAAAATGAAGTAGGCTTAAACCTGGGTATTCCGCTGCCATTTTGGAACCGCAATCAGGGTAACATTAAAATAGCCAAGGCGCAATTTGATGAAGCCACAGTTCAGCATACTATTCAACGTAATGTCGTAACCTCTGAGGTTTTTCAATCGGTGAAAAAATGGAAAGAGGCAACGGCAAATTACCGCTACCTCACCAGGAGTTATCTTCAGAACCTCGAAGATGTTCAGAACGGAATCTTCAGGAATTTTAAAAATGGAAATTTATCCCTGATTGAGTTTACCGATTTCATGGAAAGCTACCATTCCACCATGATGCAATATTATCAGTTCTCCCAGAACCTGGTCAATGCCTGCGAAGAGATCAACTTTACAACAAATTCAAAAATATTCTAAATCGAACTTTATTTAATTACAGATCAAATGAGAAATCTTCTTAAAGGGCTTATTATCTTATCTGCTACTTTTTTCTTTTCATGCAGAATTCACCCAACAAGTTCAACTGCCGACTCAAAAACCTTTGTACTAAGCGATACAATGCTTAAATCAACAACTTTCGCAAAGGTTATACAGGCACCTTTGAAGAACGTTCTGGAGTTTTATGGAAAGATTACGGCTGATAACGATAAACTCATCGAAATTTATCCTGTTGTTGGAGGGAG
Source organism: uncultured Bacteroidia bacterium (assembly GCA_903904515.1). Lineage (GTDB taxonomy): Bacteria > Bacteroidota > Bacteroidia > Bacteroidales > Prolixibacteraceae > JAAFHB01. The sequence goes on from CAIVCR010000076.1 coordinate 94,705, forward strand.
TGTTACCAAGGTATATGTTGAGTTAGGTGATTTTGTTAAAAAAGGTCAACTGCTTGCTACCATCAGAAGTACCGAAGTAGCCGGATTCGAGAAAGAATTGAATGATGCAAAGAGTGATGTTGTCGTCTCCAAAAATAACCTTAAAACAGTACAGGAATTATTCGATGGCAAACTCAATACCGAAAGAGAGGTCATCACTGCAAAAAGCCAGCTTGAAAAGGCAGAATCACAATTAACCCGAATCCAGGAGACTTACAAGATTTACAGCATGAAACCTAATTCAATCTATGAGGTCCGGTCTCCCCTGAGCGGATTTATATTGCAGAAGGTTATAAATGAAGGGATGCTTTTACGTAATGATCACACCAATAATATTTTCGATGTGGCTCAAATTGATGAAGTGTGGGCCATTGCGAACATCAGTGAGGCCGATATTCAGCAAATTGACCTCGGATTTGATGCGCAGGTAACAACATTCAGCTATCAAAACAAGGTGTTTAACGGGAAGATCGACAAAATCTTTAATATTATCGATCCTGAGACCAAATCGATGCAGGTTAGGATCAAGCTTGCTAATCCCGATTTTCTCCTTAAACCCGAGATGAAGGCTAGTGTAAAAATCAGCAATACCCAAAGTGAGAAAATGATCGCCGTCCCCTCTGATGCCGTTATTTTTGACAAAAGCCGGTATTTTGTGATGATATTCAAGGACCGTTTTAATATTGAGACGCGTAAAGTGGAGGTTTTTCGTCAGGTTGGAGATCTTACCTATATCGGTTCCGGTCTTAAGGAGGGTGAAAATGTGATCACCCACAATCAACTTCTAATCTACGA
>CAIVCR010000077.1 GCA_903904515.1 uncultured Bacteroidia bacterium
ACCAATTCAACCACCTTCTGCACGGCCACCATGACAGGAAGCGTTGCTATTACCATGAATTCCCAGCCGAGATTATACACCGTTACCGGTGGCGGATCACTTTGTTCTGGCTCAGCTGGTGTCGCTGTGGGACTCAGCGATTCCCAGACCGGTGTGAGCTATCAGCTAAAAGCGGGGTCTTCGAATGCCGGTTCAGCCGTTACAGGCAACGGTTCGGCGATCAGCTTCGGTCTGCAGACCACCGCTGCAACCTATACGGTCATTGCTACCAATTCAACCACCTTCTGCACGGCCACCATGACAGGAAGCGTTGCTATTACCATGAATCCCCAACCGAGGTTATACACCGTTACCGGTGGTGGATCACTTTGTTCTGGCTCAGCTGGTGTCGCTGTGGGACTCAGCGATTCCCAGACCGGTGTGAGCTATCAGCTGAAAGCGGGGTCTTCAAATGCCGGATCAGCTGTTGCAGGCACCGGTTCTATAATCAGCTTCGGTCTCCAGACCACCGCTGCAACCTATACGGTCGTTGCTACCAATTCAACCACCTTCTGCACGGCCACCATGACCGGCAGCGTCACTGTAACTGTACTGGCGCTCCCTGATCTTCCCCGGCACATTGACGGGAGTAAAAATGTGTGTGCAGGAAGAACGACCTCCCTGACAGATAATACTGATGGTGGAGTATGGAGCAGTTCTGACATTACTGTAGCAACGGTCTCCAACAGAGGGGTTGTAACAGGGATTAAGGAAGGTACTACGACCATTTATTACACCCTAACCAATCGGAATGGTTGCACGAACAGCGTAAGTACAATATTTACCGTTAATCCACTGGCAGCACAGCCTGGTTACTTTACGTCGTACGCTACAGATGTCAGAAGAGGGAGGTCAAATGTTAGCTATACAGTACCACCTGTAGATGGAATAACCTATGCCTGGAGTTATTCGGGAAGAGGTGCAACTATATTCGGGACTACAAATTCAGTAAAAGTGAGTTTTTCGTCAACAGCGACTCCAGGAACACTCAGTGTTACCGCATCCAATAATTGCGGAACAAGTCAGGCACGAACAATTGCTATCCTTCTAAATAACAATGATTCCAAATCAGATACACTCGTGGTAATTAACCCACCGGTAAATCCGATAGAACTGAATCTTACCAGAGAGTTCAAGGTCTATCCGAATCCTTCATCAGGCCCGGCAATCTTTGAGTTCCGAATCGGAGAAAACGCATGGGTCATGCTTGATATCTATTCCATAAACGGACAGCATATGGCACATGTTTATGAAGGCGATGTGGAGGCGGGAATCCCGCAGACTGCCCTCTTCGAACAGTATCTACCAACCGGAGTATATGCGTGCGTGCTGAGCTGGAAAGGCAAAATAACTACACTAAAGTTTGTGGTCACACACTAAGTTTCACTTCAATTTAAAAGGGCAGGTATACTTCTTTGGAGGATCCTTAGTGAAGTGTCCAGACAAAAGTGCTGGACAGAATCTTTATCAGAGTGGTATCAGTTTATGGTAGGGCGAAAGATTTTTCGCCCTACCATAAACAAGTCCCTTACTTCCTTTCAAACCAATCGCCTCTTCAAACAACCGTTTAGCAGATCCAGCCCAGATAATTAAACACTTTTTTATCAGGTTATTTAATCCTTGCAAACACTATTCCAATCAACGATTCCCAAATTCGGGGAAATGGCAGAAAAGGATTATCTTTTCAAATTCAAATCTCATTCGTAAATCCCTCAGCCTTCTGCTGATCAAAGGCATTCTCCCATTTGGCCATGACAACAGTAGCGGTACAATTCCCGATAACATTGACTGTGGTTCGGGCCATATCCATCAACACGTCAATACCAAGGATCAGAAACACGGGGGTAGTGGGGAGTCCGAAACTGGAAAGTGTACCCAGCAAAACGACCAGAGAAGCTCGCGATACTCCTGCAACACCCTTACTGGTAAGCATTAGCACAAAACACATGGCCACCTGCTGACCAATAGAAAGATCGATACCAGCCACCTGGGCCACAAAGACACACGCAAGCGACAAATAAAGAGATGTCCCGTCGAGATTAAAACTATACCCGGTCGGAATGACAAATGCGACGATTTCGCGTGGTACCCCAAACCGTTCCATCGACTCCAGTGCGGCAGGCAAGGCCGATTCTGAATTTGCTGTGGCAAAGGCAATCGAGGCAGGTTCACTGATGGCAAGCAAATATTTTTTAAACGGGATTTTCAGTAAAATTACCAACGGGAATATCACAAGCAATAGAAAGGCGAATAAGGCGACGTATAAGGTGGCCAGCAACTTTAAAAGTGACGTAAGCACATCGAGTCCCAGTTGTCCGATCGTGAAAGCTATAGCGGCAAAAACGGCCACTGGCGCATAATACATGATAATATGGGTAAATTTAAACATTGCCTCAGCCAGACCACCGGTAAACCTCAGCATCGTTCCCCGGTGCTGATCACTAAGCTTTGCAACGGCAATCCCGAAAATTATACTGAAAACAACCACCTGAAGGATATTTCCATCAAATACCGATTTTGCAATATTCTCAGGAAACATATTCAAAAGAAAACCTGACCAGGAATGAGCTTTTATTGCTGTTTCAGGTGCATTCGCCACTGCCGGTAACACCACACCTGCACCAGCTTTGCTGATGTTGATGGCTAAAAGCCCAATAAATAAGGCGATTGTTGAAACGATCTCAAAATACAAAATTGATTTCCAGCCTAGCCGTCCGATTAATTTTAAATCGTTGTGGCCAGCGATACCATTGACTAAGGTTGCAAAGATTAACGGGGCAATAATGGTTTTTATCAGCCGAAGAAAGATATCACTTAAGAATTGAATGTTTTTAGCTATTTCGGGCAGATCGTGGCCAAACTCGGCTCCTGCAACAATACTTACCAGAATCCAGATGGTTAAGGACCTGCTTCTGAAGGCATAAATTAAGAAAAGGATGACATTGAGAATCCGGAAAAGGGTGAAAAAAGTGGGATCCAGCTGAATCAGGTTATAGGAAATCAGTACAAACAGGAAAATAGTTATACTTGAAATTGAAACAATTGCGATATTTAAGAGCTGGACCGGATTCTTCATTCAATAGCAAGTTATGATGATTTAAATCTCCATATTAAAAATGACAGTTAATTTTAAAGGAGAAGCCAAAATTATAAAATTTATTGGACTGCTTAACTTTTGGAAAAAAGTAGCTTTTATTTTCCGCATTGATTTAATTCAAGAAATCTTTTTTGAGTTTCCTTTCCCCTGAATATATACTTTTTATCATCGGGTAGCGCCCCGTAGAGCCGAACAAAATTCGTTACACACGAAGGGGCAGGGAAAACAATGGTTTCAACTTTTGTCAGATCCAGTATTTTCAGATTATCGGGATATTTATTTTCATAGAAAACAGGCCGAGTTACCCTCCATGCCAATCTGTTCAGATTTTCTGGCAGCACCGGGAGTCCCAGATTTGATCGGGGGATAAGCACATGTCCATGTGGAATATTGCGGAGTTCAATTTCTCTGATCAATCCTTCGGAAGACTCTTCCTCGGGTTGCAAGTCGGGTTTGATTCCATGTTTTCTGAGCGCCTCAGTTGTGATCTTTCCCATGGAGGCAATTTTGAGCTTTGCCAGTGAGCGGCTATCCTTACCATAATAATTAAGAAATTCAAAAAAGAATTGAACCGTATAGCGGCTTGTAAAAAAGATCCAGTCGAACTGTTCCAGGTGACTGAAGTAATTTTCAAGTTCTGAATTGGCTTCAATCCTGTTCACCTCAATTAATGGCTGGTGAATTACTGTTCCCAGCTTATTGTATTTTTCGGCTGAAGTTCCCGTAACCAGGAAAACCGGCTTTAAGACTTCAGCTTCTGAATTGTTACGCAAGGCGACAACCTTACCAATAACTATTGTAATTGGGGTGGGATATTTCTCATCTCCCTGCACAAGTTCTTCAAGGGTCGAGAAGAACTCCTTTTGATCAGGAAGTGAGATATTATGCACCAGCATTACCGGAGTATCAGGTCTTTTCCCTTGTGCAATAGCTTTTTTGGCGATCAGCTTAGTATTAAAACCACCCATAAAACAAACAACGGTGTCTGTCATGGGAATCTGCACCGAGTCGGAATGGCCGGAGACAAATGCGACCGAGGATGATATCCCCCGATGAGTCAAAGGGATCTGTGTACAGGCGGCAACGGCTATACCTGCAGAAACACCCGGAATAACATTCACTTCAACAAAGTTCCGATGCAGGTACTCCAACTCTTCACCACCGTGAGCAAACACCATTGGATCGCCCCCCTTCAGGCGAACGACGTATTTACCAGCTTTCGCGGCATCAACTAACAATCGGTTTATCCTGTCCTGTCTGAAACTGTGACAATCCTTCCGCTTCCCAACGTAGAACTTCTCACCCTTGTATTTTTCAGTAAAATTCTGATCGAGTAAATCATCATGGAAAATAATATCGGCTTTCTCAAGAGCCTTGTCACCTCCCAGGGTAAGTAAATCGGCGTTGCCTGGACCAAAGCCTACCAGGGTAACTTTGCCAAATTTTTTACGGATATCTGCAATTTCAAAAAGAGATTTCAAGTCACTGTTGTCTGATCGGGCCACAATAGCCAGATTCCCTTCCAACGGGTGGGTTTCATCGGGCAATTCTGCCAAATTAATAAACCCGGGGTTTAGCTCGAATTCGGAGGGTGATCTGTTATCCAGTAATGCAATTACCTCAAGATCTTTCGGCAAAGGGAAAGGCAATTCGGCAGCCGGTAGAACGACAACATCTGCAATTCCCCGAATTACCAGGGGAAAAAGTGGCTCAGCGATATCCAGCTGATCCATATCACTCAATTCATACTTCTTGTCAGAAAAGGAATCCGGGGAAATTATCTCGTATTCAAGATCCGAAAATAAAGCAAGACTTTCCGATACTTGTCTGAGGACAAGCGGATTATTCTGACTTATTACTTTTAATTTCCGGACTATATTTGACATAAAAATGAGTAGTGAATTATTGCTATGCTAGTACACTAATAAATAATCTCCATTTAAAAAGATTGCTTCGTCACCTATAAAGGTATTAAAGGTCTTTGCAGACCAAAATATTTTTGACGGTTCCTCGCAATGACATTCTTCTCCTGATGTATTGCTGAATGGAGTGAGTCTGTCAATTAATGGACGATTCAATATATCAGGATAAACTATATAATAATTTTACCCTCCTGAATCAGGGTGGATATCTGATTACGGATGGATACCGATTGGAAGGCATCCCTTCCGTTTGATCCGACAGAAATTGTGACATGCCCCTCGTTATGGATGGCGGGTGAAACAAAATCACACAGAAAGGGTGAATCACATACGCTGGTCAGGATTCCCAGCGCTTCGGCATCTTCCTTTATTTGGGCGTTTAATTCATGATTGCCCGTGCAGACATACACTAAAAAGAATCCTTCAAGATCGCTTTTGTCGTATTCCTTCTCAATGAAAGTAAAGGGTAACTGACGGATCTCTTCGGTAAACTCAGGGGCCACTACAGTAACCTGCTCTTTCACAATGCGAGCCATAATTGTCCCTTTATGTGTTGCGACTTTCCCGCCACCAATAAGCAGAATTTTCTTATTGGTCACATTGATAGAAATGGGTAAAAACTGAAGATCTTCGCGTCTCATTGGATGAATTACTGAATTCAGAAAATAATTAAAAAATGGTTATGCATGAAAATATTTTCCGGCAGTTGTTGCTTTGACATATCCTTTCCGGATCACAAAATCGCCAAAATGTTCGTCCTTAGTCCTGGCTTGCGCAAAATGCTGAATGATTGGGGACAACAGATCAATAATTTGATCTTCATTCACCATCTCCATATATAGTTTATTGAGTCGTTCTCCCGTAAAACTTGCGCCCAGATAAAGGTTGTATAATCCAGGTGCTCGCCCCACCAATCCAATCTCGGCAAGGAATGGCCGTCCGCATCCGTTTGGGCAGCCAGTCATCCGGATACTAATCGGAACTTTGAACAGATCGTTTGCTTCCAAAACCTGATCTATCCGATCAATTAAAGTGGGCAAATAGCGTTCTGCTTCAGCGAAAGCCAGCCCACAATAAGGCAATGCAGCGCATGCAATCGAGTTTTGACGAAGCGACGAGATTCCTGTGGCATTGATGACCTTGAACTTCTTCAGGATTTTTTCAATCAAAGGCTTTTGCGTTTTAGTAACCTGGGCGATCACCACATTCTGGTTACCGGTAAGAATAAAGGTACCTTGATGAATCTGTGCAATTTCGCGCAATGCTGTTTTGGCAAGATATCCGTTTTTGTCCACCAGTTTTCCACCCTCGACAAATACCGTGTAATGCCAAAATCCATCGGCACTTTGGATCCAGCCATATTTATCACCCATTGAATCAAAGTGATACTCTCTATTTGGTCTAAGAACTGTTCCATTGATCCGTTTAATCTCAGCATGGAAGAAATGGATTCCCAAACGGTCAATCGTATATTTAAGCCGTGCATTTTTTCGTTCAGAGCGATTCCCATGATCACGCTGAAAGATAAGAATAGCTTCCGAGGCCTCAACAATCTTCTCTTTGGGGATATAGCCCACTACATCGGCAACCCGCGGATAGGTAGCTGTATTTCCGAAGGTATAGGCCATTCCACCGCCAACAGTAATATTATATCCAATCAATTCTCCATCCTCAACAATGGCGATAAAGCCAAGATCGTTTGATAAAACATCCGAATCGTTCCGGGGAGGTATCGCAATGGCAATTTTGAACTTCCGGGGTAGATAAAGTTTTCCATAGAGCGGTTCCTCCTCCTTTTCTCCACCTTCAACTAATTTACCGTCCAACCAGATTTCGTGATAGGCATTGGTCCGGGGGGTCAGATGAGCGGATATCTTCTTTGCATCTTCTGCGACTTCAGCATGTATTGGTGACTCGAAAGGATTTGCTGAACACATCACATTGCGATTAACGTCTCCACACGCGGCAATGGTATCGAGCAGCGATTTATTGATCTCCTGGATCGTCTTTTTGAGGTTTCGTTTGAGAACTCCGTGGAACTGAAAAGCCTGACGGGTAGTCAGTTTTAAAGTTTTATCTCCATATTCATCAGACAAACTATCCATTGCAAGCCACTGTTCGGCGGTGGTTACTCCAGCAGGTACACGTACCCTGATCAAAAAAGAGTAGAGAGGCTCCAATTTCTGATGTTTACGTTCTTCGTCCAGATCTCTGTCCTGTTGCTGATAAGTTCCATGAAACTTAATCAGCACCTGATCATTGGGCTGCATACCTCCTGTAAGCGGATCGGCCAGACTTTCGTTAATAGTCCCTCTGAGGTAATTACTGTTGTCTTTGATGATCTCAATCGGCGATGGCGAAGGGATATTTTGTTCGTTATCCATAATTCTGTTTAAAAAATAATATCTGAAACTTGTGAAAGAAAACCGGCTTAAAAATACAAATTACCCCAGTTTAATTTGCTTTTTCATCAGTTAGCTTTCGCAATAAAAGGGTGGAAATTTCTTAAGTATGTTATAACTTATCAATAGACATCCAATTGCAGCCTTTTTTCGCGCTGTAAATTGTTAATATACTCCTGTGCACTTTCGGTATTGAGGGCTCCCTCTTTTTCAACTATTTTCACCAATGCTTTCTGCACATCTCCAGCCATATTATTCATGTCGCCACAGATATAAAAGTGAGCACCCTCTTCGAGCCATTTGAAAAGTTCAGCCGAGTTCTCAATTAAACGGTGCTGGACATACTCTTTTTTTGCTCCGTCACGCGAAAAAGCGACACTCATTTTTGTCAATGCCCCCGATTTGAGGAAGTTCTGCCACTCAGTCTGGTATAAAAACTCGGTTTCAAAATTCCGGTTACCAAAGAACAGCCAGCTTTTCCCCCTTTTTTCAGACAACTCCCGATGTTGTACAAACGCCCGGTACGGGGCAATTCCTGTTCCTGCGCCGATCATAACAATCGGGGTCTCTTCGTTTTTTGGCAGTCTGAAATTCGGATTTGATTCGATGAAAATGGGCACAGGTTCATTTTCGATACCCACTTCAGAAAGGAAGTTTGAACATGCGCCACGTTTGGAGCGGCCGCTATTCTCATAGTTTACAACGCTAACCGTAAGATGCAATTCACCCGGACAAGCCAAAGGGCTTGAGGATATTGAATAGGATCGGGGTTGAATGGGCCTTAGCAATTTCGACAACTCTTCCGAAGTTACTTTAGCCGGAAAGTCCTGGAACAGGTCAACAATATCGCGACCATACAGATATTCCTTAAACTTTTCCGGATTTTCAACCAGTTTCTGCAGCTTTGAATTCGGGGCAAAATCCACGTATCGTTTAACAACATCTGTCGTTATTTTGGAAATTTCAAAATTTCGCCGCAGGGCATCATAAAGCGTCGTTTTAGTTCCGTTGATTTCAAGCTCCTCCTGGCCATTTAGGGCCGTGATCTTAAGAACTTCGTTGATTAATTCGGGTGGATTCAACGGAATAATTCCCGCTGAATCGCCGGGCTCATACGTTAATCCCTGATCATCCGTTGCGAGCTCAAGGTGAATCGTTTGCCTTTCGCTTGGTTTGCCGTGCAGGGTCACCTTTTCAAAGACCGGTGCTTTAAATGGGTTCTTTTTGGAATACTTTACCTTTTCAGTGTCTGTCAAGGACGAAACGGGTTTTTGATTAACTGTAGAAGATGTTTTTGGTACAGCAGACAACAGTTCGCCAAAACTTTGGAGTGTAGATTTTATCCATGCCTCGGCAGGCTGCTCGAAATCAAGGTCGCAGGTAAGAATTGGCGCCAGTCGTTTGCCCCCTAATTTTTCAAGTTGCAGATCAAAATCGATTCCTGTTTTACAAAACTGGAAATAGCTTGAATCGCCAAGGGCAAGGACGCCAAAATTTACACCTTCGAGTTTAGGTGCCCTTTTGCCGTGGATAAATGTGTGTAATTCCTGTGCTGAGAAAGGGGGAACTCCTTCACCATGGGTTGACACGATAACCAGGAGATTTTTTTCAGTCTGCAGATCACGGATCCGATAAGTCTCCATACTTTTCAAAGCTACTGTAAGACCTTGTTCTTCGGCTAATCGCTTCGCCTTTTTTGCCAATCCCTCACCATTACCTGTGCGGGTACCGTAAAGAATTGTCAAGGTGTTCTGAGTGGTTTCAGTCACGTTACTTTCCTGGCTTAAAGGGATTAGCCCGCCATTTACAGCTGTAAATCCAGCCAAATATCCCGATACCCAAACCTGTTGTTCCTTATTGAGAGAGGATGTAAGTTTAGTCAGAAGATCAAGTTGCTCTGCTGACAATGCCCCTGATATGTTGTTTGCCACTTTCCAGTAATTTAAAGATTCCTATATGGTTACAAAATTACACCAACAGGTAAATCCTTACCATACCCTAAATTCGGCATTTTAATACCTAGTTTATGGTATAAATTGGCGGCTAGCAACTGGAGACTGACCTGAATTTGAGCAAACACGTGTCTTTTATGTAAAAAAGTTAACCACAATGGTCACAATCCGCCAGCCGGCGGATCACAAAGTAATCGGGAGTGATGAAACTCCAACCTCAAAACAGATAACACGTTGGAATATTAGCGATCTGATTGAGTTTTAAAACCTCATGCAAAGGCGCCAAGGCGCTAAGAGCTTAAATTTTAAAGCTTTGCGGCTTTGCGTGAGTAAAAAGAGTTATATAGGAGATCACAAGATTCAGAAATGCAACATATTACATTTGTGTTCTTTGTTTATACTTTGTGTACTTTGTGGTTAAAATGACTTTTGATATATCCTCAAAATATCCGCTATCCCCCAAACCGATAACCAATGCCTGATTCGGTATTTAACAGAGTCGGTTTGGCAGGATCGTCTTCAACTTTTTTTCGTAATTGGGCCATGAAAACCCTTAAATACTGGGTCTGCTCCTGATAACCCATTCCCCATATCTCCTTTAAGATGAACTGATGTGTTAATACTCTCCCCTCGTTTTTGGCAAGTAATGCTAAAAGAGAAAATTCGGTAGATGTAAGTTTGAGTATTTCATTTTTTTTTCTGACTATATGACTTGCAAGGTCGATGGTTAAGGTTCCGAAAATAAGGACCGGATCATCTGATGGCCCCTGGCTTTGGCGGATTGCCACACGTATCCGGGCCAGTAATTCACCTGTCCGGAATGGCTTGGTCAGATAATCATTCGCCCCATGATCGAGGGCACGGATAATATCTTCTTCAGAATTTCGGACGGAGAGGATAATAATCGGTTTTAGATACCACTCTCTGAGTTTTTTAAGAATCTCGATCCCATCGGCATCCGGAAGACCCAGATCGAGGATTATCAGCACAGGGTGAGTTGTAGCAGCATGAATCAATCCATCTTTACCTGTTGAAGCTTCAGCAATTTTATACCCGTTAGCTGACAACGTGATTTCAAGCAGCCGGCGTATCTGAACTTCATCATCAATAATCAATATGGTATCAGTGTTGGTCATTAATCTTCCGTTTTTAAGTGTTGGTTCAAATCCTGAATTTTCACAGGAATTTTCAGAATAAACTTAGCTCCACCATTTACTCTGTTTTCGGCAATTATTGTCCCCTCCTGTGCGGCAACAAAACCTTTTACAATCGATAAACCCAATCCTGTGCCCCCTGCTTTGGCATCTTTCCCTCTGTAAAATTTATCAAAAACAAAATTCAATTCTGAGGGATTAAATCCGGGACCCCTGTCCATTAATTGAATATTGAGGAACCCATTATCATAAAATATTTTAAGCCTGATCACGCTACCAACAGGAGCGATCTGAGTAGCATTTAGGATCAGGTTATGCAAAACCTGCTCAATCAATCCAAAATCGATCATCACCAGTGGCATATCAGTGGGTATGATTGTCGAAAGTTTAAAGGGGATTAATTCAGACTTTAATGTTTCGGCGACCGTATTTGCAAGATCATGAACATCACACCAATCAAGTCGTGGCTTAATGTGTCCGGATTCCAGCCGTGACATATTCAATAAGTTATCTATCAATCGATTGAGACGTATTGAAGCGATATTTATTTCGGTATAAAGCTTTTGTCTGGTCTCTTCAGGATAGCTTTGCGAGAGCAAGGTATCCGATGCCCCAAGAACGGTTGCAACCGGGATCCTCAACTCATGGGAGATCGAATTAAAAAGTGTCTTATACAATTTCTCGGATTCACTCAGGATATAGGTGTTTTTGGCGGCATTTCGCAAGAATTCGCGTTCGAATTTACCCGATATCTGTGAGAGGCAGGCTTCCCAGAACTGCTCCTCACCTTGCGTGAAAATAATTGGATGTTTGACTGCAATAACCCCCATGTTCCCTTTATTTCCAGCCATCGGATAAAATGTATTGGTGTTTGAAGGTAGGGTATTGGTGTATTTTCCGGCGGGTGTGGAATTTCGGAATACCCAGTTAGCCACACTGAAATCATTTTCAGACAAATTGATCACTGTCCCCTGCTGAACCTGTCCTTCCAGCAGGTTCAAATCATTTTTAAGAATAATAGCAGAGTCAAGGTTGAAATATTTCTGAACATATTTCATAGCGATATGGGACACCTCCTCCATGCCTGATGCTGTATTCAACTCTTTTGTAAGCTGATAAAGGGCATGCGTCCGCTCTTCCCTGATCCTGATTTTCTGTTCCTGTCTGCGTACCCTGGAGGTGAGTATTCCATTCAGCAGTGCAATAATGAAAAACATGATCAACATTAACAGATCCTCAGGTTTGCCCACATGAAGAGTAAACTGCGGAGGGATAAAGAAATAATCCCAGATTAAGGCACTTAAAGCAGCGGCGAGTAAAATTGGCCCGGACCCAAAAAATATAGCAAGAATTGAGACCAAAAAAAGGAGGCCGAAAGAGACAATCTGATAGCCAATATAATCTTTGACTACATAGCAGATTACAGAGGTGATAAAAATCAGAAGAATGACAGTAAGGTACTCGCGTAGATTTGATGTGAAAGATGGGACAAAAAAACGCTCCCGATAGCGTCCCTTTGACTGGCTATCCGAACCAAGGATGTAAACATCGATATTCCCGCTGTACCGGATTAGCCGGTTCACAAAATTACCAAGCCGCAACATGGCAAACAGGTTGCGAACCCGGGGTTTTCCCACGATAATATGACTTACATTTTCTTTCTGGGCAAAATCCACAATAGCACTTACGACATCATTGTTGGTTACAATCCTGAATTTGATTCCCAGTTGTTTGGCCAGGTTAATATTCTTATTAAGCTGTTCATCCTCCTTTGAACTAAGGTGATGGGCTGTTTCAACATAAACTGCCTGAATATTTGCACCCATTGAGTAAGCCAGATTCTTTGCCCACCTCATTAGCCGCATTGACTCAACCTTGTAATTGATCGCAACCAAAAGATGTGATCCCGATTTCCAGGGACCCCTGATCTGCTTTTGTTGCATGTAGACGTGAAGTTGCTTGTCAACCCTTTCTGCAACGATCCGGAGGGCCATCTCTCGCAGTGCTGTAATATTCCCTTTTCTGAAAAAATTCATAATCGCTTCCCGGGACCGCTCAGGAGTATAAACTTTCCCATCGGACAGCCTTTGCAATAATTCGTCCGGACTCAGGTCAACAAGTTCCACCTCATCAGCATTTTCAAAGACCTCATCAGGGAGTGTTTCGCGAACCGTTATTCCGGTAATCTGAGTGACTGTTTCGGAACGGCTTTCCAGATGTTGTACGTTAACTGTAGTGTAGACATTTATCCCGTTCTCAAGAAGCTCCTGAACATCCTGGTATCTTTTGAGATGACGACTACCAGGAGCATTAGTATGTGCAAGTTCATCAACCAGAACAATCTGAGGATTTCTGGCTATAATCGAATCCAGATCCATCTCCTCAACAGAGGTCGATTTGTACTGATAGCGATTCCTTTTAATCACTTCAAGCCCTTCAACAAGGGCCTCAGTCTCCTTGCGCTTATGCGTTTCAATATAACCGATAATGATGTCACACCCCTTTATCTTCTCCACCCTGGCTGCCTGCAACATCGTATAGGTTTTACCTACACCTGCGCACATTCCAAAGAAGATTTTCAGTTTACCCCTTTTACTCTTCTCTTCATCATCAATGATAGATGCTAAAAGTTCATCCGGATTTGGGCGATTATCGGGAAAATCCATAGTCTATAATTTGGTTTCTAATTTAGACATTAATTCAACAGCTCGTTTCTCGTACCCATGCAATTGTTCAAAAATTCTTTTCAACTCCTGAACCTGGCTAAGACTAATCTCACGCTCCAGATCCGCTTTTAAATTAACCAGGGAATGTTGCTTGTTTTCGTTGATATTTTTTGCCATATCATTAAAGACCAAAGATATATCATAAAATTCATCCTCCCCTTCAAAATTCAGACGCTGGTCATAATTGCCTGCACCAATTTCCTTAATTCCGGTGTACAATTTTGAAAACCGTTCATTGAAATAAGATGAAAAATTAAACGTAAAGCTCAACGTGATAATAAACAATACGGTACCAAGAATAGTTACGTGTGTTAATCCCTTCTCCGCAGATTTTTTAATATCATCGGCCTTCATCAGAATTGCCTGCTCATTCATCTGCGAAAGTAACATCGTCTGTTGGTAGAGTACATGAAATTGGGTTTGCAAAGTTGTTACCTGCTCTTTTGAGAGGGGCGTTTTTGCAAATCCGATAATATCGTTAAGGTATTCATTAAAGCCAGATTCAATTCCGGACACCAATTTATCTTCACCTGCTTCAGTAAGATTTTTCTTCTCCAGCTGAAGTGATTTCACAAAGGCTTGTGCTGTAGATGCTATTAAACTTGTGTCCGGATGTACTTCGGTTAAGAAAGAGCGGTTAATCTCCAGGTTAAGCAAGGATAAATCTTCACCCATATCGCGGGCAAAGATGACCGAAAAATGATTTTCTTTCAACAAGGCGTCCGTTTTTTTGGAGAGTCTGTTCAAATGGTAGGCGGACAAAAAGGAGAGTCCAGCAATGATTGCAAAGAAAAATACCATCCCTAAAAAAAACCGTGTTCTGATTGAAATTTTCATGATAAATAAAATTAGTTGAGGTGTAAAATTTGAATATAATGTTGATCAAGCTCCAGATTTAGAAGAAGCACATTGACACAACTCTCACCAAATAAGCCAAACTGGGGGTAGTTGACAGAAGAACTGACATAGTTCTTAAGGCTCATTTTTTGACTTTCATTCAGATTCCGTGCTTTGGAAATTCGTTCGACCTGCAAATATGCCGCTTCAGGTGAAATATGAGGATCCAGCCCGCTTGCAGAAGCGAAAAGCATCTCTGATGGAATTTCAGCATGGGTATCCAAATGATTAAAGAGAATAAACTCTCCTCTTAGTGAGTCAACCGAATGCTTCAACTTCGAATTCGTCAAACTTAAATTTGAACCGCCAGAAGGTAACGGATTATTCGATATCGCTGAAGGTCGTGAAGTAAAGTAGATATTAGTTTCGAACCGCTGGCCAATTAATTCACTTCCAATTATTTTATTATTCTTTACAATTAAACTGCCGTTTGCCTTTGCAGGAAAGGTTAATTGAGCAATTCCGGTTATTAAAAGCGGATAGATAATCCCTGTCAATACCGTAAAGAACAGGAAGATTTTCAACGATATATATAAAGTTTTCATTTTGATTATTTTACATATTAATTAGCATGTCAATAATTTTAATCCCGATGAATGGGGCGACAATTCCGCCAAATCCGTAAATAACAAGGTTACGTGTCAATGCAACATTTGCGGAAACAGGTTTGTACCGGACCCCTTTTAAAGCCAGAGGTATTAACATGACAATAATGATCGCATTGAATATTACGGCACTTAAAATAGCGCTCTGGGGTGAGCCCAGATTCATGATATTCAAGGCAGAAAGGGGACCTAATCCGCTTTTCCCTGCATAAAGTGAAAGGGCGATTGCAGGAATGATGGCAAAATATTTAGCCACATCGTTGGCAATACTAAAGGTCGTAAGGGCGCCCCGTGTCATGAGCAGTTGTTTTCCAACCTCTACCACTTCGATCAACTTGGTTGGGTTACTATCCAGATCGACCATATTTCCTGCTTCCCTGGCAGCCTGGGTGCCAGTATTCATCGCGATGCCAATATCAGCCTGCGCCAGTGCAGGAGCATCGTTTGTCCCGTCCCCGATCATCCCTACCAAATGGCCGGCCGCCTGTTCTTCACGGATACGCCGTAATTTATCTTCAGGTGTAGCCTCAGCCATAAAATCGTCAACCCCGGCCTCTGCGGCAATAGCTGCCGCCGTTAGATGATTATCTCCGGTTATCATGATTGTTTTAATCCCCATTTTCCGAAGCTCTGCAAAACGCTGCTTAATTCCACCTTTTACGATGTCCTTCAGATGGACAACACCCAACACCCGGTTATCCTCAGCCACAACAAGGGGTGTTGCACCCTGTCGTGCCAGTTCGGATACGATATCCTGTGTTTTTTGAGTATAAAACCCGTTATTGTTATGCACAAAAGTCCGGATGGCCTCTGAGTATCCTTTCCTGATCTGATGCATTTTCCCATCCTCTGATGTGAGATCCACGCCACTCATTTTGGACTGTGCCGTGAAGGGAATAAATTGGGCATTTAACTGGTGAACCTCACGACCCCGGATATTGAACTTTTCCTTGGCCAAGACTACGATTGATCGTCCTTCGGGGGTTTCGTCAGATAAGGATGAAAGTTGCGCCGCATCCGCAAGTTCTTCGATGGTTACCCCTTCTACCGGAATAAAATTTGTTGCCATCCGGTTGCCTAAGGTGATGGTTCCTGTCTTATCAAGCAAAAGAACATCAACATCCCCTGCAGCTTCAATGGCACGTCCACTGGTTGCAATAACATTACGTTGTAATAGCCGGTCCATACCACTGATTCCTATTGCACTTAGCAAGCCGCCAATAGTTGTCGGAATCAAACAAACCAATAAGGCGATCAAAACCGGCAATGTCAGATTCTGCGATTGCGGCAGACCAGATGCAGCTAGGGAGTAACTGAAAAATGCAGGAAGCGTGGCAACAGCCAGTAAAAAGACGATGGTCAACCCCGAGATTAAAATTGAGAGTGCAATTTCGTTGGGTGTCTTTTGCCTTTTTGCCCCCTCAACAAGTGCGATCATCCGGTCAATAAATGTATTTCCAGGTTCTGAAGTTATGCGGATAAAAATCTTGTCGCTGATCACTTTGGTGCCACCTGTCACGGCAGAACGGTCGCCACCGCTTTCACGGATAACCGGAGCAGATTCGCCCGTAATTGCAGACTCATCAACGCTGGCAATCCCTTCAATTACTTCTCCGTCTGACGGGATAACATCTCCCGATTCACAAACAACGATGTCCCCTTTCTTAAGTTCTGTGGCATTAGTTAAAACTTCATTTTTACCGGTAATTTTACGTGCCATTGTTTGGGTCCGATTCTTGCGTAAACTATCTGCCTGTGCTTTCCCTCTCCCTTCTGCAATGGCTTCAGAGAAATTTGCAAAAAGTACGGTAAACCACAACCAGATAGCTATATTGAGATTGAATGATGAGAAATTTTCCTGAAATATTCCCATAATTACAATGAAGGTTGTCAGAAATGAACCGATCGCCACGATAAAGATCACAGGATTTTTTATCAGCAAGGCCGGATTTAATTTAACGAAACTATCTTTTACTGCCTGCAGGGCCAACTTTCGGTTAAACAGACTTATATTTTGTTTTGTACTCATCTTATATGAAATTTAAAAAGTGATTCCCTTATTCATAAGTAAATGTTCAACAATCGGCCCGAGTGATAAGGCAGGGAAATGAGTAAGTCCTCCAACAATGAGAATTACAGCAATTAACAATCCGATAAACAGCCAATTATCAGTATGGAAAGTCCCGGCTGAGGAAGGGGTGATTTTCTTCTCCGCCATACTACCGGCGATAGCCATTACGGGGAGAATAATCCCAAACCGCCCGATAAGCATTCCAACCCCAATGGTCAGGTTATAAAATATCGTATTGGCATTCAAACCGGCAAAAGCACTTCCATTATTCCCGGCAGCTGATGCATAGGCATAAAGTATTTCGGAAAGGCCATGCGGCCCTGCATTGTTAAGTCCAGACAGACCCGGAGCACTTACTGAAGCCCAGGCAGCAAACAAAAGGATCACAATATTTGGTGCCAGTACAGCCATGATTGCCATCTGCACCTCAAATTTCTGTATTTTCTTGCCCAGGTATTCCGGAGTTCGACCAACCATCAACCCGGCTATAAAAACCGTAAGAATTATAAATATGACCATCCCGTACAAGCCGGCACCAACACCTCCGAAGATTATTTCGCCCAGCATAAGGTTAATCATCGCAACCATTCCTGTCAATGGAGATAAACTGTCATGCATTGCATTTACCGAACCGTTTGAGGCGGCAGAAGTTGCAGTTGCCCATAAAACGCTGTTTGTAATTCCCAGGCGTGTCTCTTTCCCCTCCATCAAATGGAGGTTGCCAAAAATAGGATTTGTTGAATATTCGGCACAAAGGGAAATAGTCAGGCCAATAACCAACAAGATCAACATTGCTTTGAAAATCGTCCATCCCTGCCTTATCGAGCCTACCATTCTGCCAAAAGTGAAAGTCAAAGCTGCGGGGATAAGCAGCAGGGCCAGCATTTCAAGAAAGTTACTCAACGGGGTAGGGTTTTCAAACGGATGGGCACTATTGGCATTAAAAAATCCACCACCATTAGTCCCCAACTGTTTGATGGCAATCTGTGATGCTGCAGGCCCCATCGGAATCACCTCTGTGGATCCCTGTAAAGTCTGCACCGTATCATAGGTTTTAAAGTTCTGTACAACTCCCTGACCCACGAGAACGAGAGCAAAAAGTATAGAAAGCGGCAGGAGGATATAAAGGGTCGACCGTGTAAGATCGGTCCAGAAATTACCGAGTTTATCGGTGGTTCTTCTGGCAAGACCCCTTATTAGAGCAAGGAGAACAGCAATTCCCGTGGCCGCACTGACAAAATTCTGAACAGTAAGTCCAATCATTTGCACAAAGTAACTTAGGGTTGTCTCACCTGAATATCCCTGCCAATTGGTGTTGGTCATAAAACTGACCGCCGTGTTAAACGCCGAACGCCAGGAGACATTCGAAAGATTTGCAGGATTCAGGGGTAATTGTGCCTGAAAAAGCTGGATCAGAAATACAAAAACAAATCCGACTAAATTAAATATCAACAAACTGAATGTATAGGATTTCCAGTTTGTTTCCTCATTTGGATCTATGCCGGAAAATTTATAGGTGAGTTTTTCAAGCCAGCCAAATACAGGCTTCAGAATATGTTTTTCACCAGTAAATATCTTGTACATGAAATTACCTAAAAGAGGTGTAAGCCCAATTAGCAGGACAAAAAACAAAAATATTTGGATAAAATCCTGAGCTTTCATCGTTAAAATTTTTCAGGTTTAATCAGTGAATAGAGAAGATATATAAGAATAAGAAGGGCAATTAAGGCCCCGGTTACATATCCAAAGAAATTTCCGGGCTCCAGTGTTATGGTTGTTGCTAAAAGAGTTAAAGTATTCATAACTGATGAATTAATTACAATCCAAAAGTATATTGGAATCCATATGTCTTTTATAAGGATTATCCTGTTACATATAAATATTTCATAAAGATCTGAAGCAATATTTTGATGTAATTTTCAAATATAGCTTGACAGGCACCTTCAAAATCTGATTTCATGAAAAGCAAAAGGTCAGTGCCTATTATGCACCAACCTTCTATATCCTTAATTTAACCTTGCACCTGATGAATGTGTTTCATTCGAAAGGATAAAATTGCAATTCAATCAACTTTAATCGGGAATATCACAATCGGAATTCCAAATTTAAAGAACCGTTTCTGGATGGAAAAAATGGTGTGGTTATGAAGCAGCTGAGACAAGACAAATGTCCTTGAGAAAACCATCTGACCTCCAAAAAAGGTTGGATTAGGGAGCAAAGGCATGAGCTTCTTCACCATTTTATAAACCTCATCCACGGGATCGGTTCCAATAGTCCAGATGCTTTTCCCGTAAAATCCAAATTGATTGGCAATATTGACATATTTGCGTCCGTCTTCCTTGACCGATTCCTTGAAATGGTCGAGTTCGTCTGAGCCTCTGTAGATTTTGGAGTTTACGATGCCCACCCTGACAAATATAAAATTTTGATAGATCCCCTTAAAACTCTCATTGACTCTTAAAAAGGTGTGAAGCCCTGTGCCACCGAAGCCCTTAACTAAAATAATCGCTGTTTTTGCTTCAGAATTGAACTTGACCGGTGCGGGAACCTTATGCTGGTCAAGAAATGGAACCTGATCAAGAGCTACATGAAGATCGGTGATCGCTTTTTGACGCACTTTCATAAATCGGACCGTGGTTTTAAAATAATGGCGCTTAATCCGGATTGCCAGGATTATAAATAAGCCGGTGATAACCAGAGTAATCCAGCCCCCCTCCATGAATTTAATAATTGTTACTGAGACAAGGATAAATGAAGTTAAAATAAAGCCAATTCCATTTATTGCCAATTTTCTTCTCCAATGATTCAGGCGGACCCGTTCGCTCCACCAGTGGCGGACCATGCCTAGTTGAGAAATCGAAAAAGTGATGAAAACGTTGATACTATAAAGCACAATCATAAACGCTACTGAACCTCTGGATATAGCCATCAGTATAATTGCAGAGACACCCATGATCAATACACCATTCATGGTAACCAGACGATCACTCAGAGAGGCGTATTTTTTTGGAAACCAACGGTCTAAAGCCATATTGGCCATAATTCTCGGTCCATCGATAAACCCGGTTTGTGCTGCTACAAACAATAATGCGGCTTCCGATACCAGTGTAACACCAATAAAACTCTTGGACCAGAAAGGGGCCCAACCGGCTGTAACACTGTCAAACAAAACCGCATTAAGTGTTTTTGTTTGACTGATTTGAACATTGTATAAAGCATAGGCAATCATTAATCCTAAAACAAGGAAAGACAACGACACGGCCATCAAAACCATGGTTCTTCTGGCAGTTTTCACCCGAGGTTCACGTAGAATCGGCATCCCATTACTGACCGCTTCAATTCCGGTAAAGGTCCCTGCCCCCATGCTATAGGCTTTTAGAATTAAAAATAAAGTTCCTAATTTGCCAATCTCCATGACTGAAGAATGTACCTGGTTTGAAGTTTCCTGAACGACCATTTCAAAATTCCCCGCCTTTAGCACTATTGCATAAATAATTACAAATACGTGCATTACTATAAAAACAACAAAGATTGGGGTGAGCGATACAACAGACTCTTTGACTCCGCGCAGGTTTAACAAAATAAGTAGAAAGACACCGGCTATGGCAACGGCAAGTTTAAAACTTTGCAGGTGTTCCGGCAGGAAACTGAACAATGCGTCGGAGCCACTGGAAACAGAGATCGTAATCGTAAGTACATAATCTATTATCAATGCACACCCGGAAATCATTCCCACCATCGGTGATAAAAGTTTACTCCCTACAAGATATCCTCCTCCACCATTAGGAAAAAGCTTAATAATCTGACTGTAGCTTGAACTAATTATGAAAATTGTAAAAACCGTGCCCATTGCGACAAAAATTGCCAGCATCGGATGACCCGATAAATTCCGGAAGGCCTCTTCCGGACCATAACATGATGAGGAGATACCATCGGCCCCAAGACCAATCCATGCAAAAAAGGCGACTAATGAAAGCTTGTGAAATATTGATTTATCCTGCAGGGTCTTCGCCTTGCCAATGAAAATGTTTTTTAATTGTCCAATTATCGGAGAGCCGCCTGAAGTGTCAGTCATATAAATGCTATTTAAGAATTTGTTAAAAGTTTAAATAGCTCTACCATATCTAAACCCTATATTCATGAAAAATCTATTGTTTGCCATTGGGAGGAAATGAACGACGACTACCTTTCGCTTAAGCTGCAATTAATCGGAAAGAAATAATATCGTTTCTGTTACTCCATTTTGACAGCGCAAAGAAACTCATGATTTTATAAGGGGATTATCAATATACAGCGGTATAGTATAAAGATTTTATAAAGATTCGAAAGTCCGGGCGTAACTTGAGTCCGAGCGCGACCGAAGCCAGTGCGGGTTCGGCTATAGTCCGGGTGCGACTTGGAGTCGCACCCGGACTAGCTAAATCGGGCAGCAATCTTTTTCTTCAGAATCTTACCAGCATTTGAGAGATCAAAAGCTAAAACTGAAACAACCTTGCGGGGGATCTCAAACTTCGAAAGGATGGCTGTCATGCACGAATTGAGATTCTCCAATTGAATTTGGCTCAGGGGCTCACCTTCAATAAACAGCGTAACCTTTTCACCCAACAGCTTGTCGGGTAACCCTGCTATAAAGAATCGGCCGGCAATTAATGGGAATATCTTTTTCTCTACCTGTTCGGGAAAAATCTTTATTCCACCCGAATTGATCACACTATCGAAACGGCCAATCCATTCAAAATGGGAAGGATCTTTAATCGAAACAATATCGTTGGTTATGAGAAGATCAGGCGTTAGCTCCGGAGCTTTAATCACGAGACAACTCCGCTCATCCACTGATATGCCAACACCATCAAGCACTTCGTAGAAGGGGGACTTTTGCGCTCCGTTAACAGCACGTATTGCGATATGGGAGCTGGTTTCGGTCATCCCATAGGTTGCGTAAATATTGGAAGCTAGCTTTTGACACTCTATCTCAAGATCCCAGGGGATCTCTCCTCCTCCAACGATGACTGAATCAACCGGATTTTCGTTCAGTTGATTCAGTGAGTGGACCAATTGAAAAGGGGTAATGGCCGCAAAATTTATGTTTTCGGTTACCTGCGAGAATGGGGTTGAGGAAGGATCAACAGCAATCAGGTTCATTCCGGTTACAAATGCGCGAACGATCATCATTTTACCGGCGATATAACTAACAGGCAAACAGAGCAATGCATTTATTTTTGAATTGAGACTAAAATAATCAGCAGTCATTCTTGCTGAGTTAATCATTCGCTGTTTGGGTTGATGAATACCCTTTGGAATACCCGTAGAACCCGAGGTGTGAACGACTACATATTCTTCTTCAGAAAGCCATTCAAGAATGAACCGGTAAATCGCACTCTCCCATTGTGGAACGCCCTCCTTTAAAATTTGTGATTCACAAAATTCCAGGAGTTCATCGTATTTGTAATGATGGCCATTTAGTGTTAATGAGGAGAATTCTTTTACCATTCCATGAAGCTTAAATCCCAATGTTTCCTGGGTCGGTAAAATAATTTTCCGCCAGAGATTGTCAGGGGTGAATCAATGTTATTGGCATAAATCTGACCTGTTCCAAGCCCCTGAGGCATTGGGTTATTCAGCGCAAATGTCCACTGTGCAATGGCATTCAGACCGATATTTCCTTCAAGGGCTGAGGTAATCCACCAGGCAATGCCCAATTCCTCAGCGATAGTTATCCATTCCACGCTGGCTGCGAAACCGCCAACCAGACTGGGCTTAAGGATAATATACTGAGGTTGAATAATTTTAAGGATATCCTCCTTCACTGCAACATCAGAAATTCCGATCAGCTCCTCATCGAGTGCAATGGGAATCGGTGAAGTGCGACAGAGATTAGCCATCGCTGCCAGTTGTCCCTGCCGGATAGGTTGTTCAATGGAATGAATCGAAAAATCAGAAAAATGGGTTAGCTTCTCAATCACATTTTCGGGGGTAAAGGCACCATTGGCATCGAGACGGATGGTAATGTCAGCGGGTGCAAACTGTTTCCGGATGTTACCCAGAATATCCAGCTCTGTCTCAAAATCCAATGCGCCAACCTTTAACTTAATGGTATCAAATCCTTGTTTAAGTTTCTCCTTAATCTGCTTCTCCATATATTCGCGGCTTCCCATCCAGACAAGGCCATTGATTGGGATTCCAGCTTTGCCTTTTGTAAATTCTGAAGGAAAAAGGATATTCTGATGCTCAGTGTTGCAGGCCAGGTCGGCAAGTGCCACTTCGAGGGCGAAGGCGATAGAGGGAAATTCACCTAGATCCAGCAGTTCAACAGGAACACCTGCATTGATCTCTCCACACACCTCACCCAGTTTTTGGAGATAATCGGATCGGTCATCAATACTTAATCCCGGGATGATTGAACACTCCCCAATTCCTGTATAGCCAATGAAATAATCATGCAACAGGATATACCATGTTTTTTTCTGTACCAGCGTTCCGCGCGAAGTCTTTGCCGGTTCTTTGAAATCCAGTATATGTTTGATTACACGTGCATGAAGCATTTTAGTCCCGGATTAATATTATTTCAGAAGCTTAAATTATCAACCCAACTCCAAACGTGATTGAAAAAAACAAGGTAGAAAGGGAAAGGTTCCTTAGCTCCACATTTAAGTCAGCAGGAATTTTATTCCGCAAAACGACCACCATATTTCTGACAAGAAACGGGATAGAAATCAGAAAAAGCAGTTGGGTCATACTTTTAAACGACAAAACAACGTACGCGGATGTGGCAACGATTGCGAGGATTATAAGGGCGGCATGATAGATTCTCCCCCACTTTCCTCCCATTTTCACTACCAACGTATGCTTCTTCGTCAGGATGTCGGAGCGTTCATCGCGCAGATTATTTAAATTAAGAACTCCGGTGCTGAGCAGTCCCAAGGATATTGCCGGTAAAAAGAGTTCCGGGCGAAGAGTTTGACCGTGTAAAAAATAGGTTCCTATAACGGCAATAAGACCAAAGAAAATAAATACAAACAGGTCTCCAAAACCACTGTAACCATAAGGATTTTTTCCTACCGTATAATTTATGGCTGCACCAATGGAAGCAAGACCCAAAAGCAGGTAGACGAATTTAAGGAGTACGTCCCCGTGAGGAAATCCTTCAAGAATAAGAAAGACACCAGAAATAAGAGCCAGTGTTGAGACCAGCCCAATCCCTGCAATCATCTGGCGTGGAGTTATCGCACCTGTTGAAACCATCCGGTCGGGCCCAATCCGTTCATGATTATCGGTACCCTTTGTGAAGTCACCATAATCGTTGGCCAGATTGGACAGAATCTGAAGCAGAAGGGAAGTTAAGGCAGCCAGCAGGAAAATACTCCAGCGGAAAAGTCCGTCGGCCGCAGCCAGAAAACTACCTAATATCGAGCCCGAGAGTGCCAATGGCAGGGTCCGCAGTCGTGCAGCGTGAATCCAGGGTTTTATCATAAAAAGTGAACTAAAAATTATTGCAATATTATTAAAATTCTGTTAAACAGATAAAACAGATTCCGCATTCCGCTGCGCTTCATTCGGAATGACAAC
>CAIVCR010000078.1 GCA_903904515.1 uncultured Bacteroidia bacterium
GTTATAACTCATAACTTATAACTCATAAGTTATACCTTCTTGTAGATTACCGGCGGATGAGTAAGTGCATGCCAGATCAGCCAGATTCCTGCTAGAACAAAAGGAATACTCAGAATTTGTCCCATATTGAGAATCATGCCAGCCTCGAAAGCCTCCTGTTTTTCCTTGATAAATTCGATCAGGAAGCGGGTTAGAAAGATACCGATAAAGAAAGCACCTGTAATAAAACCAGTACGATCTTTTAAATCTTTCTTTTTGTAATAGAAATACATTAATAATCCGAATGTGATCAGATAGCAAAGCGTTTCGTAGATCATAGTCGGATGTTTGGCTACCGTTTCATTGTTCCTCTCGAAAATAAATCCCCATGGAAGATTTGTCGGGATGCCATAAATCTCGGAGTTCATCAGATTCCCGGTACGGATCATTGCACCTACCAGCGCAATAGGGACAACCAGCCGATCAAGTGTCCATAAGATCGGACGTTTAGTTACTCTTTTCGAAAAGAGCCAGACTGCAATAATTATCCCGAAAGCCCCGCCATGACTGGCCAGTCCCTGAAATCCGACAAATTTATACCCGGTATCCCCCTTCGCAATTGGAAGAAATATTTCGATCAGATGTTGTGAATAATAATCCCAGCCATAGAATATGACATGCCCAAGCCTGGCGCCTACAATGGTGGCAATAATCACATACACAAAAAGCTTTTCTACCAAAATGGGGTCTGTCCCTTCAAATTTAAACATTCGGGTAAGGATTGAAAATCCAAAAAGAAAGCCCATTGCAAACATCAATCCATACCAACGGACAGAAATCGGGCCGAGACTAAATAATTCCGGACTTGCATTCCAGTGAATTGCTAAAAGTGTACTCATAAAAATTATGAATTATAAATTATAATTAATCTACGAGTCCGTGACCGTGGCAGTTTTTGAATTTCTTTCCGCTGCCACATGGACAAGGCTCATTGCGACCCACTTTGGGGGCAACGCGGACCGGTTGAACATGCTTCTCTTCAGGCTGACGGTCGGATGATGCTTCCGATGCATCGCTTTTCTCTTCACGATATTTGGAACGGTCGGCATGATGACGAACAGCAGGCGCCTCACGCACCTCGTCAGCTTCGCTAATTGGGATCTGACCTTTCATCAGGGTAGAAACCACCCCTTTATTTACCCGCTCCATCATCGCCTTAAAGAGGTTGAATGATTCGAGTTTATAGATTAACAGGGGATCTTTTTGCTCATAGGAAGCATTCTGAACCGAGGTCCTCAACTCATCCAGTTCGCGGAGGTTCTCTTTCCAATGTTCATCAATGGTTGCCAGAATTACCTGTTTCTCATACGACTTAACAAGATCCTGACCATGTGTCTTATACGCCTTTTCAAGATTGGTCACGATATTAAACAACCGTAATCCGTCGGTGATAGGGACCACAATATTGTTATAGATATGAGATTTAGTCTCATACACATTTTTTATAACCGGCATTGCCTGTTTCGAAATGGCCTGTGAGCGGCGCGTGAAATTTCCGATTGCAGCATGATAAATCTTATCACCAACCTCATCAGGTTTAAGACCCACAAATTCATCCTCTGTGACAGGGGTGTCAAGTGACAGTGAGCGAATCAGGTCAAGTCTGAAATCTTCGAAACCCTCTCTCCCATTTTGCTGATGTTCAGCGGTAATGGAATCACTCATGTCAAAAATCATATTCAGGATATCGACATCGATCCTCTCCCCGAACAGTGCGTGCCTCCGCTTTTTATAGATAACTTCCCGCTGAGAATTCATTACGTCATCGTATTCGAGCAGACGTTTACGAATTCCGAAGTTATTCTCTTCCACCTTTTTCTGCGCCCGTTCAATGGCATTGGTAATCATCGAATGCTGAATCACTTCACCATCTTTCAGACCAAGCTTATCCATGATCCGGACAATCCGGTCAGAGGAGAATAAGCGCATCAGATCATCTTCAAGCGATACGAAGAACTGTGATGAACCCGGGTCGCCCTGGCGTCCTGAACGACCGCGTAACTGACGGTCGACACGACGTGATTCATGCCTTTCGGTTCCGATGATGGCCAAACCACCCAAATCGCGGGTTTCGGGGGTAAGCTTAATGTCAGTACCACGACCAGCCATATTGGTTGCAATGGTCACCATCCCAAATTTACCTGCCTCAGCCACAATATCGGCTTCGCGCTGATGGAGTTTGGCATTCAGCACCTGATGTTTAATACCGCGCATTTGAAGCATCCTGCTCAACAATTCAGAAATCTCCACCGAGGTGGTTCCCACAAGCATTGGCTGTCCCTTTTTATTGAGTCTGACAATCTCATCGATAATCGCGTTGTATTTCTCTTTTTTGGTTTTGTAAACCAAATCTTCAAAGTCTTTCCGGATCACAGGACGGTTCGTCGGGATTACGACAACCTCCAGTTTATAGATATCCCAGAGTTCCCCAGCCTCAGTCTCCGCAGTTCCGGTCATACCCGAAAGCTTATGGTACATACGGAAATAATTCTGAAGTGTAATGGTGGCAAAAGTTTGGGTTGCATCTTCAATTTTCACCTTCTCTTTTGCTTCGATAGCCTGGTGAAGTCCATCAGAATAACGACGCCCCTCCATAATACGGCCGGTTTGCTCGTCTACGATTTTAACTTTCCCGTCAATAAGTACATACTCAACATCCTTTTCGAACATTGTATACGCTTTCAATAATTGATTGACTGTGTGAACGCGTTCCGATTTAACAGCAAAATTTTGTAAAAGCAAATCTTTTTGCTCCAAAACCTCAGCCTCAGATAAAACTTTATTATTTTGAATATCAGCAATTTCTGCTCCCACATCAGGGAGAACAAAGAAACCGCTATCCTCATTATCCTTTGAAAGAATCTCAATTCCATTGTCTGTTAATTCAATCGAATTCAACTTCTCTTCAATCACAAAATAGAGCGGATCGGTAGCCACATACATGTTTTTGTTATTGTCCTGCATGTAGAAGTTCTCGATCTTGAGCATTTTGGATTTATTCCCCTCTTCGCTCAGAAACCGGATCAGTGGCTTATGTTTAGGTAGCCCTTTATAGGCACGAAAAAGTGCAAGTGCACCCTCTTCCGATTCCTTGCTGTTTGATGATCCTATTTTCTTTTTCGCCTCAACCAGATATTGTCCGACCAGGTCACGCTGAGCTTTAACAAGACGTTCAACCGGAGCTTTGAGTTCGTCAAACAATTGATTTTCCCCTTTGGGTACCGGTCCGGAAATGATAAGCGGAGTACGCGCATCGTCGATCAACACTGAGTCGACCTCATCCACAATACCATAATGATGTTTGCGCTGAACCAGATCAGCAGGACTAACGGCCATATTATCACGCAGGTAGTCAAAGCCAAATTCGTTATTCGTTCCAAAGGTGATATCAGCTTCGTAAGCCAAACGCCGCTCGGTTGAGTTTGGCTGGTGTTTATCGATGCAATCGACCGAAATTCCGTGG
This sequence comes from uncultured Bacteroidia bacterium, assembly GCA_903904515.1. Lineage (GTDB taxonomy): Bacteria > Bacteroidota > Bacteroidia > Bacteroidales > Prolixibacteraceae > JAAFHB01. Next base: position 3,503 of record CAIVCR010000078.1, read on the forward strand.
AACTGATAAATCGGTCCCATCCATTCCGAGTCACGTTTGGCGAGGTAATCATTTACGGTGACCAAATGGACACCACGCCCGGCAAGTGCATTCAGAAATACAGGAAGGGTCGCTACAAGTGTTTTACCCTCACCGGTACCCATTTCTGAAATCTTCCCTTCATGCAAGACAATACCTCCAATGAGCTGCACATCATAGTGCAACATATTCCACTTTTGGAGCGATCCCCCGGCGATCCACTCATTCTTATATACTGCATTGTCACCCTCAATGGAAACAAAATCCTTGGATATTGAAAGGTCCCGATCAAAATCTGTTGCTGTAACAACCACCGTTTCATTCTCCATAAACCGTCGTGCAGTATCTTTAACGATCGAAAATGCCACGGGAAGTATCTCATTTAATACCTCTTCTATCTTTTTCAGGATTAACTCTTCCAATTTATCCACCCTGTCGTAGAGCTTCTCGCCATCCTCAAGGGGTAGCTCGCCGCTTTCGGCCTGTTCTTTGAGTGTTGCGATTTCGTCCTCTTCTGCCTTAATAGCATTCTGGATCTTACTTCTTAGCAGAGCAGTTTCAGCTCTTAACTCGTCGTTTGTAAGTGCCGGAAATCTCAAATATTCCTGTTTAACACGCAATAAAACAGGTGTTAACTCTTTAATATCCTTTTGAGATTTATTTCCGAAAAAGCTTGATAGTACCTTATTGAAAAATGACATTATCTTATCTTGTATAATTAATATCTGAAAAAAACATTCAGCTACAAAGTTAACTCAAAAGTTGGAAGTACCGAAATCTGAGAACTAATTGTTAATGATTTAATGGTTAATGGTTAATAGTAACGAATAATGGTTAATGGATAATGGTTAATGAATTATCGATTAACAGAAAAGAAAAAGAGCAGATCCCGAAGAACCTACTCTTTGTGAAATTTCATCACCCCTAAGCGGAATTACTTAATTAAAGGTAAGTCTGCCTGAAAACATTAAGCATTAACCATTAAACAATTAACCATTAAATCATTAACCATTATTGTCAAGCTTTTGGAGCAAAAGGATTTACGAATACCCTGTTTTGCATTTCACGATCCATCATTAAAAGTCCCTGACCCTCACCTTTAATTAAAGTCAGGTTATTTAAAATTTGTCCAACATTGGCCTCTTCTTCAACCTGCTCATCGACAAACCATTGCAAAAAGCTTTTGGTTGCATGATCACTCTCCTGAATCGAAATATCCATAAGGTGGTCAATCATTGCTGTTACAACCTGTTCATGTTCAAGCGTCTTTTCAAAGACATCAACAATACCTGAAAAGTCAACCTGAACTTCTGTAATTGGTGAAAGTTTAACCTTTCCTCCCCGTTCATTCAGGTAATCAAAAAACCGGGTTGCATGAGCCAACTCCTCCTGATATTGCACCCTCATCCAGTTGGCACATCCTGAGAGACCAGTGGCCTGAAAATAGGCACTCATTGACAGGTAAAGGTATGCCGATTTAAATTCTGCATTGATTTGCTCATTCAGAGCAACTTCTACTGCTTTTTTTATCATAGTCCCTATGTATTAAACATTGATGAAAATAAATTTACTACAACTGTAGCACACTTACTCGTTACGTATGATGCAACTGGCGGCTGGCGGCTGGCAACTAGCGGCTGGCAACTAGCGGCTGGCAACTGGCGGCTGGCAACTGGCGGCTGGCAACTGGCAGCCGGCAAATGACCACATCATACAAAATCGATGTTGCATTTTAATCTGAATTAGAATGATATACAACTGATGAATGAAGACAGCCAGTAGCCAGCAGCAAATGCAAAAACCAATCTGGTTAAATCATAGTACTGTTATTGAACCACCCGGGCCACGGATTAATTTCCCATCCGGATATTCATGAGTTTTGACAACTCATCCATAAACTGCTCGGTAGTCAGATAATTTTCAGGTTTCAGATTTTCACCATAAATTGAAAGGGCAAGATCTTTAGTCATTTTTCCTGACTCTACTGTATCAATACATACATTTTCAAGCAACAATGAGAAATCGATAAGCGCCTGATTGTTATCCAATTTTCCACGGAATGCAAGACCACGTGTCCAGGCATAGATGGAGGCGATTGGATTAGTCGAAGTTGGGCGACCTTTCTGATACTCCCTGTAGTGACGCGTAACTGTTCCGTGAGCTGCTTCTGCCTCCATAACATCACCATCCGGAGTCATTAGCACTGATGTCATCAAACCGAGTGAACCAAATCCTTGAGCAACAGTATCCGACTGAACATCACCATCATAATTCTTGCATGCCCAGATAAAGTTACCATTCCACTTCAGGGCGGAGGCCACCATATCATCAATCAGACGATGCTCATAGGTAATTCCGGCTGCCTTGAATTGCTCTTTATAAACATTTACAAAAATCTCTTCGAAAATATCTTTAAAGAAACCATCATATTTTTTCAGGATTGTATTTTTAGTAGAGAGGTAGAGCGGCCATTTTTTAGTTAGGGCCATCTTGAAACAGCTATGGGCAAAACCCCTGATCGACTCCTCTGTGTTGTACATGGCCATGGCTACACCTGCTCCATCGAAATGGTAAACATCGTGAACCTGGGCACCTGAAGCATCATCCGGGGTGAAGGTCATGGTGAGACTTCCCGGACGGTCAACTACGATATCGGTTGCACGATACTGATCACCAAAGGCATGACGACCAATTACGATAGGTGCTGTCCATTGCGGAATAAGTCTTGGAACATTCTTAACCACAATCGGTTCGCGAAAAATTGTACCGTCGAGGATATTCCGGATCGTTCCGTTTGGAGATTTGTACATCTTCTTTAACCCAAATTCTGTCATCCGGGCCTCATCCGGGGTGATAGTCGCACATTTGATCCCAACCTTGTACTTTTTAATAGCATTGGCTGCATCAACAGTCACCTGATCGTCAGTTGCATCACGATACTCAATTCCAAGATCATAATATTTGATGTCGATATCCAGAAATGGGAGAATCAATTGCTCTCTGATCATTTTCCAAATAATTCGGGTCATTTCATCGCCGTCGAGTTCAACGACAGGATTCAGTACTTTAATTTTTTGCATTGAAAAGATTTTATATTAAGAATTATAAACAAGCCCATTATAATTAAAAAAACAACTGAAGCGAAAACATTCTGCAAAAATAATCACTGTAACTTAATAATGCTCAAAATCGAGACCAAATTTTGATTTCAAAGTTCCCAGCGCCGGATAGCGACTTACCAGCAGGTTCCACCGTTCATCATCCGTGTATGGAATATTTGATTGTTGACTGAGGTGCTCTGAAACGGAAAATACAACCTCAATAGACTCATTATCAAACTGACGCCGCAGAAAACCTGACAGTTTTGGTTTAAGATCCTGTATTACCCTGTTATACTGAAGTTCTGTATCAAGTTCGTATTCAATTTGTGCCTGACCATTTAGTTTAGGTTCCCTGGCACTTAAGGCAGATTTCAATTGTGGTGCCTCAATGGTGCTAACAAATGTTTTCCACGCCTCGGCCAATTCAGGCTCCGTCAGTGACCTGACGATCGTCTTTTTAACATATTGGTTATTTTCATCATCTACCTTTTTAACATATTCAGATTTTGGTTCATCCCTTAGGGCATCTAAAATAGATGGTGTTGAATATGCGCTGTGGCCGACCGCTTTTTTCACACTTTGCCTTACTATAACTGGCTCAGCAATAGTTGGTTTTGAAATCGGGATTGGTTGTTCTTTTACAGCAGTAGTTGGATGAATTATCTTCTTATTCGGATCAATTCCCGCAAAAATTGGCAAGAGCGAAAGTGTTGCTAAGGCGTCGTCAATTGTTTTTTTTTTAGTAATTCTTCCAGCTGATCGATTCTTACAAGTGCCAGTTCAACCAAAAACCGTTGATTAGAAGAGGATTTATATTGAATATCGCACTCGGAAGCCAATTGAAGTGCTCCAATCAGGAAATTGATCGAACACACAGCGGCCTGCTTTTTATACTTTTCACGGATTTCGCCACCGACTTCAAGGAGTTGTACGGTTACCGGATCTTTACAAATCAGCAAATCCCTGAAATGCTGCCCCAGGCCCATAATAAAGTGGTGTGCATTAAACCCTTTGTCCAATATTTCACTGAAAGTCATCAGGGTACCAGGAATATCCCCGGCCTGAAAACAATCGGTCAGCTTAAAATAGTAGTCGTAATCGAGTACATTCAGATTGGCAATGGTATCCTTATAGGTGACATTTGCTCCGCAGAAACTGACAACCTGGTCGAAGATCGAAAGGGCATCGCGCATCGCTCCATCAGCTTTCTGAGCAATAACATTCAGCGCTTCGGGTTCAGCATTTACATGTTCTTTCTGAGCAACCTCCAGCAGGTATTTCTCAATATCGGGAATTGCAATCCGGTTAAAATCGTAGATCTGACAGCGCGATAAGATCGTTGGGAGAATTTTGTGTTTTTCAGTTGTGGCCAGAATAAAGATCGCATGTGCCGGAGGTTCCTCCAATGTTTTTAAAAAGGCATTGAAAGCCGACTGGGATAACATGTGAACCTCATCGATGATATAGACGCTGTATTTACCGATTTGGGGTGGAATCCGAACCTTATCGACAAGCGAACGGATATCGTCAACCGAATTATTTGAAGCAGCATCGAGTTCATGAATATTATAAGACCGGTTTTCGGTGAATGACATGCATGATTCACAGCTGTTGCAAGGCTCAGTATGATCATCCAGGTTCAGGCAATTGATGGTTTTGGCAAATATGCGGGCAGATGTAGTTTTACCAACACCCCTGGGGCCGCAAAAAAGGTAAGCGTGTGCAAGGTGATTACTCCGGATCGCATTTTTCAATGTCGAGGTTATCGAAGGCTGACCAACGACCGAATTAAATGTATCGGGGCGATATTTTCGTGCTGAAACTACGTAGTTTTCCATAAAACTTTAAGAGGCGTATTTGAGAGCCAAAGATATTATTTTTTATAAACCCCTCAACCGGGAAGTCGAAGAAGTTATCAACGATTAAAATTGACTCAGATTATATACTTAAGTAATAGATAAAATAAAATGTCGTAATTAATTTATAACGACGAAGCAATCTTTACGACATTAAATCATTCTAATTACTTAATCAAAATCGATAAATAGTTAATTATCTAAACAATCAGGTTGGTATATTAATGTACGTAACCCCGAACTTTTCAGGGGTTTAATTTGTTACAGTAAATACAATTAACATGTTAAACTTTAAAAAAAGTATAAAATGAAGAAGATATTTTTTGTCAGCTGTCTAATGCTATTGGTTATGGGAGCGATTGCCCAGAATAAAACCCTTTATGATTTTAAAGCAACAACCCTGGGGGGAGAACCGTTCGACCTGTCATCGTTAAAAGGAAAAAAAGTACTCGTTGTCAATACGGCATCCAAGTGCGGGTTAACGCCACAGTATGCAACCCTTCAAAAACTTTACGATAAATATAAGGATCATAATTTCGTGATCATTGGATTTCCTGCCAATAATTTCAACAGCCAGGAGCCGGGGACTAATGCAGAGATCCATGAATTTTGTACCCGCAACTACGGAGTTACCTTCCCGATGATGTCGAAAATCTCGGTAAAGGGTGCCGATATCGACCCGTTATATAAATGGCTCACATCGAAATCGCTGAATGGGGTTGTAGATGCTGAGGTGCAATGGAATTTTCAAAAATTCATGATCAATGAGCAGGGATTGCTGGTTGACTTCGCTTCACCCGGGGATAAACCTGATTCAGAAAAAATCATTAAATGGATAAAGGGGAATTAAGAATGAAGGAATGAAGGAATGAAGGAATGAAGGAATGAAGAATTAAAAATTAAAAGTGATAATTGCCACGTTCAGGTGGTTCGAAGGGATAAAAGCCGGAGTTGATAAAAATTCAGCTCCGGCTTTATCATTTTGATATTTTCAAAAAAAATAGTAGCTTGCATAGATCTAATTAACAACCTAAAATTTCTGGCTATGCGATTAATAGGAAATGTCATCTGGCTGATTTGCGGGGGATTGTTAACCTGTCTGGGTTACCTCTGGGGAGGATTTTTACTGTGCTTAACAATTATCGGGATTCCATGGGGATTGCAGGCGATGAAGATAGGGATTGCACATCTTGCACCATTTGGAAGAAGTGTAGTCCCCTCAGGAGGATCCATTCCCCTGATCTCTTTTATTTTCAACCTGATCTGGATACTATTTGCCGGAATCTGGATTGCCCTGATTGAACTTGCATTTGGATTGTTGCTCTGCATTACCATTATCGGAATCCCCTTTGGATTGCAGCATTTTAAATTAATGCGGCTGGCTATTTATCCGTTTGGGTACGATTTAAGGTAGAATTACTCCTTAATATAGGATAATTCCACGGGTAGGATCAGGGAGAAAACAGAACCTTCTCCTGGTCGTGATTCCACCGTTAATTCACCATTAAGTATATTTGCTATCTTCTTCGAGATGGCCAATCCCACGCCAATCCCTCCGTATACCCTTGTATATGAATCATCAACCTGCGTGAAATAATCAAATATAATATCCTGTTTTTCTTTGGGAATCCCAATGCCGGTGTCTTTGATGTAATATTTTATTTTTGAATCATTTACAATACTGAAGCCAAATTCGATCGATCCGGAAACGGTGAATTTTACAGCATTCTTAAAAAGATTCGTAAGGATCTGATTGATCTTTCCGCGATCTGCAGTTAGGTAACTCGATAACCAGTTAACATCCGGCCTGAAGGATAAATTTATTTGTGATTGTTTTGCCGAAACTCGCAGGATATGATCAAAGGAACCCTTGTTCTCCATATAATGGTCCATAATACTGAAAGTCTGATTACTGAGTTTGATTTTAGAATGCTCCATAAGTGCAAGGTCAAAAACCCCCTCTATAATTGAAAGAAGATTCTGTCCGCTTGATTGAATACTGGATGCAAAATTGATGTTATCTTCCGCTGCAACTCCTGACATAATTAGCTCACTAAAGCCCAAAATATGGGTAAGTGGTGTTCGAAGTTCGTGATTCATCATTGCCAGAAAAGCCGATTTAAGGCGATTACTCTCCTCCGCATTCTCCTTCGCACTGATCAGATCATCCAACATCCTCTTCTTCTCGGTAATATCGGCCATGATCAGGATATAATTACTGATAACCCCCTCACTGTTCATTAAAGAGGATATGGTAACATCCTCCCAATAAGAGCATCGATCTTTCTGACGGTTCAGATATTCGCCACGCCATATTTTTCCGCTCTTTAATGTCTCCCACATTAAGTCATACTCAGCATCAGGGATGTGTCCACGATTGAATATTCTTGGAGTTTTATGAATTACATCCTCAATGGTATATTGACTCATGGTTGTAAATGCATTGTTGACAAATTCAATCATCCCGTTTGCATCGGTGATGATGGTGGAGGCAGAATTTTGCTCTACAGTCTGGGATAAAACTCTCAATTTATCTTCCGCTCTCTTCTGTTCCTTAATATCGGTCAAGGTTCCTCGGATACCAATTGTTCTGCCATCTTTTTTGATGACACAGACAGAGACAAGCACGGTGAAGGAAGTGCCATCTTTTCGAACTGCATTATACTGACTTGCAGTTTTTAAATCGCTAGATATAAGATTATTAAATCGTCCATGGGCTCTCAAACGCTCGCTTTCCAGAATAAATTCAAGCATGTTAAACCCGGAAATAGCTTCATCGTTGCTGTAGCCAAGCCAATTTAGTAAGGTCTCATTGGCAAAGGTAATTACTCCGGTGAGGTCCGATTCAAAAATGCCAACAGGAAGGGAGTTGGCAAGCTCCCGATATTTTTTTTCGCTGTTGATTAATTCCTGTTCAGCTGTTTTACGCTCAGTAATATCTCTGAAAATTCCAAAAGTCCCGGAAATATCGCCATGTTCATCGGTTTGAGGGGCAGCGGTAACCAACAAATGACGCAACTCTCCATTAAACGTTTTAATCTGCAGTTCATAACTGCTTTTTTCCAAATTAGCCCTTTTGGCTGATTGATCTATGATTCTGGTCAGGTGTTCTGGAACGATAAAATCGAGTAAACTTCTTCCGACCAACGTTCCCCGAGGCACCTCAAACATCTGATCAGCGGCAGGGTTTGCAAACACGAATAGCTCATTCAAATCCACAGTCCCAACTCCTTCACCTTGATTATCAATCAACAGCCGATAATTCTCTTCACTTTTAAGCAGTGCATACTCCACCGTTTTTTGCTCCGTAATATCCTGAATAACTCCAAATACGATTTTCAGTGCAGGATCGTACTCGGCAATTGAGTGAACATCAATAATTTCACCGCTATTCTGTCGTTTGATTTTAAATTCAAAATCGTAAGGTGTTCCCAAATTGACTAAATCTGAGAGTCCGTTATCCAGTAATTCCCGGTATTCGGGTAAGGGAATTAATTTAATCTCGTCATGTTTCCATTGATCACCAGTGATGCCATAAAGTATTTGAGCTCCGGCTGAGGCCGAAATCGTTCCTGTCCGGAGGTCAAACTCCCAGTTCCCCGATTTTGAAACCAGGGCAGCCTTGGATAAACGCTCATTACTTTTGACTAATAGCAACTCTGTCAAATTTCTTTGAGCTTTTAATTCTTCAGATTTTTCCTTCTTAATTTTTACCCGCTTCAATTCACGCAATATGGCGGGAACTATACGGCTAATCTGATCTTTGGTCACATAGTCAGAAGCACCGTTATCCATAAAAAAAGCCGCATTTTCAGCAGAAAAGTCATTTGCTAAGACAAAAAGTGGAAGTTCAAGCCCCGCTTCACGTATCGCTGACAAAGCAAAGGAGGCCTTCAGTTTTGGAATGCTATTGTTAACCAGAATAATATCCCACGATTTTTCAAACAATGCTTTTTGAAGTTGTTCCCGCCTATCAATAAGGGTATAATCAATGGTAAATCCGGCAAACTCAAGGATCTGAACAATCAGTTTGGCATCAGTTAATGAATTCTCCAGAAATAAAAGGTTCAGGCTATTTTCCATTCATGCAATATAAACAGGATGATCAGGTGAACTTAAAACTTAATATTTAGGCTCTTCTCCCAATCTGCCAAGCAACATATTAATTTCACTTTTCAGGGTAATCATTTTGCGTTCACGGGTAACGGCAAGCTCATAATAAATTTCCATCTCATGCAGCTTTTGCTTCAAGGCATTTTCTATCCTTTTCCGCTCCGTAATATCTCTGAAAAAAGATTGAAAAGTGCCATCAGGCATCATTTTTGAGTTCATATCAACAATAATCTTTCTCCCGTCCTTGCAGAGAACTTCCCGCTCAGTAACAGCAGGTTCACCCTCGCGGAGCTGCTTGTATTTAAGCGGTTGATTTCTTAAAGTGTCTTCAGAAAAAAGATCCTTCATATTCATGGTTAACAGCTCTTCCCTGGAAAAACCGGTAAGTTCAACGGCATGTGAATTAACCAGGATGAAATCTCCATTCTCATTCCCATGAAAAAAAGCATCTGACGCCAATTCAAGTAACATCCTGTATTTTTCCTCACTGATTCGGATCGCCTCTTCCACCAGTTTTTGTTCGGTAATGTCGACCAGGGTCCCTTTGATGTTTTTTGGAATCGCATGATCAGCCAACTCAATATGACCAATGGCATGAATCCATCGTTCTTCGAGATCATCCTGCCGGATAATCTTGTATTCCATATCAAACCGACTCTGCTTTGCTGCTGATTCATAAAAGTAGTCTCGCAATAGTTGACGCCAATCGGGATGGACAATTGAAATCCAAACCGCAAGTGTTTTATCACAATGAACATTTAGCCCCAAAATCAGATAAAGTACTTCTGAACCTATCCACGTACCTTTTTCAATGTCAATTGAAAAACTTCCAAGCCGGCCAATCATCTGAGTTTCCTTCAGGAAACGCTCATTCTCAATAACGGCCATCTCGGCAAGTTTCCGCTCCGTAATATTAATCGCAGATACCAAACAAAGTTCTCTGTTTTCTGAAAGTGTCCCGATCAATTGTACAAAAATAGGGTCTGCATCCTTGCTGACAAATTCTACTTCGCAAAACTCCTTGTTTTCATATTTAAAGATATTATGGAGAAAATTATTAAAATAGGATCTTGTGTCTTCGGAAATAAAAAAGCCAAGTCTGCTGTTTTTCAATAAGGATCGTTCCTTGCCTACCATTTGAGAGGCGCACAGGTTTAACTGAACAATATCACCATCTGCGGTGAGGGTAAAGTATCCTGATGGTGCAAAGTCGTACAAATCCGTAAACCGTCTTCTGGAAACCTCAGACTCATCTTTTGCCCGGGTCAGCTCTTCATTCTGCATTTCCAGCTCAATCTGGTGAACCTGAAGTTCATGAATCAGCTGATGCATATCTGGATTTGAATTGAGATGTTCAGAGGCAGAAAATTTTTGGGCCAACTCTTCCTCTGCCTTTTGGCGAAGTTTTAATGCCTCAGCCTTCGTATCGTTTTTCATCTTCCGACAATTTTTATTAATCATTTTGGATTTTCACCGTAAAATAAGAAGAATACCCAATCAATTGGATTTTATGATAAATTGTTACCGCTTCCGGGGAATAAAATCTTTAGCAAAAAACCTGTTAATTAACTGACATGATAATTTGCTAATTTAAAGAAAAAATCAATGTTTTAGGATGGTATATGATAATTTTTTATGCGGAATTGAATGCATATTAATTCAATCAGGAATATTATTCCGGATAATCGCGGATAAATGGATGATTACCGCACTCTCGCTTAAATAGAATGCATTAGGATTTAACTATTCACAAACCGCAGGTACGTTAAAACGAAAGGTACTTCCGGCACCCTCTTCACTTTCAACCCATAATCCCCCGCCATTTTTTTCGATAAAATCCTTACAAATAATTAATCCCAGACCGCTGGTCGATTCTCCTTCTGTCCCATTTCTACCGGTATTGGCATCTAGCCGGAATAAATTATCAATCAGATATTTACTCATCCCAATTTCTGAATCACGGATTTCAATTTCAATATTTTCAGCAGAAACAGATTTCGCGGTAATAACGACATTTCCACCCCTTGAGGTAAACCTGATGGCGTTGTTTACTAAATTTCGCAATACTGTATCCAGCATATTGACATCAGCATATACCTCAAGACTTTCAGGCAGATCAAACTCAACGGTAATTCCTTTCTTTTGCGCAATATCAATAGTGGAGACCAGGCATTGCCAGATATTTGGACAAAGTGGAAATACGTTCGGATTAAACGTCACTATTCCCCGTTACATCTTCGACCATTCCAGGAGGTTGCCAATTAAGCCATTTCGTTAAAGAACTTTAAAAGATAACCAAAGCTTATGTATTGCAACAAATTTGAACAATTTGAATGGCCGGAACTACCAAAACATATTTAATTTTACGCAGCATATTAAAATTAACACATCGAATTTTAAACTCATATTCATGGAAGCAGATATAATTACAATTGGCGATGAGATTCTGATAGGCCAGATTGTAGATACCAATTCAGCCTGGATGGCTCAGCAGCTTAACAATGAAGGGATAAATATCAGGCAGATCACCAGCATTTCGGATCAGCCTGAACATATCATAGCAACATTGGATGAGTCGCGAAAGCATGCCGCCATTGTTCTGGTCACGGGGGGTCTGGGACCGACACGGGATGACAGGACAAAATCGGCCATGTGCACCTTTTTTGGCACCAAATTAATTGAAAATGCCTCCGTACTGGATCATGTATATTCGTTGCTGGCTCCCCGTGGAATTCCGATGAACTCACTTAACCGTGATCAGGCGCTTGTCCCCGCATCAGCTACTGTTCTTCATAATAAACTGGGCACTGCTCCGGGACTCTGGTTTGAGCACGAGGAGACGATTTTTGTTTTTATGCCGGGTGTTCCCTTTGAAATGAAATACCTCATGGAATTTGAGGTTATTCCCAGGATTAAAAACATGTTCAATACCTTAACAATTATTCACCGGACTATTTTAACCCAAGGGCTAGGCGAATCAACCCTTGCTGAAAAAATATCCAGCTGGGAGGACAGTTTGCCTGAAACGATTAGCCTTGCTTACCTGCCAAGCCCGCATCATGTTCGGCTAAGGCTATCGGCCAGGGGAGAAAACAAGAATTTTCTGGTTAAAATATTGGATCAAAAAATCGAGGAGCTTGCGGAGATTATCCCGGATTATATTTTTGGCTATGAGGATGATACGATGGCAGGAAATATCGGAAAAATATTACTTGAACGGGAAGAAACCCTTGGTGTGGCCGAAAGTTGCACCGGAGGAAATATTGCCCACGCCATCACCTTAAACCCCGGAAGTTCTGCTTATTTTAAAGGTGGCATAGTCGCTTATTCCAACGAATTAAAAACTAACGTATTGGGAGTCGACCGAAATCTAATCTCCGACAGGGGGGCAGTAAGTCGTGAAGTAGTCGAGGAAATGGCCATTGGTGCCCGTCGCATTCTGAATACCGACTATTCCATTGCAACATCCGGAATTGCCGGACCCGATGGCGGAACACCTGACAAGCCCGTTGGAACTGTCTGGATTGCAGTGGCCGGTCCGGAATTTGTAATATCGAAGTTATACAATTTCGCAAATCATCGTGAACGAAATATTATCCGTGCGAGCCAGACTGCTCTAAATATGCTCAGGCTCCAATTGCTTAAAAAATAAAAAACTAAAAAGATGAAAAAAGGATTTATTATTGGAGGAATAGCCATAGGATTACTCATTATCCTGATGATATCAATTCCATTCCTGTTTAAAAATAAAATTTCGCAAAAGGTAAAGTTGGCTGCTAACAACGCGATTAATGCAAAACTTGATTTTGAAACTGTTGATTTGTCGCTTTTTCGCAGCTTTCCGCAACTGAATATTGCGCTCAAAAAACTCTCTGTAACGGGAATTAATGATTTCGATAAAACTCCTCTGCTTTCGGTTGGGGTGCTCTCTACCTCGGTAAATCTTTCAAGTTTATGGAGCAGCGACGGGTTAACGATCTCCTCAATCGCGCTTCAGAATCCATCGATCAACCTGGTAATCAATAAAGCTGGCAAATCGAACTGGGATATCTCGAAATCCAGTACCGGAAACACATCGACGGCCACCGCAGACAAAACCGGCAATACCCTTAACCTTGATAAAATTGAGTTGAATAATGGCATATTTTCTTTCCAGGATGAATCAGCCCCGATGTTATTTTCATTTCGGAATGGAAACTTTATGATTGCAGGTGCCATGAAAGGAGCCAACAGCAAGCTCCAGATTGATGGATCAGCTGATAGTCTCGACTTTGAGTACAACGGTTCTCAGTATATTTCGAATATGAAGGTAGGTCTGAAAGGGGGACTACAATCCGATTTTGATAAGATGTCATTTACATTTCTGAAGAATGAATTATTGATCAACAAATTACCAATTGAAATGCAGGGAACATTTGTTCTGGGTGATAAGGAGGATAATTTCGACATAATCTATAAGTCTACGGCCTCATCATTGGGTGATTTGCTTGGATTCATTCCGGGTAAATATCAAAAAAACCTCAAGGGTGTAGAAACCAAAGGAGATCTGGGATTTGGAGGATTTGTCAAAGGGATCTATTCACCCACGACCCTTCCCGGTTTCGGAATCGATCTGAAGATTTCGGGAGGGGGTCTGAAATATCCAAACCTACCAAAAGAGATTGAGAAAATTGATATTCAGGCCAATGTCTCCAAACCACAAGGGGTATTGGATCTCACAGTAATTAATATCGGGAAATTTGATGCCACCCTGGCAGGTAATCCGCTCACCGCATCATTATTTGTTGCAACTCCAGTCAGCGATCCGCAATTAAAAGGAGATTTGAAAGGACGCATTGACTTTTCCTCTTTAAAACAGGCTATACCAATGGATTCAATTGATATTGCTGGCATTATGGATGCATCGGTAAATTTTAACGGTCAATACTCATCCATTGAAAAGGGTCAGTACGAAAATTTTAAAACCGATGGGAAGATCTCGCTGCAAAATTTCATGTTCAACACAAAAAAACTGCCCCAAAAACTGGAGATCAAATCAGCGAGTATCGGACTTAATCCAAAATCAATTTCATTGACAAACCTCCTGGGAAATATCGGTGAAAGCGATTTTAATGCCAATGGTTCCATATCCAATTATTGGGCTTACATTCTGAAAGATGGTGTTTTAGGCGGAACGATTTCCTTGAATTCCAACTATCTAAATTTCAATCAGTTAATTTCAGACTCATCTCCAAAAGATTCGGTAGCAGCAGTGGGTGGAAAACCTTCTGAAATTCCTGAAAACCTGAATATTACGCTGCAGTCATCCGTAAACAGGGCACTTTACGACAGAATAAACATAACAGGAATCACAGGAAAAGTGACCATCAAAGAGCGGAAGGTAATCCTGGATGGGCTGAATATGAACATGCTCAGTGGAAAGGTTCTGGTCTCAGGAACTTATGCTACACCCAAGGGGGTAGTACCCGATTTTGATTTTAAAATGGATATCAAAGATTTCGATCTCCCCACAGCTTATCAATCATCAGGAACGATTCGTCACTTTATCCCGATTGCAAGTCAGAGTACAGGCGCATTTAATTCAGGAATTTCACTGACCGGAAAGATTGGTCCGGGGAATAGTCCGATATTTTCAACATTAAATGGCGGTGGCGTCTTAACGGCTAAAAATATTGAGCTAATTGGTGCCGGTTTGTTTGCTGATATTGGCAAATATTTCAGAAAGGATCTGTTTAGAAAAGTAAAAGTCAATGATTTCGTGACCAATTTTAAATTAGCGGATGGGGGTTTGGCCATATCCCCCTTTAATACCAAAGTAGCAGGGCAGGATGTCACCATATCGGGGAAACAAACCGCTTCGCTGAACATGGACTATCGAATTGATTTCAAGGTAAATAAGGAAGACCTAAGTGAGGAGGTTAACTCTTACATCGGTTTTGTGCCGGGAGCGGAAAACATTGCCAAGTACCCGATTGGAATCAATATCAGCGGCTCTTTCGACAAACCCGACATAAAAGTTGATCTATCCGAGGCTAAAAACCTTGTGGAGAAGGAATTTAAAAAGAAAGCCGGATCTGCTATTCAGGATGCCATTAAGAAATTCGGATTGGATAAGCTGTTTAAATAAAATATGATTTTTCTTGCTGCTGTTTTTACCACAAAGGCCACCACGATTAACACACAAAGAACACATCATATACTAAGAATAGATGACAGAAAATGAGCTTGCTAAGATAGTTTTTGAGTTAGGGCTTAAAATCCATAAAGCACTTGGCCCGGGTTTATTGGAGAGTAGTTACGAAGAGTGTTTATTTTATGAAATTCATAAATATGGTCTCTATGTTGAAAAACAAAAGTCATTACCGCTTATTTATGAAGAGGTTAAATTACAGATCGGTTATAGAATCGATCTAATTCTGGAAAATAAATTAATAATTGAAGTTAAAGCGGTGGATGCCCTTAATGATATACATTTCGCACAAATATTAACATACCTCAAGTTGTCTCACTGTAAATTAGGATTATTGATAAACTTCAACACTTTACTTTTTAAAGATGGAGTAAAAAGAGTTATCAATGGATCTTTGTGAACCCTTGTAAAAAAACCTTGTGAACTTTGTGGTTAATTTTTAAATTACTTTGATTTTACATTTTAAGTCCTGTTCAACAAAATTTCAAAACCAAACAATCTAAAGAAATGAAAAATAATAATATACAAATCCTTAAGACATTCATTATATTTTTTATTTCAACTCTTGCCACCGTTAATAGCATTGCTCAGGAAAGCGATTATCATGGTTTTAAATGCCTTGATTTTAAGTTTGAAGGACACGATGCAAAGATTGTTTTTCCTGAAAAAGCCGAAATAAATCGCCACTGGATCTGGAGAGCCCGATTCTGGGGACACGAACCTCAGACTGAGATCGCCTTGCTTCAAAAAGGGTTTCATGTGGTTTATGTTGATGGGGCTGAGTATTGCGGAAATCAGGAGGCCGTTGTTTTATGGAACCATTTCTATGACTATCTGATCAGCAAATATCAGTTAAATTCAAAAGCGGTTCTGGAAGGTTTCAGCAGGGGTGGACTTTACATCTATAACTGGGGTTCTGAAAATGTCGGTAAGGTGGCCTGTATTTATGCCGATGCCCCCGTATGCGATATCCGGAGCTGGCCAGGTGGTAAGTGGAAGGGGGTAGGTTCACCGGATGACTGGAAGGCGCATCTTCTGGCCTATCATCTTACAGAGGAGAGCGTTAAGGAGTTCAAAGGGATGCCGATTTACAATGCACGGAAGTTAGCCGAAGCTCATGTGCCTGCAATCCATGTCTGTGGAGCAAAAGACGAGGTAGTTCCCATGGAGGAAAATACAGATGTCCTGGTGAAAACTTACCGCCAGGCAGGAGGGCAAATCGAGGTGATTGTTAAGGAAGGGATTGGTCACCACCCACATAGCCTCAAGGATCCCGCCCCAATTGTCAGGTTTATCCTTGCTAACACAGCTCCTGAACTCGCAGATCCCATTTTGCCTTACGAATCAAAAATGGCCATAAAATTCAGGGGAAATATCAACAACTGTCGCATAAAATTTGAGCAGGAAAAAGTAGGAAGAGTAGCATTTCTGGGCGGATCAATCACCTATAATCCCGGATGGCGCGACAAGGTTTGCGATTACATCAGTCAACGGTTTCCGGACACCCGGTTTGAATTTATTGGTGCAGGAATCCCGTCAACAGGATCGACACCCGGTGCTTTCCGTCTGGATCAGGATGTTTTATCGAAAGGGAAAATCGACCTGCTTTTTGAAGAAGCAGCGGTAAATGATGCAACAAACTTCATCAAACCTGAAATTCAATTGCGCGGGATGGAGGGGATCATCCATCATGCTTTGCAATCAAATCCAAAAATGGATCTTGTGATGCTATACTTTGTCGATCAGGATAAAATGGCCGATTACAATACTGGTAAAACACCTGAAGTGATTCAACAACATGAGAAAGTTGCTGAATTCTATAACATACCGTCAATAAATTTGGCGAAGGAGGTGAACGACAGGATCCTGAATGGCGAGTTCACCTGGCGGGAAGATTTTAAAGATCTTCATCCATCCCCGTTTGGCCAGGAGCTCTATTTCAAAACGATCAGACATTTATTTGAGACTGCATGGGGAGATGCCAAGGCACCGGATCATAGTCCTAAAATATTATCCGATAAACTTTTAGATCCATTTTCGTATATTAATGGTCATTTTGAACCGCTTAAGCAGGCAAAACTTAAAACCGGCTGGAAGTTGATTCAAAACTGGGAACCTAATGATAACATTTCAACCCGCGAAGGATTTGTAAATATGCCTATCCTTGAAGCCACACAACCAGACGCTCAATTAAAACTAAAATTCACAGGAACTGCCATCGGGCTGTTTGTGAATTCCGGCCCCGATGCGGGGATAGTTGAATACAGCATTGATGGACAGCCATTTAAAACTACTGATCTGTTCACGCCATGGAGTCAGCTGCTTCACTTGCCATGGCTGGTAATGCTCGATGATCAGCTTTCAACAGGAAAGCATACATTGATTTTAAGAATTGCATCAATAAAAAATGGGAAAAGCAACGGCACGGCTTGCCGGATACATCATTTTGCAGTCAATAATTAAGCTGGCATTGAGCTTTACTGCATATAATTTTATTTTTTTGATGATCAGACTAACTCTATTTTTCAACCGTGGGTGATTAAATCAATAATCTTATCTTTGCATCTCAAATAAAGCAGAAGCTAAAAATTTTAAATAAGGAATATGAAAATTGCGTTAATCGGTTACGGGAAAATGGGAAAAGAGATTGAACAGATTGCGATAAGTCGCGGTCATTCCATTGTTCTTAAGATTGACATTCAGAATCAGGATGAGCTTACCACCGAAAATCTTTCCAATGCAGATGTAGCAATAGAATTCACGGGTCCTGCCACAGCGGTAGGGAACTATTATAGCTGTTTTGAAGCGGGTGTACCTGTTGTGAGCGGAACAACCGGGTGGCTCGAAAGAAAGGCAGAAGTTGAAAAAGCCTGTTCTGCCGGGCAAGGTTGTTTTTTCTATGCATCAAATTTCAGCCTGGGTGTTAATATTTTCTTTGCCCTCAATAAGTTCCTGGCAAAAACGATGAAGGAGTTTCCTCAGTATGATGTTTCCATGACCGAAGTCCACCATACCCAGAAACTGGATGCCCCCAGTGGAACAGCTATCACACTTGCTGAAGATATCCTTGCGCTAAACGACAAAAAAACGAACTGGACAATCTCTGAGCCAGAATCAAATAACGAATTGTATATTAAACCACTGCGTGAAGGGCTAGTCCCGGGGATTCATACCATAAAATATGATTCAGAGGTGGATTTTATCGAGATAACTCATAGTGCATACAGCCGCAAAGGATTTGCCTTTGGAGCTGTACTTGCTGCCGAATTCAGTGCAGGAAGGACTGGAGTGTTCTCAATGTCAGATCTTTTAAATATTTAATAAAATAAACATGAATAATTTATTGGGAAGCAAGTGGTTTAAATTTGGCCTGGTTGGTGGCCTTTATCTGCTTTGGGTAATTTGGGTCAGCAATTTCTGGTGGTTCATCGGTCTTGTCGTAATCTTTGATAGTTATATTACGAATCGTGTACATTGGGCATTCTGGAAGAAGAAAAACCCGCCTGAAGGGAAACAGACCAAGGTTGTTGAGTGGGTTGACGCCATTATTTTTGCAGTGATTGCGGCAACTTTTATCAGGTTATTCTTTATTGAAGCTTATACGATTCCAACTTCATCCATGGAAAAATCGATGATGGTTGGTGATTATCTTTTCGTGAGTAAAACAGCTTATGGACCAAAGATGCCCAATACCCCCATCTCGTTTCCATTTGTCCATCATACCATGCCATTATCGAACAGTTTAAAATCATTTTCAACACTTATTCACTACCCTTACCGCAGAATTGCCGGAACAGGAAAAGTTAAAAATGATGACGTTGTGGTATTTAATTTCCCGGAAGGTGATACCGTTGCCGTAAGTCTGCAGGAAAGAAGCTATTATGAAATGGTGCGATCCTACGGCAGAGAGCGGGTTTGGTCTGACAAGAGAACTTTTGGAGATATCATTTACCGACCGGTAGACAAACGGGAAAATTACATTAAACGCTGTATCGCAATTGCGGGTGATTCACTTAAAATCGTAAAAGGGCAGGTATATGTCAACGGGAAACCTCAAAAGGAGATTCCGGGCATTCAATATAAATACCTGATTACAATTACAGGTACCGCAATTAACGACAACACACTCGAAAAACTGGATATCACACGTTCCGAAATAGAAGGCTCTGATTCGCGCTATATTCTCTCGCTTACAACCGCACAAGCAAGGAAAATGGATGATATGAAATTTATTACATCCAAAGAGAGAGTGACCTGGCCTTCTGACAACAGCGATCCGGCCATCTTCCCCAGCGATCCGAAGTTTACCTGGAACCTCGACAATTTCGGCCCCATCTGGATCCCGAAAAAAGGGGTAACAATCAATCTTACACTAGCCAATCTACCCTTATTTAAAAGGATAATTGATGTTTATGAAGAGAATGATTTGCAGGTGAAAGGGGATAATATTTATATCAACGGGGCTGTAGCAACAACCTATACCTTTAAAATGGACTATTACTGGATGATGGGTGACAACCGTTATAATTCGGCGGACTCAAGGTATTGGGGATTTGTACCTGAGGATCATGTAGTGGGAAAAGCATCATTTGTCTGGCTCTCTCTGGACAAAAACAAAAGTTTCCTCTCCAAAATCCGTTGGGACAGGTTCTTTATGAGTGTAAAATAACACATTGATATGAATCAGGCAGCAATTAACAATTTGCATAATGACAGATTATTAATTACTGCCTGATTAGCACAAAAGATTACTTTTAACCATCCTCGATTAGTTGCTTAAATCCTTCTTAACTAATCTTCCGGATTCAAAAATGGTTAAGCCATGAAAATAACTCCCGGATTAGTTTCAACATACCTCTCTGTCATCCTCCTCGTATCCTGCAGTGTATCGGGCTATATTACCGATCCGCAAAGTGTCAGGAGGCAAAAAGAGATGCATAATCAGCGGACGGGAGTGAATATCGGAGAAGGTTTTTTAGCTGTTGGCTCAGCAATTGGGTCGGCATTCACAGGGATGGAATTCTATTCCCAAACACAGGGGCGGGCCTACAGGAAATTAAAATTACTCAATGATTCAAAGGATACCCTTTTTGTAAATATGGTAACCGACTGGCAGTGGAAAGATTCAACCTATTTCGATATTCGTGAGATAGTGATGCCTCCGCTGAAATCGATGAAAATCATTGTCCCGTTGGGTATCTCATACAACATATTTTTCAGAAATGAATACGATGCCCCTGACGATGAAAAAGTGGAAATTAATACGGCCAATACCGGTATCGTAAGACTGAAGCCTGAAAAGGCGAGATCCGAAGATCAGATTACCAATTAAAAACCAGAAGAAAATGCAACGAGGATTAATTACAGGAATAACTTTGGGAGTCGCAATGGTGATTTTCACCATTCAAAATTCGGTTACTGTTCCGTTGAAACTCTTATGGATGAAATTTTCCGAAGTTCCGCTAGCCCTTATCCTGATGATCGCCATTCTGATCGGAGTATCTATTACCGCGATTTTTTCATTTATAGATAATCAACGGTTGAAGAACCGGATCAAAAGACTTCAAATTAAGTTAAAAGCATTTGAGAATCAAACGGCTGAAGAGGAGGCTTCGTACGATTCATCACCAACAAATTCGGAAAACGGAATGACCGTCGAAGGTGAACCCGGCCATAAATTCTTTGATTATTAATGGATTATCAGGAAACAAGCGTATTGCTAAGCAGTGCCTACCTTGGACCAATACAATATTTCACCAAAATAATCGGGTATAACACGATATTCATCGAATATCTGGAGAGTTACCTGAAGCAATCGTATCGAAACCGGACCATTATCCTCACTGCTAACGGTCCATTGCACCTAACGCTCCCTATTGTTAACGGCCCCAAAGCTAAAGGACCCATCCGTGACCAGCAACTTTCATACGATTATCCATGGCAGCAAATGCACTGGAGAGGAATATCCTCTGCCTATAATAACTCTCCCTTTTTTGAGTATTATTCGGATGATCTTGCCCCGTTTTTTCACGATAAACGATGGAAATATTTACTTGATTTCAACCATGAAATTCAAAATACGGTCTTAAAGGCAATCAACGTTAAGGCAGATATCAGGTGTACGGAAGCATACTTTCAGAAAGGGGAAGTTCCAGGATATATTGATGATTTTCGCTATGCGATTCATCCAAAACTACAGCGGCAAACTGAAGATAATCGGTTTTACCCTCAGCCCTATATTCAGGTATTTCAGGAAAAATGGGGATTTGTTCCCAATCTGAGTATCCTTGACCTCCTTTTTAATGAAGGACCAGAAGTGGTTACATATCTGAAATCCTGCATTCCAAAGTAACAGGGCAACCCTGAAAGTGATCTTAAATTTTCCCCAATCGTTTTAGCTCCCAAAAGCATTTTGCTGTTGCATTGATGTCCACAGCAGCATTATGCGCCTCCTCAAATCCGGTGCGGAACAATTTATAATGCAACTCAGATAATTTAGGCCATTTATAACCATAGGGTCCTGGAATAGCACAAAAATTTGTACTACTTTCCATCGTACAAAATTTCTTCTTTGAAGGAATAGGGTTTGAAAAACCCATTCTTAAAAATTCAGCTCCAACAATCATGGCATCGAAACTAATGTTGTGCGCCACTAATACATCTGAATCACTAATCATCAACTGAAATTCCTCCAGAATTCCCCGAAGAGAAACTCCCTCCCTGACTGCCCGCTCATGCGTTATCCCATGAATCAGGGATACATCTGGCGGAATTACGAACCCTTCAGGTTTGACAATAAAATCTCCTTCCGATATTCTGGATCCATTTGAGTCATAACTTACGAAGGCAAGTTGCACCATTCTTGGCCAATTTTTCAGGTCTGTAACGGGGGCTTTCCAGTTCCGGGGTAATCCGGTAGTCTCAGTATCAAAAAATAAAAACATAATCAGGAATTAAAAAGTTAATCGGAATTATAGCTCACTTTTCTTTTAAAAATTTCCGGATTATTTCTCCATGATCAAAGGCCAAATCCGGCAACGAACCAACCGGAAACCACTCGGCAACAGTGGCATCGTCACCCCCAATCACAGGTGTTACAGAGGGTACCCTTCCGAAAAAAACGGTTGTAACAGTGCGATGCCTCGGATCTCTTCCAATAGCATCGAAAGTAAAAAACTGTTTAAGGGGGATATTCAGCAATCCTGTTTCTTCATAAAGCTCCCGGCTGCATGCCTGAAGCAGGGTCTCCTCCATCCCCACAAATCCACCCGGGAGAGCCCAAAATCCCCGGAAAGGGTCAAATTTCCGCTGAATCAGCAAAATCATTGGCCCGCTCTCTTTTTCTGCGATCACAATAGCATCCACAGTCATTGCCAAACGGGGATATTTATAGCTGAATTTCAGATTTTCCTCCTTCTCTTTAGCCAGCGCCCTCTCTTTGTCGCCATTTCTCCAGACAATATAAACAACAATGAGAATGGCGGTTATATAACCTACGATTTCAAGATGTCCCATAATTCAACCGGTTTAAGTTTAAGCATGAGAAATATTAATCCTTAATAATTCGCCGCATCAGTCTCATCTGATGTGTATATCTTTTAGTATCAATATTGTAAATACCAAAATGATCCACATTATCAATCCTGACTTTACCTGATGAATGAATAATTTTATTCTTCTCCCAAATAATTCCAACATGAATGATAGATCCATCCTCATTGTCGAAAAATGCAAGGTCACCGGGTAAGGCTTCTTCCACAAAACTCAGGTTGTCACCTAATAACGACTGTTGAACCGCGTCGCGTGGAATTGAAAGACCTGCCATTTTATACAGAATCTGTGAAAATCCGGAACAATCGATCCCAAAAGGGGATCTTCCACCCCAAAGATAGGGAGAATTAAAGTATTTGAGGGCATTTTCTATAATTCGTTCGCGTACAGCACTTGTGGCTGTGGCAATACTGTTTCCCTGAATCGAATAGGTGACCTTCCCGATTTGAAAGGTCCTGGCGATTGGATCAAAATGGGGTAATGAGCTTCCGGCTACAATCAGAAAATTGGTATAATCGCCCAATGGTTGGACGATATTGAATACATCGGTCGTCACAATGCGGGGGATTTCTGTCAATTGAGAAACGGTTTCTTCCTCAACCTCATTGACCATTATGCGGTCAATCCAACCTTCATAACCATCAAAAGCGAGCTTTATCTGGCACCATTTGGATTGTTCTTCCAGAATTGTATAGTGCTCACCAAAAAGAATTTGAGTGCACATTTCACTCTTTTCGCGTGGTTCTGACCGAACGGGGACAATACTGAGGTTAGAGATTCCGTATCGCATTAAAAAATGATTACTTTTGATTATTCCCAAATATACACATTAATTGGTTGCTTCTTTAAGCCGTAAAAAGAGAAAAAAAAATTATACGCATGAATTTGCAAAAGAAAAGCTGGTTTGAATCAGAGAGCTGGCATACGATTTATTTAACGTTAATATTTATCTGTACCGGGATTATCCTCTATTTTGCGCTGCCCCAGGAAGGGAGATTTCGCTACGAATTTCAAAAAGGGAGGCCATGGATGCATGCCGCCCTGATTGCTCCGTTTGATTTTGCCATCATGAAATCGGAACAGTCCATCAGCGAAGAACGTGATTCCCTGTTGAAGTCGTTAACACCCTACTTTCTGTTTCGCGATTCGGTTGAAAAACAGCAAATCATAGCCCTTTCTGCCAAAATCGATGAGATCACCTTACAGGAAAATACCGAAATTCTCTACTCAAGAGTAGTCAAAAACAAAGTAGTCACCATATTTGAAAAAATCTATCGTGCAGGAATTCTGGAACAAGGAACTGCAAATCTGCCGTCGCTGACAGGAAAGAGTGAACTTCTTGTTGTCAGGAACAATTTAGCCGAAAGAATTCCTGTCGGACAGTTGTATTCCCTCAAAACGGCTTATTCGGAAGCTAACGCTGCACTGGAAATACTCAAGAACAGCGATAATGACTTAAAACAAATTATCGGGAAGTTTCATCCCGAAGATTATTTAGCCGTTAATCTTACGTATGATCCTGATAAAACAGAGGCAGAAAAGGAAAAGATCCTGGAAAACCTGTCCACAACGAATGGTGTCGTTCAGGAGGGTGAAAGAATCGTCTCACAAGGGGATGTAATCTCTCCCCATACTTATCTAATTCTTGAATCCCTAAAATCAGCAGTGGAGAAAAGCAGGGGTGACCTGACCAAATACTATCTGATTATCGTTGGAAAAGCCGTATTTATAACCATGTTGCTGGTTACCCTATTCCTGTTTATATACAATATCCGCAGAAAGCTCCTAAGGTCAAAACGGGACATTACCTTTACCCTGTTTATGATGATTGGGATGATCTTTTTTTGCCGGATCATTGTTTCGTCAGGTACAATTCCTATCTACATTGTCCCCTTTACCGCGCTGGCTTTGATCATCCGGACTTTTCTGGATGCCCGTCTGGCAATTTTCGTCAATACAATTACAGCCTTAATTGTAGGATTTATGGTCCCCAACGGCTATGAATTTGTATTGCTCACCATCCCTGCCGGGAGTATTGCGGTCATCAGTCAAAACAATCTTCAGAGACGCGATCAGCTGATTCTTACCTCATTAATTATCTTTTTCGTTTATGCCTTTACCTATATCGGAATCTCATTGATACAGGAAGCCAATCTGGCAGCCATAGACTGGGAGGTGATGAAATGGTTCCTCATTAATGCGGCACTGACCTTAATTACTTATCTCCTGGTTTTTGTCATTGAAAAGTCATTCGGTTTTGTTTCAGATGTCACACTGATCGAATTGTCCTATTCCAACCAAAAACTGCTTCGACGACTTGCGGAAGAGGCTCCCGGAACATTCCAGCACTCGCTGCAGGTTGCAAATCTGGCAGAGGAGGCAATTTTAAGATTAGGAGGAAATCCGCTGCTTGTAAGAGCAGGAGCACTTTACCACGATATCGGGAAACTGGTTAATACGCAATATTTTATTGAAAATCAGTCCCCGGGTATCAATCCCCATGACCAGCAGCCTTTGGAGAAAAGTACCCAGATAATTATGGACCATGTTTCGGGAGGGGTTGAACTTGCCCGGAAACATAAAATACCGGAACAAATCATCGACTTTATAAAAACCCATCATGGCACCACTTTTACGGGTTATTTTTATGCAGAAGCTAATAAAAAGAGCGAGACAGAGGTTGACAAATCCATTTTCACCTATCCTGGTCCAATCCCTTCAACTCGCGAAACTGCCGTCGTAATGCTTGCAGACAGCATCGAGGCAGCCTCCAGAAGCCTTGACAAAAAAGACAATATCAGTTTAAGCAAACTTATTGACTCCATCTTTCTGCAAAAGACAAAAGCCGGACAACTGGAGGATTCACCACTGACATTCAAAGATATAACTCTTCTAAAAAAAATATTTTTGGAGAAATTACTCAATATCTATCATGTCAGAAATACCTATCCAACTAAAGATTCCTGACCAATATTTCACGACGAAGAATTAGCACGAAAGTTGTAGTGTTTATCAGACAAATACCCTGAAGATTTTAAAAACCTTCAGGGTATTATTAAAAATTAATTTATCTAATTAGCTTTCTATGTACAAGATTATATATGCTTTACTTCTTTTATCTGTTTTATTATCCGTTAGCTGCAAAAAAGAGACACAACAAACTACAAATCCTACAGTTGACCCTTTGGTGAAATTCACTTCAGACACCTTTAACGATATGTATCTATGGTACAATACGTTGCCGAAGGTTGATCTGACTACATTTAAAACTCCTGCAGAATACATTAGCGCTGTCCATTATGTAAAAGACAGATGGAGCTTTACGATGACCTATACTGACATGCAAAAGCTCCTCCAAAATGGTGAAACTACAGGATGGGGTTTGGGGTTGGCATTTGATGCACAAAAATTATTGCGGGTTTTGTACGTTTACGACAATAGTGCAATGGGTAAAGCAGGTATTAAACGGGGTTGGCAAATTAAGGGGATAAACGGGAAGCTGGTTTCTGCGATGTCTGTCAGTGAAGTCAACACCCAAATTGGAAATACCTCTAACACATTCGACTTTATAAAAAATGACGGATCCGAATTGGTTGTTGCAATGACTAAGGGGGCCATAGTAATCAATTCCGTTCTCTATTCAACCATTTACCCTGTCGCTGCTAAAAAAATTGGCTACCTGGTTTTTAATGAATTTCTGGGAAGTTCAGTCAAAGAACTCAATACTGCTTTCAATACATTTTTAACCGGAGGGATTACCGATTTAATTCTTGACCTAAGGTACAACGGTGGGGGAACCTTGAATTGTGCTGATTCACTGGTCGCTATATTAGCCGGGAAAACCTACAAGGACAAAGTTTATAATACACTGATATACAATGACAAACACACAACCCTGGGCTTTTCAAGTGCAATAAAACTAAAGAGCAACAGTGTTCAGTTAAATAATTTAGTCGTGTTAACAACCTACTCAACGGCCTCTGCCAGTGAACTGGTCATTGCGGGCCTAAAACCATATCTCAACATAAAGCTTATTGGTTCTGCCACGCAGGGTAAACCTGTTGGGATGAATATTGCAGGAGATACAAAGCTCAATATCGCCGTAATTCCGATAAGTTTCAAAAATGTAAATTCTCAGGGATATACCGACTATTTTGACGGTATACCCGTAGATGTAAGTGTTGCAGATAATGTATCACAGGATTGGGGCAGTTCTGCAGATGGCAGTTTGACAGCTGCAATAAACTATATATCAACGGGATCTGTAGGTTTCACCCCAGTTACAAAATCGATAATTCTGCCCGGAAAAATTATCTACAGAGGGAGTGACACACCGGTTGAGAATGCTTACATGATTTCTCAATAAAAATCAGCACTAAGTTCAGATGTACCGATCAATTTATATTAATTCTAATTTTAAATAAGTACTGAAATTCAATCACTTTTACTATTTTTCCGTGCAAATTACACATTAGAAAATTACTATGCAATCTTTCAAAAAAGGAGTTATCCTTGTTTTAACGCTGTGGTTTACAACCACAATTTCGTATGGAGGAAACAAAGACGAACAAGGCTATAAGTTTGAACTAATCAAGGAGATACCTCATACTTCCATAAAAAATCAATTCCAGAGTGGAACCTGCTGGTCCTTTGCCGGGATGTCCTTTTTTGAAACAGAGATGCTTCGGATGGGTAAGCCGGAAGTCGATTTATCAGAGATGTTTGAGGTGAGCCTGTGTTACCGTGATAAAGCCAAGAAATATGTCAGGATGCAGGGAAAACTTAATTTCAGTGCAGGGGGAGAGCTTTTTGATGATTTGTATATTGCCACTAAGTACGGACTAGTTCCCGAAAGTGCCTTTCCGGGGATTAAATACAATGAAGAGAAGCATGTACACGGCGAAATGGATGAGGTGCTTCTTAAAATGGCAGAGGCTGTTGTCGAAGCGAAAAGTAAGAAGCTAACCTCGGTATGGGGTATTGCAATTAATAATACGATTGATGCCTATCTTGGAGTTCTCCCGGAAAAATTCGAATACCAGGGTAAATCCTATACTCCAAAGTCTTTCGCGTCTGACTACTGTGGAATTAATGGGAATGATTATGTACAGATCACCTCCTTTAACCATCACCCTTTTTATGAGTCCTTTAGTTTGGAAGTTGCAGACAACTGGCTATGGAGTCAGTTTTACAATGTCCCTCTTGACGAACTTCAGCAGATTGTTGATTATTCACTGCAAAACGGATATTCTGTACTTTGGGCAGCTGATGTTAGCGACAAGGGGTTTGCAACATCAATAAAAGGAATCGCCGTAGTTCCCGACAAGACGCTGAAAGATATGAGTAATGCAGAGATCGCAAAATGGGACAGTCTCTCGGAAAAAGAGAAGGAGGCCACCTACTATAAATTTGACAAACCTGGAAAAGAGAGAGATATCACCCAGGAAGTTCGTCAGGAAGCCTTTGACAATCTTGAAACTACAGATGATCATGCCATGCATTTGATCGGTCTGGCCAAGGACCAAAACGGCACGCTGTACTATAAGGTGAAGAACTCCTGGGGCAATTACAATCAGTTTAAGGGTTATTTTTATGCTTCGCAACCCTATTTACGCTATAAGACTACTGCCATTATGGTTAATAAGGCCTCAATCCCCGAGGCCATAAGGAAAAAACTTAATTTATAGTTGTTTATTAACAGAAATTTTATCTACTTTTGCGCCCTGTTCCGTACGCAATCTCTGACAGCAAACAATTAGACACTGTGAATATTGCGTTCGTTAATAATATCGTTAAAATCAATCAAGATGGATCTGATTAAAATTGCAGAAAATGCGTTCTTAGGTGAACAAAAGGTATTGCCTGTATTTCACGCTGGCGACACGATAACAGTTAGTTACAAAATTGTCGAGGGTGTAAAGGAGAGAATTCAGAATTACAAAGGTACCGTAATTCAGATTAAAGGTACCGGAACAACTAAAACATTCACAGTTCGCAAAATGTCTGGTAATATTGGTGTAGAAAGGATTTTTCCCTTTTTCTCTCCGTTTATTGATGGCATTGAAGTTAACCGTATGGGACGTGTGCGTCGTGCACGTTTGTTCTATCTTCGCGAATTGACCGGCAAAAAAGCCCGTATCAAAGAAAAAAGATTCTAAGAACAACAACTTTAAAAGGGTTCCTCAAAAAGGAACCCTTTTTTTTTCTAATTTTATAGAAATTTAGTTGTTGATTATGCCCCTTCTCTCCACCGAAAAACTTTCCACCAAACGCTGGTTTATTGACTATAGTTTGATCACTATCGGCTCATTTATCATGGCCGTTGGATTTGTTTTCTTTATTACACCCCATAAAATAGTACCAGGCGGCATTTATGGCCTGGGAATTATAGTCCATTACCTCTCCAAAGGGATGACCTTATGGCCGGAGGGATTTCCCATAGGATTATTCAATTTATTGGTAAATATCCCATTAACCTATTTTGGAATTAAACTTCTGGGACGGCAATTCGGCACCAAAACCATTTATGGCTTCATTTCCTCCTCCGTATTTATGGATATAATTACCTGGATGCGCGAGATCGGGGATGCACCGCTTGTAAATGATGTGCTGCTATCCTGTATATTTGGCGGTGTACTGACCGGTATCGGGCTGGGATTGATCTTTAAGGCAAGGGCAACTTCAGGGGGTAGCGATATCATTGCAATGGTAATAACCCGGTACACCCGCATTCCGATTGGCCAAATGTTGATCTGGGTTGATTCTGCCATCGTATTGGTGGCCCTGGCCGCCTTTAAGGACTGGCAGATCCCTCTTTACAGCATGATTGTTATTTATATTACCGGCAGGGCCGTTGACCTTATTCTGGAAGGGGCTAATTACAATAAAGCGTTGATTATTATCTCCGAAAAACACGAAGATATCCGGAATAAAATAATTATTGATCTTGGTCGGGGTGGAACTTACCTCAAAGGAACCGGGATGTATACTGATACCGAAAAGAACATTATTTTCACTGTTGTCAGCCGCCGTGAGGTTGCAATTTTAGAAGAGCATATCAATAAAATTGACCCCTCAGCCTTTATTACGATCATGGATGCAAGTGAAATTCTAGGTGAAGGATTTCAATCATTAAAGCACAAAATAGAATATCATTAAGAGTTGATAATTGGAATTTAAACTATGAGCAGGGTCTTATTTACAGTGTTACTTTGCCTTTATTTCATGCCGATGCAGGGATTCAGCCAAAAGGTAGGTCTGGTTCTGAGTGGTGGTGGTGCAAAAGGGCTTGCCCATATTGGGGTGATCAAGGCACTTGAGGAGAACAATATTCCAATTGATTATATCACCGGAACCTCAATGGGGGCAATTATTGGTGGGCTCTATGCTGCAGGTTATTCTCCGGAAGAGATGGAAATACTGTTCAAATCGGAAGATTTTAAAAATTGGTCTACAGGAAAGATCCCTCCAAAATATGTCTATTTCTTTAAGCAACTCGAAGATAATCCATCTTTTATAGATCTCGACTTTGCCAGAAAAGAGGACAAAATACAACTTGCTCTCCCTACCAACCTCGTTCCATCGGGACAAATGGACTTCGGCTTTATGGAATTGTTTAGTCCTGCCAATGCCCTGGCAGGGAATGACTTCGACAATCTTTTTGTTCCGTTCCGATGTGTAGCAACGGATATTTACCGCGGAGAACCGGTCGTATTTCGCTCTGGAGATCTAGGATTAGCTGTCAGGGCATCTATGACTTTCCCCTTTTATTTCAAACCGATCGAAATTGACAGTGTGTTGCTTTTCGACGGAGGTTTGGTGAACAACTTTCCGTGTGATGTTATGTATGAGGATTTTCATCCTGATATTATGATTGGAAGCGCTGTTGGATTCAGGGACAAAAAACCAAAAACAGACGACATTAAAGTCCAGATTGAGAATATGATGGTTCGTAAAAACAACTATTTCATCCCCGACAGTCTGGGAATTACAATTAAATCACCGGTTGACCATATTGCCTTGTTCGATTTTGAACGACTCGAGGAAATTGAAAAAGCCGGGTATGAATCGACCATGAAACAAATCAACACCATAAAATCAAGAATAACCAGACGGGTCAACCTCGATCACCTGACCCGTGCGCGGGAAGAATACCGCAGCAAAAGCCCCACGATGAGATTCAACAATATTCAGGTCTCCGGAGTGGATGGTTCCCAACGCCACTACATCATACAGTCAATCAGGCACAAATCGAAGACATTTGATTTAGAAGAGCTAAGGAAGGAATATTTCAAAATCCTGGGTGACGATAAAATCAAATCCCTGCTCCCTACTGCAGATTACAACAAACAAACCGGGCTCTATGATCTCCAATTAAAAGCTGAACAACAAAAACCGCTTGCAGTCGGGGTAGGTGGCTATTTTTCACTCTCTGATGTTAACCAGGGGTATATCGGACTCGACTATCGCCTTTTCAATAATTTGCCTATCACAATCCAGTCGAACATCCACGTTGGTAAATTCTATAGCTCCTTCATGGGGGGAACCCGTTTTAATTTTACCTCAAGGCAGCCTTTCTCCCTTGAACTTTATTTTATTAAAAATCATACAGACTACTTTTCAGGCTCTACACAACTCTTTTTCGAGAATCAGGTTTCTCATTATGTGATTCGAAATGATGACAATATCCAGCTAAATATAAGTTTTCCATCAAAGACCACCTCCAAATGGGAGGCAGGAATTGACTTTCTGAATCAGGCTGATGATTATTACCAAACCATAAATTTCACGAAAAATGACACCCCCGACCGAACCACATTTACGGCCGGAAATCTACATGTCAGACTGGAAACAAGAGCATTTAACAAGAAACAATACCCTACTGAAGGAAAGATGTTTAACTTCGAATCAAGTTATATCTTCGGCACTGAAAAGGAAGATCCGGGATCTACCAGCCAAATGAATCAACCGTACCGCAAAGCGCATGACTATTTCCAGCTTGACCTTAGGTATGAAAGATATTTCAAAACCACTAAATGGTTGACATTAGGGGTGACCGGAGAATCGTACTTTTCGAACAAAGGGCTTTTTCACAACTATACGGCTACACTTTTATCGGCTCATAGCTTCGCCCCCACAGTTAACAGCACAATCAGATATTTACCCTACCTGAGGGCTGACAATTTCGTTGCAGGTGGTATCAAAGCGATAATTCCTGTCACTGCTACAACACATCTGAGATTTGAAGGTTATTTTTTTCAGCCTTTTAAAGAGTTACTCAACAGCGCAGAGAATATTCCGCAGTACAGCAATAAGATGTTTACCTCGAAAGCATTTCTCGGAAGCGGTGGATTCGTGTACCATACCCCGTTTGGCCCGGCAAGTTTACTGCTGAATTATTACAGCGGCAGTGATCCTAAGTTCTATTTACAGGTCAGTTTTGGATACCTCCTGTATAATCGTGGCAGAAAATAGAAACCGGAAAACCCCAATTTCAAAAACCAATATATTTGCAGATTTCTACTAACGACTAAATTGAAATAAAAGATGATCGACATTAATCAATTAAACGAAAAATTCAAAATTGAGGGAGTTTTAACTTTTAAAAAGCTTAAAAACAATCTCATTTGCCTTGTAGTTTCAAATCAATATGCCGATGCCACTATCTCCCTGTATGGTGCCCAAATAACAAGTTTCAGACCAAAAAAAGAGGTGGAGATTCTGTGGCTTAGTCCGATGAGTTATTATGAAGAAGGAAAGGCTATACGCGGCGGGATTCCTGTCTGTTTTCCCTGGTTCGGCCCCCATAAAAGTGATCCCGCAAAACCACAACACGGTTTTGGCCGGCTGATGTATTGGGAATTAATGGAAGTCACAGAAAATACGCACGGAGAGACCCAGATCAGATTAGAACTAACCTCATCAGAAATCACAAAGGCATACTGGCCGTACGAATTTTTCGCTGAAATGACATTCACTATCGGGAAGACGCTTAAGGTGACCCTAAAAGTGACCAACACCTCTCCCATCCAGTTTGATTATTCCTGTGCACTTCATACCTATTTCAATTTATCTGCTATAGAAGATATCACCATTGAAGGCCTAAAGGGGACCCGATATTATAAAAATGGGGAACCAGGAGAATTCATTCAGGAGAGTTCTAAACTAAAAATCCATCAGGTTGAAGATCGCCATTATTACGACACTTCTGCAACCTGTTTCATTGAAGATCCAAAATTCAGGCGCAAAATCATGGTTGCAAAATCAGGGAGCAAAACAACCACAGTCTGGAATCCGGGAGCAGCTAATTGTCATAAGACTAGCGATATGCCGAATGAGGCCTATCGAAGATTTGTTTGCATCGAGGCCGTTAATTCATTAAATGATACAGTCTGTATAACTCCGGGGGAATCTCATGAAACCTCGGCGGTTATTGGACTGAAAGAATGAGATGGAAATCAAAATGCAAAGTGTAAATTGCAAAAGGTAAAATGCAAAGTTCAAGTAGAAATCAGGAGAAATTTGAATATCTGTAGAGCAGCCATCCCCTTAATTTTAAATTTTACTATTTGCATTTTACACTTTGAATTTTACACACTGAATTTTATACTCTGAATTTTTCCGTAAGTTCACTGAGCTACCCAGGGGACCAATTTTGACGGATAATATTCAA
The DNA here is from genome assembly GCA_903904515.1 of uncultured Bacteroidia bacterium. Lineage (GTDB taxonomy): Bacteria > Bacteroidota > Bacteroidia > Bacteroidales > Prolixibacteraceae > JAAFHB01. The sequence goes on from CAIVCR010000078.1 coordinate 37,004, forward strand.
CCCCTTGAGCTTTTAAACGTCCGCCATGCTGACCAAGTCTTAACTTATACTCGTTCCAGTTTCCGGCAGCAGGAGCACGCCATCCCAGATCTGCCAGACCCAAAAGTCGTGGGAAAACCATGTATTCCAACTGTTTCATCGTAGAGATGGTTTCGGTCCATAGCGGAGCCTCTATTCCCAGAATATTTTCCTTCCCGACCCCGGGAACAAGAGTTGCCGGATCCCAGTCGTAGCATTTATCGACCTCGACATAACCTGCCCAGAACAACCCAAGATTTGTAGTTGAATCGTACTTCATGTCGAGATAGGAATTGGCAGCGGGTGACATGATCACTTTTGCCCCTTGTTTAACCCCTTTTAATGCATTTTCAGCTTTTGCCCAATATTGCACCGAAGAGTTAGGAACCAGGGTAGTAAGAGCTATCTCATCCCAACCAATTACCTTTTTCCCGAGCTTACGCACTATTTCCTGAACACGGTTAACAAACGGAATATAATCTTCAATTTTTGTCACATGTGATTCATCACCTCCAATATGTAAATAGGGGCCAGGGGTAATCGCCGCAAGTTCGCCAAAGACGTCGGAAATAAACTGATAGGTAATCTCTTTGCCTGTGCACAACGTGCTAAATCCCACCTCTGTCCCGGAATAAAGTTCTGTCGCCTTATCATCGCAATTCAGTTCCGGATAAGAGGCCAGGCAAGCATTGGTATGTCCCGGCATATCAATTTCAGGAATGATCATGACATTTCGTTCTGCTGCATACTTCACGATATCTGAATATTGCTCCTGTGTATAGAATCCTCCCTTTTCGCCACCTACCTGTGAACTTCCACCAATAGAGGTGAGTTTCGGCCATTTTTTGATCTCAATGCGCCATCCCTGGTCATCGGCCAGATGAAGGTGCAAAACATTCATCTTATATGCGGAAATCAAATCGATATACCGTTTAACATCCTTTACCTGGAAAAAATGGCGGGCAACGTCAAGCATTGCACCACGATAGGAGTACTCAGGATAATCACGGATGGTCCCGGCGGGAATTTGCCATGGGCCTGCCTGATGGGTAGCACTCTCTATTTTAGCAGAAAACAGTTGTCTTATCGTTTGGATGCCATTAAACAGACCGGCAGATTTATTGGCAATAAGATTAATCGCTCCGGCTTTAATTGTAAGTTGATATCCTTCATCTCCCAATTGTGCATCTCCAGAATTTATTGACAAATAGATGTTTCCAGGACTTTGATTTGCTGTAGCAATCCTGACAGCCATTCCAAAGCCTGTTGCAGGAGTTAATTTACTGGCAAGATAATTCCCGATATTTTTGAGTTCCACACCCTGACCCGAGAGAAAGATCGTACTCTTTGGGGTTAACTTGAAATTCCCGCTGGCCGCAATCACAGAAACCGGCTTTGGGATTAAACTTATTCCTGAAAGATCGGTTGAAGGAACTGCGTTTGAGATTGATTGAATAAAAAATAATCCTGAAATCAGAATTAATTTGAGCAACTGTTTTTTTGTCTTCAGATTCATCGTATTGCGTTTATTACAAAATATTATTTAGTTTGAATGAGTTGATAAATGTATCAATTTAAGCCGAAATCTGTTTAGTAAAAACAAGATAATTGAGCACACATTTCAATTCTGCATAACTTACCAGATCGCCAAGACCCGCTTTTGCTGAGCCAAGATTCGTTGTACTGTTTTTCAAAAACCACTGCGAAATAAGTTTCACTTTATCCTTACTGACTAACAGGTCAATAGCCAGTTCGCCTGTCCCCACATAATGAGCCAGATGTCCTTCAATCGTAGATATCGCCATACTCCGTTCATAGGCAATCTGAGCAATTGTTTTACCCCCTTTAAAAAGCTCATAACTAACAAGTTTTGTATCAACCTTGGGTGCTTTTATCGGCTCTTCCGGCTCATCGTCAAACTGTCCGGCAGGGAGTTCCATTTTACTGTGAATCCTGTACTCAATGATTAATGGAAGAATCTCTTTGCCAAATTGAGCTAACTTCTTCGCTCCAAAACCCTTTACCTTTTTTAACTCCGAAAGTGTTGAAGGGAGATGGGTGACCAGTTCAAGCAGCGTCTTTTGCGGCAGGATCATATAAGCATCAACATTGAGCTCATCAGCTTTATCACCACGCCAGGACTTAATCGATTTGTACAAATCCGGGTTTGGCATTAATCCGTCAGGTGAAAAGGTGGCACTCCTGAACTTTTGCTTTGACACGGAAGGTTCGATAGCTGATTTTGCCCGGATCTCCATATATTTTTTAACTGAAAAACCCGTTTTGCAACCATCCAGACAGGCCAGCTTCAGATGCACATCGTCACTTAATTTTGCAATCGCATCATTGACTGATTTCCTCACAACTTTATTATCAATCTCAACATCAAGACTTTTTAATCGCACAGAAACAATGAGCTCCAGCTTTTCTGAAAAATAGCCACAAGCTTTCTGAACCCGTTCCTGTAAAAGAAGATTCTCCTCAATATTCCTGTTCTCAGGAATCAAATTTCGTAATTGTCCTTTAAATTTCTCAGATACATCAAAGAGTTCTCTTCTTAATTCCAAATTCATTTTCTGAAGATTGTCTTTCAATACCGTATCGACACTCGCCTGATGCTCATCCATTAACTTAGCGCAATACCCCGTTCGTCGCAACAATGGCTGAAAATCAAAAAGTTCCATTAATAAAAGGCGCTGAAATTCAAGCTTTGATTCCTCTAAAAGCGCATTCCCGGGAGGATTCTGATGAATATCTTCATTAAAAACAGATATCCTGGAATCACTTTTTAGGGAGTGATTTGAGATTGGTGTACTGAGAACCATCCCTTCAAGAGTCTTGCACCGGCTGAGTGCAACATACACCTGTCCGTGCGCAAATGCTGCCTTTGCATCGATGATCGCCTTTTCAAAAGTGAGTCCCTGACTTTTATGAATGGTGATTGCCCAGGCAAGTTTCAATGGAATCTGGCTGAATACGCCAAGGATCGACTCTTTGATCTCTTTGGTTTGATCGGCAATCGTATATTTTGTATTCTGCCACTCAACCCTTCCGGCAACAATATCGTCTTCATCACCCTGGCAACGCACATGAACCAGATCATCTTCAATTTTAATAACGGTGCCAATTTTACCATTGTAATAAAGTTTCTCCCTCGAGATATCATTCTTAACAAACATCACCTGGGCACCAACCTTGAGCCTGAGTTCAAAATCGGTTGGGTAAGAGTACTCAGGAAATTCTCCTTCGATGGAAGCTTTAAATTCATGAACTTTTGATGGCAATTTTGCCAGTTTGGAACCATTTAGCTCCTGTGACTGATAATTATGAGTTGTCAGGGTGATATAACCATCTCCGTCTTTGGTGACAAAATCAGGTAGATATCTCTTGTTTAAATCATCCAATGTTAGCTGATCAGCATTATTATCCCTGATTTTATTCAATAATTTAATAAAAGCCTCATCCCGCTGACGGAAAATATGCGTAAGTTCTATGCTTATGTAATCGGTCTTTTTTAATGCTTTGCTGCTGAAGAAATAGATTGTTTCGTAGTGCGGCCTTAACAAGCTCCATTCATCATCTTTGACCACCGGTGCTAATTGCTGCAGGTCGCCGATCATCAGCAGTTGCACCCCCCCAAATGGTTGGTTTCGGTCTTTATAGCGGCGTAATACGCTGTCGATTCCATCGAGCAAATCGGCCCTTACCATGCTTATTTCGTCAATCACCAAAAGATCCAAACTCTTAAGAATAGCCACTTTTTCACGGTTAAATTTCTGGAAACCATCAGTAGAGCCGGGATTTGGGATTCCGGAATTTTCGGCCGGCAAAAAGGGGCCAAAGGGGAGTTGAAAAAACGAGTGAATCGTAACTCCTCCGGCATTAATAGCTGCAACACCCGTCGGTGCTACTACGACCATCCGTTTGGGAGAGTTACGTTTGAGTTGATGAAGGAAGGTGGTTTTACCGGTTCCGGCTTTCCCGGTCAGAAAGATGTGCTTACCCGTATATTGCACAAAATCAAAAGCCAACTGCAGCTGATCGTTACTGATAAATTCCGTCATCTTCTCAAACCGATATTTTTGATAAAGTTACCAAAAATTTGAATATCCCTGTCAGCGTTTGGAACCCTGACAGGGATAGGAATTGTAAAATTTATCTTTTACTCAAAACATCAGATTCATACTGCTGTATTTCAGTTATATAATCCACACCAGCGGGAACGCCATTATCGAGACAATATTTATCGTAAACAGCTCCGAAGAGCATTGTCTTCATCCCCTCAAGGGAAGCTAACCGTTCAAAACTTTTCCCTTGCTCTTCAAATTTCCTGATCATCTCTGTCGGCTCAAGCAGCGCAAAAAGAAATGCCTGCTGGGCGGCACGGGTTCCAATAACATAAGCACCGATACGGTTTAAGCTTCCATCGAAAAAATCCAGTCCGATATTCACCCGATCGAGTGCCTTGCATCGAATAACTTCCTGAGCCAGGAGGTTGAGTTCATCGCTAAAGGTTACCACATGATCACTATCCCACCTCACACCTCTTGAAACGTGCAACATGAGCTCATCGACAAAAAGCAAACACGAAGATATTTTATCTCCAACCTGTTCCGTAGGGTGAAAATGGCCCATATCGAGGCATAATAGTTTATTGTTTTTGATGGCATATCCCATGTAGAATTCATGCGAACCAACGACCATAGCCTCCGAACCAATTCCGAAAAGCTTACACTCAACCGAATCTTTAAGGTATTCTTTGGGGTATTCAACAGCGAAAATCTCATCCAGCGATTTCTGAAGAATGGCACGATGACCACCCCTGTCAACAGGCATATCTTTTGAACCATCGGGAATCCAATGATTCAAAACGCAAGGAGAGCCCAATTGCTTTCCTATTTCGGCGCCAATAACCCTGCATCTTTTCACATGCTCTATCCAGAATTGCCGGATGGTTTCATCCTTGCTGGATAAGGTAAATCCGTCATCTGCCTTTGGGTGTGAAAAACACGAGGCATTAAAATCGAGACCTAATCCCTGGTTTTTAGCCCAATCGATCCATCCCTGAAAATGCTTAACCTCAATCTGGTCACGATCGACAAATTGTCCTCCGAATTCACCGTAAATAGCGTGCAGGTTTAACCGTTGTTTCCCGGGCAATAAAGACATTGCCTTTTCAAGGTCCATCTTCATCTCAGCAATTGACCTCGCTTTCCCCGGATAGTTGCCGGTAACCTGTATGCCACCGCCACCTAACGTCGAATCTGGTGTTTCAAAACCACCCACATCATCTGTTTGCCAGCAATGGAGTGAGATTTTCACACTGTTCATTTTGGCAATCGCCTTATCAGTATCTATACCCAACGCAGCATACTGCTCTTTAGCAAGGGCATACGCCCGCTCTACAAATTCTTTTTTCATTGTATATGTTTTTATAATCAAAATTATCGAATTGCCGAATTTTCAAATTTTCAAATCTGATGCTATTTCATATAGAAAACTTCTTCAAGGGAAGTTATCACCGGCGAGTTATCAGGATTCGTTTCCATGATATCAGCCATAAACCCCCACCACTTTTGAACGATGGGATTACTTCCCAAGTCCTGGGACGACTCCTCCCCTGCCTGTTTCTGCACGGCAAAAAGTGTATTTGTTGACTCATCCAGAAAAATGGAATAATCGGATACCCCCGTCGACCTGATCAGTTCAGCCAGTTCAGGCCAGATTTCGTCGTGTCTTTTCCGGTACTCCTCCTTGCATCCGGCCTTAAGTTTCATCTTAAAAGCGAATCGTTCCATACCACTGATTATTTAATTGAATTTCCAATCCCAACGATAAACACAGAGAGCAGGATAACTGAAATCCCAACAACGATTGTTCTGAATGTTTTCCTGGAGACCCCTTTCCATTCACGGTTATAAAGTCCCCACATATTGGCTGTTAAAATAATAGTCGACATATGAAGGATCCATGAGCTGGCACCATTACCTAATTTACTCTCTCCCATCCCGTAAAAGAAAAACTGAGCAAACCAGACTGTTCCGGCTAAAGCAGCAAAGAAGTAATTATTGGCCAATGGGGTCTTTTTGTTCGTGTAATCACCATAAGTGTGGTTGCGGAAATTCAAAATCATTGTCCAGATAAAATTCGTTGTTAATCCGCCCCAAAGTAAAACAACGAACGTGACATTATTCTGATATAGAAATTCACCGTCATTAGGGTTTAAAGCTTTCCAGGCTTCATTGGCCACAATAGCCATCGGTTTACCTGCTTCAATCCCAAAATTAAAAAATGAGCTAAGAATACCCGAAATTACAGCAATGACAAGGCCTTTGACAAGGCTAAACTCTTTAACACTCTCCTTACTTAATTCGGGGGAAATCTCCTTTTCCTTCATCATTCCAGCCTTACCCGATATCGCAATGCCGGCAAGACAGACAAAAACACCAAACAAAACCATTTGACCTCCCGGATGGGTAATCATATGGCTAAAGGATATTTTACCAGCTGTGTGAGCAAAACTATAATAGATAGGGGGTACCAAAGCACCGAATGCGGAGCAAAAACCTAAAATAACAGAGTTTCCCAATGACATACCCAGGTAACGAACACCAAGACCATAAGTCAAGCCTCCGATTCCCCAGATTAATCCCATTAAAAACACAATAGCCAAAACACTGACTGAAGTGGCCTGAATAATTGTACCAAATCCCGGAATGGTCAGCCAGGCTGCCAGGGGTGGCATTATCATCCAGGAGAAGAGCCCCCCGATAATCCAATAACTTTCCCATGCCCAATCTTTTACCTTTTTAAAAGGCATATAAAAACTTCCGGAGGCAAACCCGCCGATCGAATGAAAGATAATTCCTAATAAAACTTGCATAATGGTTTTGTTAATTAATATAGTTATAGTACACTGATCATTTTCGAATCATGGGGATCAAAGATACCCGCTAATTCAGGGGTGACAATATACAAAATGATTCATGATTTACCCAAAATGTCAATCAATTCGAAAAGTTAACAATCAAATGAATGTGAATTGTGTCAACCCATGGTATCCTCCCTTTTTTTGATCATTTCTCACTACGATCCACAAGGGGAAATCGGGGCAAAAACTTTATCTTTACACCAAATATTAAACAAAACAATTTCACCATGAAAGCGATGGTTTTAACCGGAATCAGGGAGATGGAGATGCAGGAATTCCCGATGCCTGAAATCAAAAACGACAACGAAGTGCTGATTAAAATGAAGGTCGTTGGCATTTGTGGTTCGGATGTTCACTATTATTCGTTGGGAAAGATCGGAAGCCAGATCGTAAACTATCCATTTCCTGTCGGACATGAAGGGGCTGGGGAAGTGATTAGTATCGGGAAGATGGTCACCCGCGTAAAGCCCGGTGACCGGATAGCCATTGAGCCGGCTATGCCCTGCGGCGAATGTGATCAGTGCAGGGAAAATCGTCCTCATACCTGTCGGAAACTCCGCTTTTTGGGATGTCCCGGACAGGCTGACGGGTGTCTGAGTGAATATATTGTGATGCCCGAAAACAGCTGTTTTAAAATTGGAGATTCGATGAGTTATACCGAAGCGGCTATCAGTGAACCGCTGGCCATAGGGGTTTATGCGGTAAATCAGTCGATTCCACTGAAAGATGCAACAGTGGGAATACTTGGATTCGGTCCAATCGGGATGAGCGTTATCCTGCCTGCCATAACCAAGGGGGCCGGGAAAATTTATGTGACCGATTTGATTGATGAACGACTCACCATTGCCAAAGAGTGCGGTGCTACCTGGACCGGTAATGCCACGAAGGGGGATATCGTTGAACAAATTAAAAGGGAGGAGCCTTTGCTTCTTGATGTTATCTTCGAGTGCTGCGGGAAACAGGAAGCCATGGACCAGGCTATTGAACTTTTAAAACCCGGAGGAAAGCTTATGATCATCGGAATTCCTGAATTTGAACGGTGGAGCTTTAGTGTCGACAAACTGCGCCATAAGGAGATCAGCATCCAAAGTGTCCGCAGGCAAAATCATTCGGTCGAAGAGGCACTTGAGTTAATGGAAACGGGGAAATTAAGCGTTGAGAAAATGGCCACTCACAGGTTCACATTTGATCAGACTAAAGCGGGTTTTGATCTGGTTACCGGATATAAAGATGGCGTTATGAAGGCGATGATCGATTTTGATTAACCATATCCCTGTCAGGGTTCCAAACCCTGACAGGGATATGAATTAATTTACCTCTAATTCATCCTTGGAAGGAAGTGGTGGAAAGGTTTGATGGGGTTCGGTCTGATACCAGAAAGCGACAGAAGCAACATCGTCCTGTAATGGGAGGTAGCGCCCTTCACTTCTCCATCCCAACGCCTGGATGGTTACTTTCAGATCTTTTTCAAAACGGATAGGGTCGGCTATATGCCAGCGATAGAGTCCAAACCGTAAGCCTGGACGGTATGCTTCATCCGGCAGGATTACCTGATGCAACCCTGAATAAGGTGAGCAAAACGGACTGTATTTACCCTTGTGATCAAAATTGTAGGAGCCACAGAAATAATCTTCCAATCCGGTTCCGCAGATTGTCGGGAAAGTGGTGTCACCATCCATAAAAAACTTGATCTCTCCTTCGCCCCACCAGCCGTTATTTTTAGACTGCCATGCGAGATAGGTGCCAACATACTGTCCCTTTCCTTTTATCTGATCGACAATCGTATAGACATCCTTATATTTTATAGGATTAGTCCGGTGAAATTGAGCGTGAAAGTAGGAGGCATTTTGAGGAACCTCTGTGAGACAATAATCTACCTGATAATAAAGTGACATTTGCTTCACATCGAGATTTTGCATCGTGATTTTACATTTTTTCCGGAAGGGCATTGGCCAGTAGCAATTGAATGCACTCCCGGGATTTACACAAACTGCCAGGGACTGCAGTGGTGCATATTCGCCCCATCCCATGCCGAAAAAATCCCCGACAGGACACTCAACCGAAGGTTCCTTCTCGTCATCCCAGTATATCCGGAGGATTGAAAATCGCCAGTTTCCGGTAGGTGTCATCCAGATGTGCTCAATAGAACCCTGACCGTCAATCTCCGCAAGGGTAAACGTTTGCCCTTTGGCAATCTCAATAAACGGATTTAATTTCCATCCCTGTCCAAGGTCGCGGGCAGCATTTGAGGCAGAACCTTCACCAACTTTAGCCATTCCACCTTTGCCTTTCTCTCCGGTAAAGTTCTCAGGACTGATTGAACGGCTCTTTGCATTTGACAGCATGTAGAGATTTCCGAGATTGTTCTGCATTCCATTGAATGGCGTATTCTGACAAAACATAGCAGGGGGAATCATCATGGAAATGATGAGAAATACAACTAATTTTTTCATGGATTATGAGTTAAAGTTTGATAAAATCAATTTGGTTACAATAATACGTAAATCTTTAAATTGATTTTCCTGTGCAAATACTAATTTCGATGAAAAGAGATAATATCTACAACAATTTTACCCACACACAACACCCCTTGTCGTCAAAGGCACACTCGGTGTAATATTTTTTATCAAGGTTTCGGAAAGCATCAACAAGCTCATCCTCAGTGAATTTAAATCCAAGTTTATTGACTAAGAATTCCAGGGAGAACTGTTCGTTTTTAGTTGGAAAATCTCTGTTCAGATTCAGCAGAAAATTGTAAACGACCAATTCCAAAGGGGACAACTCCTCTTTAATGGGGATTTCTGGTGTTACCTTGATACACCCAGCAGTTTTTAACAAATGAAATAAATCATGTTCCTCAACATCGGCCAACTCTTTATAAGTTTGGCTTGAATCATTATTTCCCATTTCTTGAATTTTTAAATATTTGGTATAAATATACGAAATATCAAACCATAATAATGCTGATTTTTGCTTTGATTTGAATTAAAAAATTTAAATTTGTTCTTGTTATTGGAACACTAAAAACGGGGTGTAGCGCAGCTTGGTAGCGCGCGTCGTTCGGGACGACGAGGTCGTCGGTTCAAATCCGGCTACCCCGACATATTTAACTGAAAAGACCAGAATAATCGTAATCTATGCTTGAACTAAAAAACCTCACTAAAACTTACGGGCATCAAAATGTGGTAAAAGATGTAAACCTCGTAATTGGCAAGGGTGAATTCTTTTGCCTGCTGGGTCCAAGTGGTTGCGGGAAAACCACCATTCTGCGCATGATTGCCGGATTTGAAAAGGTTACGGCCGGGAATATCCTCCTTGACGGTGTTGATATAACTGAACGTCCCCCGTTCAGACGAGATGTAAATACTGTTTTTCAAAACTATGCCCTTTTCCCGAATTTCGATGTTTACAACAACATCGCTTATAGTCTTATGATAAAAAAAAGGCCAGCGGAAGAAATTGCCGACAGGGTTGAAAAAGTCGTCAGACTTGCAGGCTTATCGGGATTTGAAAAAAGGATGCCGGATCAGCTCTCCGGAGGACAGCAGCAAAGAGTGGCTCTTGCCCGTGCACTTATAAATGAACCGCAGATACTTTTACTTGACGAGCCATTAAGCGCCCTGGATAAGAAAATTGCCGAACAGACACGGATGGAGCTGGCTGAGCTGCAACGAAAAGTCGGGATAACCTTTGTGTTTGTCACTCACAATCAAGCTGAGGCCTTGGCGCTTGCTGACCGCATTGCCGTCATGAACAACGGAGTAATGGAACAGTGTGATGCACCCCGTGAAATTTATGAACATCCCAGGTCTCATTTTGTAGCCGATTTTATCGGAAGCATGAATGTTCTGGAAGGGAAAATATCGGACAGTAACCAGCTGATTACCAATATTGAACTTGAAAATATAGGAAAGGTAAGACTTTCCAAATCAGATATACAGGAAGCCGGGAAACCCGTTATTTTCTGCATCAGGCCCGAGAGAATGAGATTAAGCCTGATTGAGCCTAAAGAGTATGAGAATAGTCTGAAAGCTGTAATCAGGTCAAAAGTTTATCTGGGAGATGTCACTCACTACCAGGTCGAACTGCACGGGGGAAAACTGATTAAAGTGATTGCACAGAATTACCTGCTGCAATTATCGAATGAGTTTTATGAAATTGGAGAGGAAGTTTTTGTAAATTGGAGTCAAACGTCAGGAGAACTTATTAATGCGTAAATTATTTAAGATCAAAGAATTTCACCTGTTGCTGTTTCCACCGGCCTTCTGGCTGCTGATTTTTTTTATCGTCCCGTTAATCATAGTGCTAATCTACAGTGTTAGTTTCAGGGAGTTATATGGAGGTGTCAGAACAGGATTCACCCTTGAGCATTACAAGGAGATTGGTGGTGAGATGTATCTCAAAATATTTTTGAGATCTATAGGATATGCTACTGTAACAACCTTAATTACACTCCTTATCGCATTTCCTGTCGCCTATTTTATGGCATTTGCCTCCGACCTTACCAAGATGATCCTGATGCTGATGATTATCATTCCCTTTTGGACAAATTTTCTCATCCGGATGTATTCCTTAATGACCATAATGGGTGAATCAGGCCTTGTGAATGAGCTGCTGGTAAGTACGGGAATTATCAAAGAGCCACTGGCACTTTTCAATAATGCTTTCAGCGTTTATACCGGCTTTATCTACTGGAATCTGCCGTTTATGATTCTTCCCATTTTGTCATCGCTCGACCGCCTTGACACATCACTCCTTGAGGCTTCGCTTGACCTTGGAGCCACTAAAACGCAAACATTTTTTCGGATTACACTCCCTTATTCCATTCCGGGACTTATAGCCGGTATTATTTTTGTATTTGTCCAGACAATGGGTAATTTTATAATTCCGGAGTTCATGGGAGGCACCGATAATTACATGATAGGCAACCTGATAACATCCCAATATATTCATGCCCGCAACTGGCCATCCGGTTCAGCAATGTCGGTGGTTATGATCTTTTTTGTGATGATTTTTATATCACTCTACCTTCGGTTTTATAACCCTTCAAAAAACAAGGGACTTTTAACTATCTGATTATGGCAGGCAATATTTCGCGGTCTAATGATCTTGGCATTGGGAAAGGTATCCTGCTGAAAATTATAACTTTTGGCAGTATCATTTTTTTGGTTTCGCCATTGATCATCCTTATTATATTCTCGTTTAATTCAGGTAAAACGGTGACTCAATGGGAAGGATTTTCAATGCGCTGGTATTCAAATATTTTTACAGATTATGATCTTTGGATATCGATCCGGAACTCGTTTTTAATTGCCATTGCAAGCACCGTCCTTTCCACCATACTTGGTACAATGGCTGCGCTTGCAGTGGGGAAATATGCATTCAAAGGGAGGGAACTGTTTCAGAACATCCTGTATATCCCTGTTATCCTTCCTGAAATAATTTTTGGAATTTCGTTACTTGCCTTGTTTTTACTGATTAAGATGCCTCTGGGTTTTATTTCGGTAATTTGTGCCCACACCACCTTCAGCCTTTCATTTGTAACGTTGATCGTACTTGCCAAGCTGGCAAATTTTGACAAAAGGATAGAGGAGGCGAGCCTTGATCTGGGTGCTAACCGTTGGCAAACCTTCCGGTTCGTTGTTTTTCCAGGTCTGGCACCTGCCATTATTTCGGGAGCATTGTTTGCCTTTACACTCAGCATTGATGATTTTATTGTTACCTTTTTTACGGCCGGCGTCACTTCCGCGACATTGCCCCTTAAAATTTATTCATTGATCAAATACGGCGTTTCCCCAGCCCTAAACGCAGTTTCAACAGTACTGATCATTTTTACAGTAGCAGCTTTGTCCATTTCAAACAGGATACAAAAAGGCGCAAAAATCAGCAAGGCCCTAAAGTATATCATTCTGACCCTAATGAGTTTGATTCTAATCTATTTTGCGGTTTCTTTTATTGATAAGGGGAAAATAAAAAACCTTAACATCTATACCTACTCAAACTACCTATCCCCAGCGGTGATAGCAGATTTCGAAAAAGAATACGGCGTAAAAGTGTCTATGAATTATTACAATGACAACGAAGAACTGCTTTCAAGGCTTCAAATGGGGGTGACAGGGTACGATCTGATTTTCCCCACTTCGTATATCACGGAGATAATGAAAAAAAACGGACTTATTCAACCTATAGATACGTCTAAACTTACTAACCTTCATTATATCGACAGACGGTTCCGCAACCTCTCCTACGATCCCACGGGCCGCTTTTATATGCCTTATGCGTATGGTTTTTCTGCAGTTGTTTATAATGATCGGTTTATCACTGACTCCATCCGAAGCTGGAATGATATGTATAATGATAAATATCGTTCCAACATCCTGATGGTCGATGATATGATGGAGGCATTTTTTGTTGGATACAAATGCCTTGGGTTTGTTATGGATAAGGATGAGGGTAAACTTGACAAGGTTACAGACCTGCTGATAAAGCAAAAACAATTGCTCCTGAAATACGAAAATAATATGGCAGTCGAGTACATGGCCAGCGGAGATGTGTGGATCGCACAAACGTGGAATGGCTATATCGCAAAGATCCTTCGCCGGGGACCCCAGTTTAAAATGGTCATACCCAAAGAGGGTGTTCTGTTTTTCATTGATAATCTGTGTATTCCTTCGAATGCCCCAAACAAGGAAATTGCTGAGCAATTTATAAACTTTCTGATAAGACCGGATAACACCGCAAGTAACATTCAGACGATACTTTACGCCATGCCAAATCCTGATGCAATTAAACTACTTCCGGACAGCCTGAAAAATAACAGTGCTATTTTTCCATCCGATCAAATGATCAAAAATATGAATCTGAATAAAGACCAGGGGGAGTTCAGTAAGAACCTTGAAAAAGCGTGGACTAAAGTTAAGATAAAGTAATTATGGAAATCAAAAAAAACTGGCACGAGCGGCATCACGACACCTTAAGTTTTGGAAGTCATTTGGCAGACTCAGTCGCCAAAGGGATGGGTTCATGGTCCTTTATTATTATTCAGACTATATTGGTTGTACTTTGGATGGCGCTCAATATGATAGGTTATATTTATCATTGGGATGTTTATCCGTTTATATTGCTCAATCTTGTCTTCTCGACACAGGCAGCCTATGCTGCGCCAATAATAATGATGTCCCAGAACAGGCAAAACGACAGGGACAGGATCCAGGCTCAGGCCGATTACCAAACCAACATAGACGCGAAACTCGAAATTGAGGCGCTGGCTATAAAGTTGAAATCACTTGAGGTGGACAAGCTGGATAAAATCATTCAGATGCTCAACCAAATGGAGAAAAGCACGGAGAAATAGATTGCATTATTCCATTCTGAATATTTCAATACTTCGGTATGTTTTCGCATCTAATTCATGAGGAATAAGTTGAAATACATTGAAATTGAATAATATTACAATTTACCGAACTATTAAATAGTTAGTAAATTCAAAATTCGCGCAAAGAACGCCAGGAAACGCAAGGAATATTCAAATGTGTCTTTGCGATCCTTGCGTTCTTTGCGCGAAATTTTTATAGTTATTCGTTAAGGGCTTTAAAATTTCCCCAACGAACAACAACTAAGATTCAGAAAAATGGAAATAATCCTTATACCGCAGTTAAATGCGGCTATTTAAGCTCTTAACTTCAGAATCCCCACCGATTTGTTCTTCTGAGCCAATACACCAAAATTTTCCCCCACAAAAAAGCCCTCCTGAATCGTTCATCCGTTATTTTGAATGATGTTTCAGAAGGGCTTTAAACTATCCAAAAAGAAAGGTTGCCAATTGACAACCTTTACTTTTTTATTTTAAAAATTCGCCACTAAATCATGTAGCTTATAAAATTCACTATATTATAGCGTTGTAATCGAAATAAGAGTTCCATAGGTCGTTGTAACGCCATTGGTCGCATACGCACGAACATAATAAGTTGTACCAGTGGATAGTCCTGTAACAGTACTTGTAAAGATTCCACCTCCTGTACTATTCGATGTATGAGTACCTGTTGCAAGAGGAAGCGTGGATGAACTTGGAGTATAGCAGACACCCCGGGCTGAAACCGGAGAACCACCTTGATCCGTAACATTACCACCCAATATAAAACTTGTTGTTTGAATATCCGTAGCATCAGTAGTTAAAACAGTAGCACCTACAGCTGCGGTAGTTGTAAATGAAAGCTGGTTACCGTATGCTGTGCCTGCACTATTGATTGCATAAGCTCTGACATAATACTTAGTTAAAGCAGGCAATCCGGTTATAGCACTAGTAAAGGTAGTAGAACCAGTTCCGTTATCTGTTTTACTATCTGCTGTTGTAGGACCGGATACGGTACTCCAACATACTCCTCTTGTAGTAATCGTTGCGCCACCATCACTGGTGAATGTACCTCCACTGATCGCAGAGGATGCCCCAATTGAAGTAATAGTGTTAGTTGTAAGTACAGCAAAATCAGGATCCAAGGTTGTAAAGTAAACCTCAGCACCATAAGATGTTCCGATACTATTAGTTGCATAAGCTCTCACATAATACTTTGTAGCTCCGGTCAATCCGGTTATAGCGCTGGTAAAGGTCGCAGTTCCGGTTCCATTGGTAGTTTTGCTGTTTGCTGTTGTTGGACCA
The DNA here is from genome assembly GCA_903904515.1 of uncultured Bacteroidia bacterium. Classification (GTDB taxonomy): domain Bacteria; phylum Bacteroidota; class Bacteroidia; order Bacteroidales; family Prolixibacteraceae; genus JAAFHB01. Next base: position 52,609 of record CAIVCR010000078.1, read on the forward strand.
GTTGATACACTCCAGCAAACACCTTTAGCAGTAATGGCTGAACCTCCGTCACTGGAAATTGTACCGCCACTGGCTCCGGATGTTGAAGTAACAGCGGAGACATCAGTTGTTGCCCCCAAGGTAGGTGCAATGGCTAATGTTGTAAACGTTATTGGGTCACCGTATGAAGTTGTTACGCTATTCGTAGCATAAGCTCTGACATAATAGGTTGTACCAGGTAATAGCCCTGTTAAGGAGCTGGTAAATGGACCGGTTCCTGTTCCGTTTGACGTTTTGGTAGCCAAAGCAATTGTCGGAGTTGTTGTAGTTCCCCAGCAAACACCACGAGCTGTTACTGGTGAGCCGCCATCGTTGGCAACTGTACCACCACTGCTTGCAGTTGTAGAAGTAACTGCAGTTGCGGTTGTTGTTGTCAGGGTAGCCGAAGAAGCAGTTGTTGTAAATTGTACTGCATCACCATATGATGTTCCAGAACTGTTGGTGGCGTAAGCTCTGACATAATAATCAGTGGCAGGTGCCAATCCGGTTATAGCGCTTGTAAAGCTTGCAGTACCTGTCCCATCAACCGTTTTGCTGTTTCCTACGGTTGGAGTTGCAGATGTACTCCAGCAAACTCCCTTGGCTGTAACAGCAGATCCTCCATCATTGGTAATGCTGCCACCACTGGCCGCACCAACCGCAGTAATTGAAGAAACATCAGCAGTAGCAACTACAGCTAAAACTGTTTTTGTTGAAGTAGAAACCTCATTTCCATAAGCAGTTCCTGCGCTGTTGGTAGCATAAGCTCTTACATAATAAGTCATTCCTGGTGTTAAACCGGTAATTGCGCTTGTGAAACTTCCTGTTCCTGTTCCGTCTGATGTTTTGCTGCCAGCGATTGTAGGGCTTGGAGTGGTACCCCAGCATACACCCTTGGCAGTAACCGTTGATCCGCCATCACTTGAAACTGCACCACCGCTTGTAGCTGTAGTAGCCGCAACGTTGGAAAGAGATGTTGTAGTAACAACCGGCAATTGTGCCACTGTTTTACCTGTAACCTGATTGCCATAGGATGTTCCGATAATATTGGTGGCATAAGCCCTTACATAATACGTTACACCTGGTGTTAAATTTGCAATACTGCTTACAAAGGTACCGTTACCGGCGCCATCGGATGTCTTACTGTCAGCAATAGTAGGATTTTCACTCGTACTCCAGCAAACTCCACGTGCCAATACAGGATCACCACCATCACTGGTAATATTACCTCCACTGGTGGCAGAAGTTGATAACAAATTAGTAAGATCAGCTGTGGTCAAAACAGGAGCCAATGCTAACGTTGTAAAAACATACTGAGAACTGTATGCTGTGCCAACTGAATTAACGGCATAAGCTCTTGCATAATAAGTCGTTCCTGCTAATAATCCGCTTATTGCAGCTGTAAAACTACCCTTACCTGCCCCACTGCTAACGTTTCCATCGGTAGTAACCGGTGTGGGGTTTGTTGCACTGTAGCAAATTCCCCGAGAGATAACTGTAGCACCACCATCGGCAGTGACTTCTCCCTGACTGGAGGCAGAATTTACAGTAACATTAGTAATGGCCAGAAGGGCAACTACCGGCTCTGATTTAATAGCTTCCTTTTTACAACTCGTATACACTGAGAATAATACGACAAGAAAGGAAGAAAGAAGAAAATACTTTGTCCTCATAAAAATTTGTATTAAATTAATGGTTAATAGATCAAGCGATTATAATTTATTTATTTGTGTCTCTATCCAGATTTAGTTACTGTTATTATATTAAATATAAGATCAAATATACTACAAATTATTTAAAAATAAAAGACCCGTTAAATATTACACGTTTTTTAAAAACCTGTGCAATATTTAACGAGTCCAAACAAATAGAGAAATGACTCTACAACACTGACTAACTTAACTTAGCATTCCGAACAATCCATCTTCCGGATGATTTCTAAACTACGAAAAAATAGATTGAAAAGATAAAATTAACAGCTGAAAAAGTCTATTGTGTAAGTTTAAAAATCAATCATATTTACGAGGGATAAACCATCTTTCCCAAAGGCAGAAACTGACATTAAGTTTACTATAGGTCTCCTGAATCAATTGGTTCTCTAAGGTACCTTGTCTTCCAATTTCTACTGAGAGATTAATTGAGTTACGATCCTTTCTGATAGGGAGAGAGACTCCCAAAGTAGCGGCATAACGATTGATCTGGATCCCATAAATATTCAAATAACCGGTTTGATAAAGTGCACCAATCCGGTAGCGTTTTGACTGACCCAATCGCTGTAAATCATATTTAGGAGCCATTTCAAAGCCAATATGATAACTCTCATCCACAGCAAGTCCTTTCACATCAGTACTTAGAGCTGCCTCACGATAATCGCTTCGGTTATAATCCGCAGTTACAACGTATTTCCCGCTAAATTCGAGGGACATCCCCAAACCTCCCTTAAAAGGAAGCTTCAGCTGGTCTTGCCTGTTTAGCTCACTCAGGATAATTGTTGAACCGGAGGAGATGGTCAGATTAGAAGTTCCATTCAGATAACTGCTAAGTTCAGCAGTTCCCCCAAGGGTGAAAAGAGTTTTTGCATTTAATTTTGTATGAAACTGAAATCCTGGCTTAACGGTTACACCGAGATAACTAACATTATCAACCCGTGTGATTGAAGAGCCCATAGGGGGAGCATCGAGACTATTTTTGACTATATTTCCCCAAACAACGGAACTTCTAAGTCCCAAAGAGAACTTTTTGGTCACCAACGCTCCAACAGATGCAGAAGCTTCACTAAGTCCACCCTGACCACTATAGGTAACAGGATAACTGTAGGTGGTGCCATCAAGAGTTTTAGTGCTATAAATGGTATATCCAACATTGCTTTTAGGGTTTAGTGCCAAACCAACACCAAGCCTGCGGTTAATCGGAAAAGCGATAGCAGCCCAGCTAATATTTCCATTCAAAACATTGACAGATTTTATCTGGTTTTGAAGATTGGTATATTGGAAATTGATCCCGGCATCTGTTGCCATACTTTGAGCAGGAAGAGCAGTCAAAGAAGCGGGATTGGCCAGGTTCATATAAATATCAGATCTTAAGGCGTTTCCAGCTCCGCCCATCCCCATATTCCTGCCACCGTCGGTACTTTCCAGTGCTCCAATTCCAAAAATGGAATACGGGGAATTCGTATTATTCTGCCCCGAGGCTACTAATACCGTTAGTGGAAATATAATTATTAATGCTAACCGTCTCATTCAGAGTTTTATTAAAAATTATTTGATTGATGGAAGATTACAGAATTTAGTTGCGTTGTCCCCAGCCCGAATAGATTACTCAATTACTTTTATCGATATAACAGTAAACACTCATTTTAAACATGCTACTGTTCAGAAGATTTCCGGAAAACGAAAAAGAGTTTAAGCTCTGACCCGTCTTGGTGCCCAGAACACCAAGCATAAGCGAATTTCCCGAAGTAGTAGATGTTCCAAGTTCCGTAGTAAAAAACTGTGTTACATCAAGGAGATAATAGGGTAACTGGTCAAAAGCCGCAGGCACCACTTTACGGGCAAAAATATTACTCCCAAGCGAACTTGAATATTGAGAAGAGATAACATTTCGTCTGTCAATGACATATACTGCCAGGGTATCGGGCAATTGATTGGTAATTGAATAGGAATTGATTGTAGGTGTCAATTGAATTTGAGCGCTAATCAACACCACTTTTTTTGCATACCCTTTAAGGAACTGGGCACCCGGAATTCTGATTTTAGTATAAACTCCGGTTCCACCCTGAACCATTGTCTGATTATAGGTACTGGAACTTTGGAGCTCAGTACTACTCAGCAGGGGATTGTTATTCTGGCTGATTGAACCGAGATAACTTCCCTGGGAGTTGTATAAAATCTGATTAAACCAAAGACCGGAGGCATCAACAGGAAAATTAAAGAACGTTGCATTTACCTGATCAACCGGTTTAACTTTCTCATGATAATAAACCCGTAGGGAGATCGATTTCTGTGAAATTCCAAAAGCCATCTGATTTTGGTCCACGGCTGAAACGAGTGCAATACCAGGCAAAAACACCTGAAATTCTGACGAATTTTGCATCGAATCATTTTTATTAATGATATTGTTGAAAAAAGTCATCCCATAGTCATCCGAGAGACGGAAAAAGAAATCTTTTTTCATTTTAGGATGAGGATAAACCTTAATATCTCCAAGACTACGATCATCCAGCTTAAAGGAGGTAGTGTTATACAAACTACCATCTGCATCGGTCTTAAAGGGTGAAATATTGTACAGGGATCCATTTGAATTGTATCCTTGTTTATGCGTAATTTTTTTAACCGAAAAGGCAACTAATTTTGTGGTATCTCCAATATAATATCCGTCATAATTATACTTAACGACAAGTGAATCGTAAACCAAACCGGTAGGCAAGGAAGATATAGAAGAACCGCTACTGATCTGTAAATAAGGGGTACAGGTAGCTTGTCCTGTAAAATTATTCGTATAAGCTCCAACCAATAATCTGGCCGGTTTGGAGGTAACAATAGAATCCAAATGAATAGTTGAAGTAACCATCTTCATGGTATCAATCATTACAACACCCGAGGTGGAGTTGACAAAATCTTTGCCTAATTGGAAATCTTCAACTTTAGAGAAATTGCAAGAAAAAAGAGAAGCCGCAAACAAAAAAACAGCTATAACTCGAAAACTTCTTTCCATATTTTTTGATGCGAAAGTATTTCAAGTTTTTATTTGACCCTAAATTATTATACCAAATAGCCTTTATGAACGACGAATAATATTTTAACTAAATTTACAAAAGATATTAAATTCTATATTTCAGTCACTTAAGGTATTAATTTAATATTTATTCACATTTAAGAATAAAGTCAAATAGTTTCGTCGATTTATTAAGGCTTTATATCGACTATTACTGACTTTTTATCCTGTTTCGTTTTTAAAGCTCTCAAGGCTATCCTAGTTTTGAGCCTCCTTTAAATAAAGGGAGCAGCAAATAAAATTGTATGCTTTCATAAGGGACAAAAAAGAAAACTGGTTGTCGAATTTAAATAGTTGAAATTTATAAATTGTAAATTGATGAAAAAATTATTTTTGGTAGTGATTGTTCTTGTACTTTTCCTTGGATGTAAAAAGAGTTCCACAGCTTACATTGGAAACTGGATGCAGGCATCATCTTTTGAAGGAATCGCAAGGGGTAATGCCACTTCTTTTGTGATAGGAGACAAAGTCTACCTGGGAATGGGATTTAATAGTGCTCAGACGAATACTGCCCTAAACTATTACCTGCAGGATTTCTGGATGTGGGATACCACAAAGGATTTCTGGAAACAATTAGCAGATTTTCCTGGTCAACCCAGAATTGGAGCAGTTTCATTTGTGATTAATGGAAAAGGCTACATGGGATGCGGCTACAACGGAATCACCAGTCTAAAGGACTTCTGGGAATTTGATCCGGCTACAGGGACAAACGGAACGTGGACACAAAAAGCTGATTTTGCTGCAAATACTGGGATAAACGATATGGCCCGTTACGGTGAAGTAGGATTTTCTTTGGGAAATCTTGGTTATGTTGGCACCGGTAAATTGATTAACGGAAATAACATGAGAGATTTTTATCAGTACGATCCTACTACCAATACCTGGACTCAGATTGCCAGCATGGGGGGTGACGGACGCACAGGTGCTGTTGCATTCACCTACAACGGAAAAGCGTATGTGACAACCGGATCAAATAACGGACTCGATCTCATTGACTTATGGGTATATGATCCGGCAACCTCTGCCTGGACTCAGAAAGCAAAACTTAATGTAAATACGGCATGGACAATAAGTCGCTCGGATGGTTCGGCTTTAGTACTTGGGAATAAGGCATATATCTGTCTGGGTTACAATTCAGGTGTTCGGGTCGATTGCTGGGAATACGATTTCACAGGAGATACCTGGACTAAAAAGACCGATTTCGAAGGTAGCGCAAGACAAAATGCGGTTAGCATCGTTGTGAACAACAAAGGATACGTCGCAACCGGACGAAGCGGAAGTGCATTTTACAACGACGTTTGGGAATTCAGACCTTTTGATGCAGTGGTTGTAGGAGACTAATCCTAAAATCAACAAATCACACTACCACTCTGGTTTTTTTTACAGCCATCGGTTTTTATCTTCATCAGGTAAAAACCGATGGTTTTTTTATTTCTAAAATTTATCGACGCAACTTTCCCTGTTAATAAACATCTTCCTTTTTTAATTACCTTTGGCAAAGGAATAATTTAACACCCAGAATAGTGAACTGCATAATTATTGACGACGAGAAGAGTGCTGTCGAAATATTGAAAGAGATGGTTGGAAGATTACCATTCTTAAATTTATTAAAATGCTTTACCAACCCTTTCGAAGGCCTCGAATTTATACAGTCGCACCCGGTCGATCTCGTTTTTCTGGATGTTGAAATGCCCATGATTACCGGTATCGAATTAATGAAAAGTCTCAGAAATCGTCCGCAAGTCATCTTTACCGCCATCGACAGTCTGCATGCAATTTCGGGTTACGACTTGGATGCCACAGACTTCCTGTTAAAACCGCTAACTTTTGACCGTCTGCTCAAAGGGGTTAACAAAGCGAACCAGATTCACCGGTTCTCCGAATTGTCAAGCAATACCGTTTCCAGTCATGACAAAAACTCTAATCTCGATTTCATACTGGTCAAAACGGGTTACAATACGATCCGGGTGGATCTGGATGACATCCTTTATTGCGAGGGACTAAAAGATTACATCAAAGTTCATATTACCGGCAAAACAATCGTCACCCTGAATAGCCTGAAAAAGTTTGAGGAGCTTCTCCCCGATGACCGGTTTGTGCGGGTTCACAAATCCTTTATAATCTCCCTGGCAAAGATTGATTCGATTCAAAACAACCGGATCGTGATCGGCAAATCGATTATCCCGATAGGGGACAACTACAAAACAAAGTTCAATAATAAGATACGGCAATAAATAGTCAAAAAAGAGCTACTCTAGCTTTTCAATCAAAGAATCAAGGGATTTTGAATAAATTCGTGTTTTACTTTGACTGACCACTCTTTTTCAAGGTAAACCAGAAGACTTTTGAGCCTTTTTTCAGCTCTTTTTGAGAGCCTGATATCGCGTTTCATTACCTGTGTTTTGCGATAAACTGTTCATAGTTTACCGTTTCATTATTTTCAATTTCTTCCATGCCCCTTAGGATTTCTGCTTGTTGAGTTTGAGATAGGCTTTCCCAAAAATCAATATTCTGTGATGTTGTAAATATACGTTTAACAGACGATAGGATATTGGGATTATCAGTGTCCAATATCATCCTAACCAGTTCCAGTTTTTCTGCTTGGATATTCATGTCTCTTTTTTTATAAATTTACAACTTCTAACTTAAAATTACACCTTTTATTTCGACCATTATAATTGAGCAATCGTTCTCTTTATCTTCTTGGATCCCCCTTAACCGGCAGTTTAGCCAGCTTCTCAACCTCCACCGATGGGTGGCCAAATTCAGAGACCACCTTTCCCAGGATCAGGTAAACGCCATTTCCCGAAAATGGCCAGTTCTTCAGACTTGAGGGAAAATGAACCGTCTCGAAGAACTCCCCCGTATGATCGAGAAAACTTCCGAAATTCATCAACTCCCGTTTCGAGGTGCTCACATATTTAATCGTGACCAGTAGCCCCACCATGCGTACTGTCTTCCCGATATAATTGACCAGTTCATTGGCCAGAACTTCACCCCGGAAACTGGTCTGCAACAGATCGAACCAGCTCATCGTTACCGGAAAGCCAAGGAGTTCAATCTCATCGTAGGCCGCCTCAACCTGTGACTGCTCCATACCAGGCAACTCCCATTTTTTGGAAGGGGTGTCAAATAGCCGGTTCGGGATATTTTTAGCCGTTTTACTTAATAGCATATGCGCTTCCCACAACAATTGCATTTTAGGTTTAGCCACAAATCGAAATGCCCCCAGCCGGATCAGCAGCACCAGGTGTTCGATACCAATTGAGACCCGGCGCAAAAAATCTTCGAGTGAGAGGAAATCCCCGCCACGCATCCGTTCACGCACCAGGTGTGACTGGAATTCATGCTCAAGATTGGCGACCAGATTAAACCCCAGATAAATACGGTCATCATAAATCGTTGTCTCAACAAGACTTCGGTTGACACAGGGGAGTTCGATACGGGCGCCACACCTTCGTGCTTCATTCACATAAACCCAGGTACGGTAGAATCCCCCAAAGTTATTAATCACCGCCACCATAAACTCCAGCGGATAGTGGGCCTTGAGGTAAAGACTCTGAAAGCTCTCCACCGCATACGAGGCGGAATGGGCCTTCGAGAAAGAGTATCCCGCAAAACTCTCTATCTGTCGCCACACCTCACGGGCAGTCTCCTCGGGACGTCCCAGCGTGCGGCAATTTTCAAAGAACCGGTCAATGATCCGCTGAAACTCACTCTTCGAACGGAACTTTCCGCTCATGGCACGGCGCAGCACATCCGCATCAGCGAGGTCCAGCCCCGCAAAATGGTGACACACCTTGAGCACATCCTCCTGAAAAACCATCACTCCGTAAGTCTCTTCCAATTGCTCCTTCATCACCGGATGGAGATAGGTGAAGCTTTGGGGATGATGAAAGCGGTTAATGTATTCACGCATCATGCCGCTCTTGGCCACACCGGGGCGGATAATGGAACTTGCAGCTACAAGTGAGATATAGTTGTCACAATGGAGTTTTTTGAGCAAACCGCGCATGGCAGGGCTCTCGATGTAAAAGCAACCGATCGTCTCGCCAATCTTCAGTTGGTGCTTCACCTGCGGGTCGCTTTTGAGTTCCTGCATCCTGTGAATATCAATCTTCACCTTCCGGTTCCGCTGAATGATGTCTATACTGTCGTTGATATGACCGATTCCCCGTTGACTCAGGATATCGAGTTTCTCAAATCCGAAATCTTCGGCAACATACATATCCCACTGGGTGGTCTGGAACCCTTTCGGCGGAAGATCGAGCGCCGTATAGCAGGTGATTGGTTCTTCCGAAATCAGCACACCACCCGAATGAATAGTGCGCAGATTGGGAAAATCCTGCATCATCGAGCCTACTGCAAAAATCTGCCGGTACAGTTCACTCCCCATGGTTGCGGCGGCCGGGTCATCAGCCAGGGTGTCGATCTCCTCCTTTGGAAGGCCATACACCTTCCCCAGTTCACGCAGAATCGACTTCCCCTGAAACGTGTTCATCGCTCCAAGCAGCGCAGTGTGCTTATTGCCGTATCGTTTAAAGATATATTCATGAATTTCATCGCGGTCGCGCCACGAAAAATCAATATCAAAATCGGGGGGCGACGTCCGTTTGGGATTGAGAAACCGCTCGAAATAGAGATTCAGCTCGATCGGATCTACATCGGTAATTTTCAGACAATACGCCACAATGGAATTAGCTCCCGAACCACGCCCCACATGATAAAACCCGCGACTCATCGAATAGCGGATGATATCCCAGGTGATCAGAAAATAGGAGGAGAACCCAAGTTTATCGATGATTTCCAGTTCGTGATGCACCCGTTTCAACGCTTCAGAGTCGTTGCCGTAACGGTATTTCCACCCATCCAATGCAAGCTTCTCAAGCAACAGCTTATCGTCGTAACGACTTCCGGTGAAGATTTGCTTATTTTTAATCGCCTTAAAATCGAAGGCAATGGAACAATCATCGAGCAGATTTTTAGTGGTCTGAAGGATCTCGGGAAAATCGGCAAATGCCACGAGAAGATCATCAAAAGTGCGGAAGATATCCGTGTCGCTGCCGGTCTGCTCAGGGGTTAGTTTACTCAGTAAGGTGTTGTGATCGATGGCACGCAGATGCTGATGAAGTAAGAAATCATATTTTCCTGAAAACGTAACAGGTTGAAGTACGATTAACTTACGGAAGTGCTTCCGGGCAGTAATGTAGCTGAACCTGTTGATATCCTGAGGCTGAACCCCAATAAATTCATTATCAAGCAATTCGCTGATATCCTTCTCCCCGAAAGGATAGATCACATAGGCCTGATTAAAGTGGTCGGCCCTTATCGGAAACGCTTTTTTTTGCATCAGGTGAAGGCTCAGAAATTCATTTAATTCGCGAAAACCTTCATTGTTCCGGGCAATTGCCGTATAGAGATGATGATCCCCATTACGGAAATCGATTCCTGCTATTGGCTTGACTCCCTGTTTTTGTGCCTCTTTCACAAAATCGATGATGCCGGTGGTGTTGTTGATATCGGCCATAACAACTACGGGAAGGTGGTTTTTTACCGCCTCCTGCACCAGTGTTTCAGGGTTCATGGTCCCGTAGCGCAGGCTATACCAGCTGTGACATGAGAATAACATAGGGAAATGAAAGAATTAAAGAATGAAAGAATGAATGTAAAGACGCGTTTAAAACGCGTCTCAACGTTTAAAACGCGTCTCAACGTTTAAACGCGTCTCAACGTTTAAACGCGTCTCAACGTTTAAAACGCGTCTCAACGTTTAAACGCGTCTCAACCACTTTAAATTAATGATACCCCCGTTTAATAATTAATTCCCCGGGTGGAAGCGGTGGCGGAACCGTTTTCATCTCATCGATTGCCTTGCGCACTGCCAGCCCCGAAGCACGTCTGATTGCCGATGAGCCAAACCGGTTGCGTATCTGATCCATGCTCCGGTAGAGATTCACCCGTTCAGAGGTATCTTCAAAAAGATCGAGTTGCTGGGTGCCGCTAACCAGGTGGCTGAACCGGACTCCGATCAGACGGATCAACATTCGCCGCTGATAAAGTTTCCGGAAAAGATCCTTCGCCGTTGCAAGCAGCGTATGATCGAACTGGGTGTAAGGAATCCTCAGTTGCTGGCTATACGTATCAAAATTTGAATACTTGATCTTTACCGTGACGCAGGAAGTCATCTTCTGCTGTTTCCGGAGCTGAAAGGCAAGCTTTTCGGTCATCCCCACGATAAGCTGCTCCAGGAAATTGACGTCGGTAGTATCCTGTTCAAAGGTCCGCTCGGTACTGATCGATTTTTGTTCCGAATAGGGCTTAACCGGCGTGTTGTCGATCCCGTGCGCCTTCTTCCACATAATGATTCCGTTTTCACCCAGCACCTGTTGCATCATCTCGATGGGAATTTCGGCGAGTGTATGGATTGTTTCGATCCCCATTGAACGGAGCAGATGATATGTTTTGGCGCCCACCATGGGGATTTTCCGGATCGAAAGGGGATCGAGAAACGGCCGGACCGCACGTTGGGGGACCTCCTTCTCCCCGTTCGGCTTAGCTTCGCCTGTGGCAATCTTAGAGACTGTTTTATTCACCGACAGACCAAACGAAATGGGGAGACCGCTCTCCTTAATAATTGTATGACGCAATTCGTGAGCCCATTTCATACATCCGAAAAAACGGTCCATCCCCGTAATATCGAGGTAATGCTCATCAATGGAGGCCTTTTCGTACACCGGGGCCCGCTCGGCTATGATCTGCGTCACCACATCCGAATAACGGCTGTAACTCTCCATGTCGCCGCGGATCTGAAAAGAGTCGGGACACAGGCGCCGCGCCAGCTTCATGGGCATCCCCGAACGGACACCAAATAACCGGGATTCGTAGCTGCAACTCGCCACCACACCACGATCGGAGCTCCCTCCGATAATCACCGGTTTGCCGATGAGCTTGCTGTTTTGCAGCCGTTCGACCGAGACAAAAAAAGTGTCGAGATCGTAGTGAACGACTGTCTTATTCGATAACTGACTGATCTCTTGCATAACTTATTTTTTATTTTTTTATCAAAAACTTTTATTTCTGCGAAAAATGAATTAAATTTGATTAGTTTTTAATCATATTTCCGGTTATAATATAATCATTATTTAAAGTGATTGTTATTAATAAATAAAAAAAAAGACAATGAGGCAATTCGGCGATTTGAAAATGTGCTAATGTGCCAATGTGCTAATTAAACATTATTAGCACATCTCATAACTCATAATTCATATCTTATAACTCATAACTCACACCATGTATTTCAATTCAAACATCAGACTGATGCGCAAACGGCGGGGACGGACACAGGACGAAGTAGCCTTTGCGTTAAACATGAAACGCCCCACTCTGAGTGGTTACGAAAACGGGGTGGCACAACCGGGGGTCCAGCAACTGATTGCCTATTCCGAATATTTCGGAATCTCAATAGATACACTGATCAAAGTTGATCTGTCAAAGCTTAGAGAGAGCGAACTGCGCCAGCTGGAGAGCGGATTCGACGTGTTTGTAAAAGGATCCAAATTACGGATCCTCACCACAACGGTGGACAGCGCTAACAACGAAAATATTGAACTGGTAACCGAAAAGGCCAAAGCGGGTTACACGCGCGGCTTTGCCGATCCTGAATTCGTCCGTAACCTCCCCGTATTTCAACTCCCGTTTCTCTCTCCCGAGCGCAAATACCGCACCTTCCAGATCAGCGGCGATTCGATGTTGCCCATTCCCGACGGGGCGTGGATAACCGGTGAGTTTGTTCAGGACTGGAGTACATTAAAAAATGGTGAAGCGTGTATTGTGCTGACACTTGACGAGGGGATTGTCTTTAAGATAATTGAAACCAGAATCAGGGAAGAGGGAAAAATCAACCTGATCTCGCTAAATTTCATCTACAAACCATACGAACTTGCAGTAATTGAAATCCGCGAAATCTGGCGATTTATCCATTATATCAGTGACGAGTTACCTTCCGGGGAGATTTCGCCTGCCAATCTGGCCAGTACCCTCAACCAGCTCAAACAGGATGTTGCATTGATCAGAAACCAATTAATCAAACATGACAACTGAAAATTACATTCAGGTAGTGGCTAGAGATCAACGTGGTTATACTCCTCCAGCTCCTTATAAAATGCCAGTGCCTTCATCACCGACTTCCCTCCGGATCCGGAGATCAATAGTTGCAGCCACTTTTTGTCCAAATTAGCAATCGTAAGGTTTCTGTACAGCCAGTATGTACCGTAAATAAATATTCCTGTCAAGCTTACCTGAAAAACAATATAACTCAAACCTGGAGAATGCACCATCCAATTTATGCTCAGGAATAGCGTTGAAAAGAATGGAACCTGTAAAAACATAGTTCTTGAATGCTGAATAACAGATAATTGAAGCAGGGTGAGACTCTTTTGGATTTCTGATACACTTCCTTCATAATTGACATGGTTTGCCATGTACAAGTGTCGGATATAATCGCTTAATCCTTTAATATTTATGAGAAATATAGCAGACAAAGACAGGATGAAATAACTTACTCCTGATGAGTAGGTTGAAACTGCCCAGAATAAAATATTTCCTAATATGACGATATAAATAACAAATAAGATTATGCCCCATGTCAACAGAAACGTCAGCGACCTAAGAGCCGATTGCGCCTTTTGACCAATTGCCTCTTTCAACAATTGTTTGTTTATTGTCAATACTTGTTCAATTTTAGCATCTTGTGCTTTCCACAGACTGATAATCTCTCTCTCTTCCATCTTATTCCTTTTTAAGAAGTGAAAACTTTTGTTTGAGCAATACTTTTATCCTCGCAATCTTTGTTGCCACATTGGTTTCAGAGATCCCAATTATTTCGGATATCTCCTTCTGACTCTTCTCCTCCAGGTAGAGTAATACCAAAGCCTTGTCCAACTCCCTTAATTCGGAAATAAAGCATTCCAATAATGCGATGTTCGCGCCTGATTCACCATCCTGCTGAATATCCATAACATTAAAAATGCCGTCAGAAAAAGGATTCGAGATCTCTTTTCTTCTGCTTTCCTTTCGGTAAAACGAAATTGAAACATTCAACGCGATTTTATAAATCCACGTTGAATGTTTAAATCGTTCATTGTAGTTTTCAAATGACTTCCACAATTGCAGGATAATCTCCTGCACCAGATCTTTTCTGTCTTCAAAATCCTTACAATACAAGTTAGTTACCTTGTAAATGATTCCCTTATTGGATTCGATCAGAGAGAGAAACCGGCTGGATTTATCTTGCAAATTCATGCTCTTTTTATGTTGCGTTTATCTAGTAGTGTAAAGGATTACCGTATTACTTTCTGTATTATTCGCATGAAGGTTCGAAATATCACACAGCGGCAGAAATATCTTTAAAGAAAAGCCATTTGAAATTTTGGGTTGGTTTTTGATCACACCGGCAACCTGAAAACAGAAAGTTTTGCAGGATAAACAAGGCCGTTTAATTCAGCATGACATTGCGAAACTGCGACTTATGAATTTCTAAAATTAACCATAATCATTACAACCCCTAAAATCAGATAAACAGCCCCCATCAGGCGTGAAAGGGATCTTTCGCTGATCTTGCTGGCAAACCGGGCGCAATAAATTCCGGTGGGAATTGCACTTATTGCGAGAACTATCCCGGTCATCAGATTCACATTTCCTAACGAGGCATGACCGATTACCCCAGATAAGGCGGTAAACGACATGATCAGGATTGAGGTTCCCAGGGCATTATGCATCGGAAACCGATTCACAAACAAAAGGATCAATAAAATATTTGTTCCCCCTCCGGCTCCTATAAATCCGGTCATGAAACCGCTTCCACCTGCCAGCAGAACAGATAAAAGGATGCGCCACAACGGGGATTTATGATCCGACAGATTAAATGGGGCTACAGGGGACTTGTCCCTTTTGATTCCTGTCTGCCAGATGATCAATGCCAAAACAATAAGGACAAACGAAAATCCCGAATCGAGTCCTCGTTCAGGCATTTTCTCAGAAAGCCTCGCACCGATCTGCGCCATCGCCACTGACGAAATCGCAACCAATGCCGCCGATTTAAGGGCAATATTGTCGTTTTTAAAATAGGTAACAGAGATCATTAAAGAGGTTAGGACATCAACGACCAGACTCGTACCAATCGCTTCATGGATGGGGAATTTAAAAAGTATTGTTATTAATGGGATAACAACCATCACGCCCGATGCTCCCGTTAACCCGGTTACCATTCCCGAAAAACATCCCACCAGAAGAATCAGAAAGATCTCCATTCAATTAGATTGACAGTTTACTAATTTTAATAACTTTCGCAAACTTACCAAATTGTAGCGGGTAATAAAAGTCACTTTAGAAATTCTTACCTTGCTTCACGGAAAGAATGTCAGAACAAAAATTTAAACGTTATGAACTTTAAAGAATTAGCGCGGAATAATCGCAGCTACAGAAGGTTTGACGAGTCATTTATGATTGACCCAGCCACGCTGCGTGAATTGATTGAACTTGCCAGACTAGCAGCTTCCGGAAGAAACGGACAACCGTTAAAATATTTTTTAAGCCATGAGAAGAGTTTAAACGAACAGATCTTTACTACCCTTGCCTGGGCGGGATACTTCAAGGATTGGCCAGGGCCTGAAAAAGGGGAGCGTCCTTCAGCCTATATTGTTGTCTTGCTGGACCACCGCATTTCGGACAACTATTTTTGTGATGACGGAATCGCAATGCAAAATATCCTGCTCGGAGCGGTTGAAAAAGGGCTGGGCGGGTGTATTATCCAATCTATCAATAAGCTGAAGTTGTCTGAAATTCTTCAGCTTCCTGACTATTTTAAAATCATTGACGTAGTAGCTTTGGGAAAACCCGTCGAAACAGTTCAGATCACCGGTGTAGGCAGTAATGGCGACATTAAATACTACAGAGACGAAAATGGCGTTCACTATGTTCCGAAAAGATCGCTCGACGAGTTGATTGTAAACCGGGAATAAGCGGCTGGCGACTGGCGAC
This sequence comes from uncultured Bacteroidia bacterium, assembly GCA_903904515.1. Taxonomy (GTDB): domain Bacteria; phylum Bacteroidota; class Bacteroidia; order Bacteroidales; family Prolixibacteraceae; genus JAAFHB01. The sequence goes on from CAIVCR010000078.1 coordinate 68,437, forward strand.
TGGCGACTGGCAGCTGGCTACTGGCAGCTGGCTACTGGCAGCTGGCTACTGGCAGCTGGCTACTGGCAGCTGGCAACTGGCAACTGGCGGCTGGCGACTGGCGACTATTTTTTCTTTAGCTTGCTGGCAAATATCTTTTTAAATTTCTCAAGTTTGGGGGTAATTACAATCCGGCAATACCCCTGATCCCCATTGTTTGAATAATAAGATTGATGGTAATCCTCAGCCGGATAGAACTTTTCGAAACTGGTAATTTCTGTCACGATGGGGTGATCCCATATTTTTTCCTTTTCAAGCTTAGCTTTATAGGCAATTGCCTGCTGTTTTTGATCCTCATCTGTATAAAAAATAGCCGAGCGATATTGTGTCCCGTGATCAGCACCTTGTCTGTTGAGTGTAGTCGGATCGTGCGTTGTCCAAAAAACTTCCAGCAGTTCTGCAAAGGTAATCTGTGCCGGATCGTAAATTATCCGGGTGCATTCTGCATGGCCGGTTGTTCCGGTGCACACCTCGTTATAAGTAGGATTGACCACTTTGCCACCAGAATATCCGGATACAACTTTTTCCACCCCTTTGAGCTGACTGAAAATAGCCTCGGTACACCAAAAACATCCACCTGCAAAAACTACACTCTTTGACACTCCATCCTTTTGCTCCATAATCATATTGTTTTTAGTTGAACCTTTTAATCCCCCCAAAGCTATTGCTACCAGTATTACTGCCAGACTAACCGATTTGCGTATCATATTTTAAATTTATTTTTTAAGGGCTGATTTGATCTCCTTAAGTTTCCCTTGTTTATTAAGGAATATCAACCCAAACAGATTAAATCTTTCGACATTTATTATATTAAAAGTAAACGCCCGACGCCCTAATTTGTTCCAAAACAACGATTATTTATACGTTAATTAATACTTAAAAAGTATAAATACCGCAGTAACATTTGGAATTCGACCATTTTTGAGCTATATTTAGGCATCCTGATTTACCAAAATTGACCGATCGCTTTCTTTCCGGATAATTATTCTGATTACGGATTGAAATTACCGGTTTGTTTTCTGGTAGTAAAACCTTGCTCTGGCTATTTCTTTATATATCATTTAAAAAATTGTATTATGAAGCAAGCCAATTCCTATTTTAATCCATCAGAAATCCCCGTTTTGGCTGATCGGATACTGAATAGCTTTAAGCGGGATAAATCGTATTTTGAAAAATACTCCCCCAAATTCAATTATGAATTCCTCACCACCTTTGAGGAGAAGGTTAACAGGTTAATTAATCTAGCCGATTCTCAAACAGATAATGGTCAGATCATGCTGGCGAAAGAGAAAATTGGGACACTCATTAGCAATTTCAACCCGTTACTGGATATTCTCCAGACCTATCTTCAGAGGAATTTTCCGATCACAGGACTCCGGGTTGCCGATTTCAGGCTAAATGACCTTAGGGAAACATTAAATAAAAAATGTGTCTGGGAGATTCAACGAAGCTGTATGAAGTTGATTAACCGATTGGAAGAAAATCTGGAGGATTTTATTGATAAAGGATTTATTATGATTTTGATTTCCGATTTCCGATTTTTAATTAAAAAATTAAGCGAGGTTGAGGATGAGCTTGCGGAGGCCATCCACCAACAGGGAGTGGTATCTGATGAATTTTTATATATTGACAACCAGGTAGTTGATTTCCTGAATACAATTATTGAATCAACGACTGCTGTATTTGGAGAAGATGACTCTGCGAAGAGGGATGATTACGCTATCGAAAAATTAATGATCCAGTCTCAGTTTGGCAAAAGCGAAATCCAATAGTGGCATTTCCTATCCAAGTTATGATACAGATCAAAAAAGCTCCGACACCTGTGTGAGGTACCGGAGCTTTTTTATTGAACAAATATCATTTATCTGCTCGGACAGTTCTTGCCATTGAGTTGAGATCGTTACCCTTCTGAATCAACCTTAATCGGAATGAATAATTATACAATTTATCTTTGAGCAGATATTCGGGATGGGTCCGGGCACCCCAGCTGTCATCACCCCCTACTCCCATCTGTTTGTAGTCAAGATTAACGGAGACCAGGTTCCGCTCCTTAACATCATTTGTATGCCGGTTTACAACAACCTGTCCATCATAGATGCGGCCAACAGTACGAACAGGTGATTCAAAATCTTCAACCAAATTATGGTGAGCGCTTACGCTTAACAGAGGTAATCCAATAACCAACAATCCATTACCCTCATTATTCAAAAATGAAACCCAACGAATATCCGTTTTATTTCCATTTTCCTGGGGACGGATATAGGCCCAGTACTGATCTTTCACCTTGCCATCATAGAGCCCGACAAGAGCACCAGTATATCTGTCGCAATAATTTTCCTGCGGTCCGCGACCCAGCCATTGCATATTCTCATACTCACGGGCAAGCTGAAGGTTCATTCCCATTCGGGGAATCTCGGGCAAATTTCCATTTATGGCTGTATATTTATTCACAACCTCAATTTCACCGTCGCCAAAAACCTTGTAAACCGATTCGTATTTAGCGATTGTCTCCCCTTTAAGTCCTGGCAAATCAAACGAAAGTGTCACTAAAACCACGTTGTCGGACATCTGTTTCACGCTGGTGCTACTCAATTTTCGGTTATCGCCTGTTTTGCGCCATACCTTGCATCGCTTATCGAGCCCATTGCCAAAATCATTATCGGTCGGGGCCCTCCAGAAATTGGGTACTGGTCCTCTCCCTTCATTAAGCATCTCCTTCCCGTCAAGTACAAGGCTATTGATATTCCCTCTGACTAAATCAAAGACTACCGCAAAATAACCACCTGTAATCCGGGCCTGACCCGCATCCTTGGTTAATGTCAGTTTACCTTTGTGCAAAGCTGCAACAGGGGCAATCTGTATTGGTAATTTAAATTGCTCATACGCCACTTCATGACCGGACGGAATCAGGTCTGTTGCCTGTATTGTTTTGGCGCTGAATATTATAAAATATTCTTTCCCTGGTTCAGGTTTTAGATTTAACGGAACTGTGAGGATTGTTTTCTCGTGTGCGGGAACATTTAAACCGGAAAGTTTCCCCTCCGCAACTTTGATTCCATCTGCCTCAACACGCCAGTCAAAACTGAAACTGGAAAGGTTCAGGAAATCGTACTTATTTTTAATTTCAAACTTTCCGGACTTAAGATCAATGGCTTTAAATCCAACATATTGATATACCTTCTTTACTTCAAACAAGCCCGGATGTGGATTTCGGTTTGCATCAACGAGGCCGTTACAGTTAAAATTGCCATCGGTCCATACGTCTTTTGGACCAAAGTCCCCCCCATATGCCCAATATTTCTCCCCTTTTTCGTTGGTAGTCAGCAAACCCTGATCAACCCAATCCCAAATACAACCACCCTGAAGCTGTTTATGCGATTCAATGGCATTCCAGTAATCCTGCAGGTTTCCTGTGCTGTTTCCCATAGCATGAGCATATTCACACTGAATCAAAGGTTTGTCCTTATGTTCATCCGAATATTTAACCATCTGCTCAATCCTCGCATACATTGGGACATAAATATCGGTATGGGATGTCATCTTTGCTTGTTCGTACTGAACTGGCCGTGAATTATCCTGGGATTTTAACCATGCGTAAGTTTTGATAAAATTGGTTCCGTCGCCCGCTTCATTGCCTAAAGACCAGATAATGACTGCCGGATTATTTTTATCCCGGTTAAACATATTGCGGGTTCTGAAAAGATGGGCGTCAAACCATGATGAATCCTTGGCAAGCGACTCTTTTCCATATCCCATCCCATGCGATTCAATATTTGCCTCATCAATCAGATAGAGGCCATATTTATTGCAAAGTTCGTACCATTTCTCAGGCTGCGGATAATGACAACAACGCATCGTATTCACATTAAACTTCTTCATTGTGGCAATATCCTTGATCATTGTTTCAACATCCTGAACATGACCGGTTAATTCGTTGTGCTCGTGCATATTCACCCCTTTGACAAGAATCCGCACTCCATTCACGAGCAGATTCCCGTTTTTGATTTCTACAGTTCGGAAGCCCACCTTACATCCTAACGATTCAATGATCTTACCAGTTTCATCTTTCTCAGTAATGATAAGCTGATACAGATTAGGCGTTTCAGCACTCCATCGCTTCACATTGGGAAGATTACCATCAAAATTAACCGATTGAACGCCAGTTGGAACACTTATTTTTGTCGAATACTCCAGGACCTTTTGGTTTCCGTCGAGCAGTTGCATCTCCAGGGTGACCTCTTTGGTCTCTTTTCCTGTATTCCGAAGGGTGGCATTTAGCCCGAAGATCCCATCTTTATAAAGTTTATCAAGACCCGATTTCACGCCGAAATCAAAAACATGGACCGGATTTCTTGCCACCAGGTAGACGTCACGCGTAATTCCGCTCATTCGCCAAAAATCCTGATCTTCAAGGTATGAACCATCGCTCCAGCGAAAAACCTGGACAGCCAGGAGATTTTTACCATTTTTCAGATATTTGGTAACGTTAAATTCGGAAGGAGTTTTGCTGTCTTCGCTATACCCAACCTCCTGACCATTTACCCAAACATACATCGCCGAACTTACCGCACCAAAATGGAGGATAATCTCTTTCCCATTCCAGTCTGAAGGTGTTTCAAATTCCATACGATAGGAACCCACCGGATTATAATTTTGCTGAATGGTTGGAGGAGTAGCAGCATGTGGATACTTGATATTGGTATAAATGGGATAGTCATAACCCTGGAGCTCCCAGTTAGAGGGAACATCGATTAATTTCCAGGTGCTATCATCAAATTTCTGCTGAAAAAACTGTGAAGGACGATCAGCTGGTTTGGTTACCAGGCTAAATTTCCACCGACCATTGAGCGATTTATAAAAAGGGGAAGTTGAAAAATCGTTTGCAACAACCTTCTCCTGGGAATCGAAAGGCATCAAAGACGCATGTGGAGTCTCCCTGTTAATTTCAGAAACTGCCTGATTTTCCCAATCGTGTGGCAGTTTATCGTTAAAAGGAACTGTTTGAGTCTGACTATTCCCGGTCATGGCAATCAGGATTAGGAGTCCCAATAAAAAAAGATTCTTAGTCATAGCGGTAGTTTTAAAATTTGCAGCCCAACTGGTAGGTACTGGTAGGGTGCAAATTTATGATCTTTTTGCAAATTGCGAAAAATTTACCGGCAATAAATTATTCTTCTGTGGTTTCTTTGAGACTATTGATGGTCATCATTAAAAAATCAAGAGCTTTGGTATAGTCAAGCTCGGGATATTCCACCCCTAATTTCTTAATGTTTAAAATCCATTATTTTTATCTTTTTTCAAAGATAACCTTTTGAAACGAATCCTAAAACTCAGAGGTAAAGTGAAAC